>DASWBL010000168.1:0-10242 GCA_036390615.1 Steroidobacteraceae bacterium | reverse complement strand
TCAAATCCGTCAGTGAGAAGGTCTCCACGGGCTCTTCTGAGGGGAACCGGCCGAGCAGCGCAGTCAGCGCATCGCGAGCTTGGCCCAATTGTTTTTGCAGTGGCGGCAGCGTCGCGGATACCTGTGCCTCCGCCGACTGTTGCGCTAGCAGGTCCAGATCGCTCGCCGTGCCGAGCGTTCGCTGGCGCTGCACTGCTGCTGTAATCTGGTGCTGCAGCTGGACCAGACGCTCGGTAGCTTCAATCTGACCACGAAGCGAAGCTTCCTGCAGCACCGTAACCACCACGTTGCTGCTCAGGCTCAGATACGCCGCCTCGAGCTGAAAGCGGGTGCTTTCGGCCTGCGCTCGGGCCGCCTCGACGGTGCGCCGAGTGCTGCCAAAGACGTCGGGCAGGTAACTCAACGTCAGCTGCGATGTATACAAGGTGTAGGTTGAGTTCGGCGACACAGTCGGGTTAGCCAACGTAATGGCTGGGTTCTCCGCGCGCGAGACGCCGGCGGTTCCGGCCACCACCGGGAAAAAGCTCGTGCGCTGGGCCAGATACAGCTCATGCGCCTGGCGTAGCGCGGCCTCAGCCGCATGAACATCCGGATTGGCCTTGAGGGCCTGCTCGACCAGGCGTGTGAGCGCCGGTGACTGAAACAAGGTCCACCATTGCGCTGGAATATTCATGCCGCTCACGAAGTGCTGCGAATCGCCGCCCGTCCCGGGAGCCGAGGCGGTTTCGCCGTGCGACGGTGCACTCCCGTAATCGGCGGCAGGCGGCGGCGCTGGCCGCTTGAAATTGGGCCCGACGGCGCAACCCGTCAACAGGGCGGCGAGTACGCAGGCGAGGGCGCGCGCGCTCATGATCCCCATCCCGCGCGCCCGCCCCGGTCCTCGGCCCGGTGCTCAATAACGTGGTACAGCGAGGGCAGCACGAACAGCGTCAGCACCGTAGCGATTGCAAGGCCCCCGACCACGACGGTCGCGATTCCACGTTGTACATCGCTGCCGACCCCAGTATGGATTGCCGCTGGCAGCATGCCGAGCGTTGCTACAGTGGCCGTCATCAGCACCGGGCGCAAACGCTCGGTCGCGCCCTGCATGATGGCCTCGTGCAGCTCGAAGCCCGCCTTTCGCATCCGGTTCAGATTTGACACCATGATGATGCCGTTTTGCACCGCGACCCCGAATAACGCAATGAAGCCAACTCCGGTCGCAACGTTCAGCGTCTGCCCGGTCAGGTGCAGTGACACGAGGCCGCCGAGTGTGGCGAGCGGCACAACTCCCAGAATCAGCACAGCCTGACGGAAAGAGCCGATGCCGATGGTCAGAAAGATCAGCATCATGCCCATCACCATCGCGAGGATCAGTAGCAGCCGCGCCTCGGCGCGGCGTTGATTCTCGAACTGGCCGCCCCATTCCAGGCGAATCCTGTTGGAATCGAAATGGACCTGCTTCGCAATCTTGCTTTGCGCCTCGGCGAGGTAGGAGGTCAGGTCCCGGTCCCGGTTGTCGATGCGAATGGTCAGATTGCGCTCTCCCATCTCGCGCGTCACGACGCTTTCGCCCTGGTGCACTTTGACCGCCGCGATTTGCGACAGTGGTATCTGCTGGCCGCTGGAGGTTTTTACGGTCAGGTCGGACAGCGATTCTGGACGGTTGCGCGCTTCCTCGGTGTAGCGGACCGTCAGCGGGTAGGTCCGCTCGCCGACATACACGGTCGACACCGGTGCCTGGCCGACACCTGTCTGAATCACGTTTTGGACGTCAGTCATGTTGATGCCAAAGCGCGCGGCCTGTTCCCGGTCGAGACTGATTTCGATTTGCGGGATCGGCGGCTCCTGGAAGATCGAGGCGCTGGAAGTGCCGCGAATCGTGTACAGGACATCGACCATCTGCTGGCCGATGCGACGCAGTTCGGCCAGATCTTCGCCGAAAATCTTGATTACCAGCGGGCTGTGCGCGCCGCTAATCATGTCGTTTACGCCGTCGATTATCGGCTGACTGATGCCAATGGAGTAGCCCGGTAGATCGTGATCCAGATCGGTTGCAAGCTTGTCTAGAAACTGCTTTTTGCTTTCGCCGTGTTGCCAGCTGTCATAGGGCGTCAGGCCCACGGGCGCCTCAATATGCGACATCGTCCAAGGATCAGTCCCGTCGTCATTGCGCCCGGTCTGCGTGACGACATAGGAAACCTCCGGGTGCTTGAGAATGGCGCGGCGTAGATCGCTCGCCATGTCGCTGGCCTTGTTGAGCGCCAAGCCAGTAGGCATCTGCACCTGCAGCCACAGTGCGCCTTCATCCAGATCGGGCAAGAAGTCGCGGCCGATGGTGGCCCCGAGTCCAACGACGGCCAACAGCGCGAAGATCACGACGCCATAGATAATCTGCGGTTCATTGATACAGGTCCCGAGCACGCGGTGGTAACCCTGCGTCAGCCGCTCGAGCCAGCGGTTGTGGTACATCGTTCCCGGCCGGCGGAACGCGAAGTAAGCCAGTGCAGGCACCAGCGCGAGCGCCGTCAGCAGTGCGCCGAACAACGCGTAGCCCATGGTGTAGGCCATCGGCGTGAACAGCTTCGCCTCGGCCCGCTCGAACGAGAACAGCGGCAGGTAGGTGGTAATGATGATGAGGCCGGCGAAGAATATTGGGCGGGTGACCTGCAGCGCGGCAGCCCGGACCTCGCTTTCACTCAGCTCCTCGTCGGGAGTTGCCTCGCGCCGGCGCAGGATCGCCTCTGTCACCACGATCGCGCCGTCGACCAGGATCCCGAAGTCGATCGCGCCCAGGGACAGCAGATTGGCCGACACGTGAGTGAGATTGAGAAAAGAGAATACCGATACCAGCGCCAATGGAATCGAGACCGCCACGACGAAAGCGCTGCGAGGGTTGCCAAGAAAGAGAATGAGCACCAGGAACACCAGCCCGATGCCTTCGGCGATGGTGCGGCCGACCTTGTGGACCGTGGCCGTAACCAGATCCTCGCGGTCAATGTACGGGACAATCCTTGTGTCCTGCGTCGCCAGCTGGCGATTGAGTTCGATGACCTTGGCATGAATGCCGCGCAACGTTGCGGAGGGATTCTGGTACTTGAGCATCAGCACGATGCCTTCGATCGTGTCAGGGTTGTTGTCCTTGCCGAGAATGCCCTCGCGCTCCTGGTGGCTGAGCGTCGTACGGCCCAGGTCGCGCACCAGCACTGGTGCGCCGTTAACCTGCGTCACGACTGTCGAGCCGATGTCGGCGAGGCTGCGCATCAGGCCGATGCCGCGAATCACGTAACTCTGGTCGCCACGGGAGACGCGGCCGCCGCCAGCATTGACGTTGTTGCTGTTGATGGCGCTGATCACGTCGGTGATGCCAAGGCCATAGTGCTGCAGCTGCTTCGGGTCGAGGTCCAGCTGGTACTCGGTCGTAAAACCGCCGAAGTTCGTGTCATCGACCACGCCGGGCACGGATTTGAGTGCCGGAATCACCGTCCAGCGCTGGATTTCAGACAGCTCCTGCAGATTTTTCGTCGTCGATTCGAGTGTGTAACGGTAGATCTCGCCGCCGGGACCTGCCACCGGATCGAGCGATGGCGATGCGCCCGGCGGCAGCACCGCCTGGTTGATGCGCTCGAGAAGGCGCTGCCGCGCCCAGTAGTCCTCGGAGCCGTCACGGAACAGCACAGTGATCAGCGACAGGCCAAAAGTGCTTGTAGAGCGCATGAGTAACAGTCCCGGCGTGCCGTTGATCTCGCGCTCCAGCGGCACCGTGATCAGTTGCTCCACCTCTTCGGCGGCGAGTCCCGGCACCTGCGTCGTGACCTGGGCGGCGACGTCGCCAAGTTCCGGATAGGCTTCGACCGACAGCGTCTCCCAAGCATAAATGCCAAAGCCAAACAGCAGGACGGTCACGATAATGACCGCCACGCGCCGGTGCAGGCAGAAGGCGACGAATTGGTCAATCATTAAGCAGAATCCCGCCCTTCACCACCACCTGTTCACCGGGCTTGAGGCCCGAACGGATGGCGACCGTCGTACCTTCTTCGAGCTCGGGTTCGACCGTGCGACGTTCAAATGTCCAAGGCGCCGTCGCAACGAAGACACTGGTGCGATCATTGTTCATCAGCAGCGCCGAAGTCGGTAGCATCACCCGCGATTGCTGCGCGCCCTGCAGCGTGACGGTGGCGTACATATTGGGTTTGAGCGCGTAGTCACCGTTCGGGATTGCGATGCGCACCTTGTTGCGGCGCGAGTCCGGCTCGATGACGTCGGAAACAAACAGCACCTTGCCGCGCAGCGTGCGATCCGGATACGCATCAAGACTTGCCTCGGCCGCCTGGCCGGTGGCCAGTGCCGCAACGTCTTTTTCAGGTACCAGCGCCGTGACCCAAACCGTGCTCAGATCCGCCACCGTCATAATCGGTTGCGTCGAATCATTAATCATGTTGCCCGGCGCGACTTCGAGACTAGTAATGCTGCCGCCCACCGGCGCCGTTACGGCCAGCAACCGTTCGCGCGATTTGGTGTCGGCAGGCACACCGAGTATCTTCAACCGCGCCTGTGTGCGGTTGTATTCGGCCTGCGCCTGGTTAAAGTCGCTGCGGGCCTGATCCAGGTCTTTGGCCGAAGCTACTCCGATCTTGAACTGCTCTTCCTGGCGGGCGAGATTTTTACTGGTCAGCTGGTAACTGTCCGCCGCCTTGTCGTTATCGTCGTATGCCTGACCAAGGTCCGGCGAATCGAGCACCGCGAGCACCTGCCCGCGCGCTACCCGCTGACCCAGACCGACCTTGAGTTCTACGACGCGGCCGGCCAGTGGCGGCAGTACGGCTGCCGTGCGCGCCGGATCAGATTCGACGATGCCCGGCAGCACCAGCTTTGGGCTGAACTGCTCCGCCTGCACCTGGATCACAGTCAGCCGCTTTCGGAGCGGCGAGTGCTCGGGAACCGTGATCCTGTCGCCCTGGCGCACAACGAGCGGCGCATCGGTACCGCTGCCGGAGCCGCCGAGCAAGCCGAAGCCATGGGTGAACAGGCCGACGAGCAGCAGTGCGCCGAGCGCGGTGCCACCCCACATGAAAGTCCTGCCCTGTCGGGTCATTTGATGGTCGCTTAACGGCATGTTGATGGCTCCGACGGGATCTCACGCGACGGTTCGTTGTTATTGAATGGCGACATTTTCGTTCAGCCGTGCTGCAATCGGTTGACAGGATCAGCCGCGGAACCGCCAGCCAGGGGCTTGCATTCGCTGCCACAATTTTCCATTTCTAACTGCACCGTGGCGTGGCCGATGCCGAGGCGCACCCGAAGTATCTGGTGGATGCCGGCGAGCGTGACCACCTGATCCGCACCATCGTGCAGCACCGCATGCAGGGTCGCCATCGGTTGCTCGCCGGTCAATGACCAGCAATGGACATGGTGGACGGCGGCCACCGTCGGGACGCCGGTCATGATCTCGCGCTCGATCTGTGCCGCATCGAAGCTTGACGGTGCGCCTTCCAGCAGAATATGTGCCGATTCGCGCGTGACGCGATAGCCGCCGCGCACGATCAGCGCCGCCATGACCAGCGACAGGATCGGGTCGATCGGCAACCAGTTTGTGTACCAGATCACCGCGCCGGCCAGCAGTGCACCGGCGTTGCTGAGGATGTCGGATGCGACATGCAGCAGCGCGCTGCGCACGTTGAGGGACCGATCGCCGCGCGACAGGATCAGGTAGCTGACGATGTTCACGGCAACACCGAGTGTCGCGACCAGCATCATGGTTCCAGCCAGCACCGGCCGCGGGCTGAGCAGGCGGCTGACCGCCTCGGCGATGATCCAGGCCGACAGCACCAGCAGCACCAGGCCGTTGACGAACGCCGCCAGCACCGGCCAGCGGTGGTGGCCGTAACTCATCAGCTCGGAAGGCGGACGTCGGGTAGCTCGCACTGCCACATAGCTCATGGCAAGCGACCCGGCGTCGGCCAGCATATGAGCAGCATCGGCCACCAGGGCCAGCGACCCGGCGATCCAACCGCCGATCGCTTCTGCCACCATGAAGCCGGCAGTCAGGAGCAAGGCCCAGAGCAACACTGTTTCAGTTGCGCCGACGCCGTGGTCGTGTGCGGCATGGCCATGCTCATGGTCGTGAGCTTCGTGCTTATGTTCGTGCGAATGCGCCATCTTCGATCTCCAAAATCATTGTGCGCCGCGTCAATGGCCACGTGCCGTCAGTCGAACCAATCGCCCAGCAGCGTGCTACGCCATTGTTTAAGCGCTACTTGCGCATTGGGCACCCTGTAGTTACCTTAGAGTCAAGATTTTGTCCGGAGGGTGCCATGGCGGACGGATTGACGATTGGAACCCTGGCCAAGCGCGCCGAATGCCAGGTTGAAACCATCCGTTACTACGAACGGGAAGGGCTGCTGCCGGTGCCGGCGCGGTCCGCCGGCAATTACCGGCTGTACGGCCCGGCACATGTGGAGCGGCTGTCATTCATCCGTCGCTGTCGCTCACTCGACATGACGCTGGATGAAATCCGCACGCTGCTCAATTTTCGCGAATCGCCGGCGGAAAATTGCGGCCCGGTCAATGCGCTGCTCGATGAGCACATCGGCCACGTGGCCGGTCGCATCGGCGAGCTGCGGCGTCTGGAGAAGCAGCTCAAGGACCTGCGACGGCTGTGCGCTAGCGCCAAGCCGGACAAAAGCTGCGAGATTCTTACGGAGTTGTCTCGGGGCGAGAAAAATGGCGTGCAGTCGGCCTTGTCGGGACACGTTCCAGGCTCGCACCACCGACAGCCCAAGCGGCGGAGTACCGATTCGCACTAAGCGTCGGGTGCTGGGCAAAGGCGGCTGGTCCAAATGAGTAGCTTCGCCGGGCGGTTGGTGCTGGCCGCAGCGCCACTCTGCTTGCTGACGTTCTGGGGCAGTTTGCTGCTCGCGGCCGAGCGCTATCCCTCCGAATTTGACTGGCGTTACATGACCATTTCGAACCTGGTATCCGCCGCTGGAAATCCAGCCGGCCATTTATTGGCTTCGCTCGGCATTGCGGCGTGTGGCATCGGCATCTGGTGCTCGGCGGCACAATGGAAACCGGGCCGCAACCCAAAGGTCTCTCCTGCATCACCGACCACCATTTGGGCGCTGCGCGCGGGAGTCCTTTGCATGGTAATTGCAGCTACGGTGCCACAGTCGGTGCTGCGTGTCCCGAAGGGCCACGAAATACTGGCATTACTGGCTTTTTTCGGATTATGCGTCGCTATCGTGCGACTGACTTATCAGGCGATTGCACGCCGCGGGCCCGACACCACAGGGCAAGGGTCTTATGGAACGCGGCTTTATGCGGGCGTCGTTGCAGGTACAGCACTGTTGCCGGTGGTGATCGCGGCGCTGGCCCAACTCTATGTGGATGTCGCGCTACCGCAATTGCGCTGGGTGGGTCTCGATTGGCGTGACGCGGGTATACCCGCGTACTTAAGTTTTGCCTTCTGGGAATGGGTTACGTGCGCTATTTTTTCTGGCTACCTGTTAATGCTGTCGCGGCTTTTCCAAGGTCGCTGAGGCGGTGTGAGCGCGGTCACGGAACGGGAAGTCCGGCAAAGCTAGAGGGCAGTCACGTCGGTGCCGCTCCAATAAGGCGAATATCGCCTAATGAGCTGGCGCAAAATCCTGGCAGCCGTCCTGGTTGCAGCGGCACTGTGGCACGCCGGCCGACAGTGGCAAATGCGACCGGTCCATCCGGCCGATGGACTAATTGCGCCCGCCGATCCGTTGCAAACCGATCTGCCTGATGCGCCGCCCATACAGCACGGGCGCTGGCTGCTTACGCCTCGAGCGCACTACGACATAACGGCGCGCATCCTCAGTCGCGAAAATTATTACATCGACCCGATGTCCGATCTAATCCCGGAGGATCTGGCCCTGGGTTGGGGCGCGATGTCCGATAATCGCATTCTCAGCTCATTCGAAATTACGCAGGGCGGGCGATTTTATTTCTGGCAGGCCAAGGAGTTGCCGATTTCGCGCGAGGAAGTGATCGAGCACAGCGCCAACACCCACGTCATACCCGCCGATCCATGGTCGCGAAGGCAGTTAAAGCGCCTGAGGGTCGGCCAGGTCGTGCACCTGACCGGTGTGTTGGTCGACGGCGTGCGCGATGACGGCATGTGGATCCACACTTCTCTTACACGAACCGATACCGGTGCAGGTTCCTGCGAAGTCATGCTCGTCGAGCAGGTCGAAACGCTCTAGAAAATCAACGCAATTGGGTCGGACGGTCGGCGACGGTCCGGCCGCGCGCGACTTATCGCATTCGGCTGAGGCGGTGTTTTCAGGTACGATGCAGGGGCTGGGCCTCGGTTCAATAACAAGGAGATTTAAGATGAAAACCGCCCTTGTGGTAACCATTTCGGTGGGTTGCATGGCGCTCGGCGTGTGCGCCGGCATCCTGGCTAAGGATAAATTTCCCGGCATCGATATTATTCATGGTAGACCCGCTCATGAAGCCGGCATGGCTGCGCTGCAGGAAGCCGAAGTCCTGGCAGGCAAGGGCACATTTGAGCAGATAGCCGTGGCCCGCGTTTATTACCTGATCGGTGACAAGGACAAGGCGCAGACGATCATTGATCGCGTCTCTAGCAGCAAGCCTGGTGCCAGCGACTGGCAGCGCATTGGCGAAATCTACGCGGACGCTGGCGAGAATTCCAAGGCGGAAGATTATTTTCAAAGGGCGCTGGTAGCGGATCCCAAGGATGACACAGGCCACGCTGAGATGGGCGCCTGGTATATCCGCATCGGCCAGCGGGATAGGGGCGAAGACTTGCTGGCGCAGGCCTTCAACAAGAATCCGGGCGAAGTTTGGCACTATGTGCTCGCCGCTGAGGCCCTGCTCGGTGTGAAAAAGGGCCGGTAGGATTTTCCGAAATTGGATAAAGGTTAAGAGGAGGCGTATTTCAATGAGTACAAATCTGCAACGAGCGGTGGTTATTACGGTTTTGGCGACGGCATTCGGGCTGGCCCACGCGGCTGATGTTGCTGTAAAACTGACAGGCGCCCAGGAAGTGCCCGCGATCACGACCGACGCGCAAGGTTCCGGCACATTCACAATCGGTAATGACATGTCGGTCAGTGGCAGCATCACCACATCCGGAATCATGGGTACGGCGGCGCATATTCATATGGCGGAGATGGGCAAGAACGGCCCGGTGGCCATTGCACTGACCAAAACATCCGACAACGTATGGAGCGTGCCCGCAGGTTCTAAGCTTACCGATGAGCAGTACACGGCGTTCAAGGCGGGCAACCTTTATGTCAACGTGCACAGTGACGCCCACAAGCCTGGAGAGATTCGCGCGCAGCTAAAGCCCTGATTGCCGCAATCTGCAGGCGGGACAATGCGAGCGGAGGGCAGCGGATCGACGCCAAGGAATACCAGGGGCAGTGTCACTGCGGGGCGTTGATAGTGCGGTTCCGAACCGGAATTGCGCCGTCAGCGTGGTCAATCCGTGCTTGCCAATGCTCGTTCTGCCGCTTTCACGGTGCACTGTCGACCTCGGATCCAAACGGCAAAATCGCTTTCACCGTGACTGATCCGCGCTGGCTGACGCGCTACCGATTTGGGCGCAGGACCGCGGACTTCTTGATCTGCGCGCGGTGCGGTGTTTATGTCGGGGCGCGATTTGACAGCGACAAGGGGCGATACGGAATCTTGAATGTCCGTGTTCTGCCGACCGCATCGTGGGCAGTGCCGCAGCCAATGGATTACGAGGGCGAGGCACTTGAAGCCAGGAGTACGCGTCGCGAGGCTCGTTGGAGCCCAGTGGAATCCGAAAGTCTTTAGGCCAGGTTAGCCCGCCAGTCGATGTGCAAAAGTGTTGGAGTCAATACTGAAGCAACAACACTTTTCATAGAGCTGCAGCACTCGATTTCATTATGAGTAATTCCATTATTCGATGGGGCATCATGGGAGCTGCCAATATCGCCCGCAAGAGCTGGTGGGCGATCGGACGCTCGGGTAACGCGACGGTGACGGCTGTTGCGAGTCGCGAGACGGACCGTGCGCACAGCTTCATCGCCGAATGCCAAGAGACGGCGCCGATGAGTGCGCCGCCAGCCGCCCTTGGTAGCTATGAAGAGCTGCTTGCGTCCCGAGATGTGGATGCAGTTTATATCCCGCTGCCGACCGGAATACGCAAGGAATGGGTACTGCGAAGCGCCGCGGCCGGGAAGCACGTGCTATGTGAGAAGCCGTGCGCCGCAAGTGCCGCTGACCTTGAGGAAATGATCG
>DASWBL010000167.1:0-6425 GCA_036390615.1 Steroidobacteraceae bacterium | reverse complement strand
GCGGACTGGTGGACGATCATGCCGACCGGGTGCTCATCGGCTGGCGCGTGCAGCACGATGATTTTGCCGCGGCGGCCGATGGCACGACGCTCGGGCCGGTGCCGCTCAATCGCAATCTGAATTTCCCCTACGTCAGCTTCGGCCGGGCACCGTCAACCTATGACACCACGCGCAACTATGATCAGATCCAGCGCACCGAGGATCTGCAGTTCGGCCTTGGCGGCACGCTGCTCGTCGGCTGGATCAATGCGGCCTTCGGTGCCGACCGCAATGCCGGAATTTTCTCCGGCCAGCTGGCCGACGGCTGGCATCTGACGCCGGCACAAAACCTTTTTGTCGCGGCCACGATCGACGGGCGATTGCAAGCCGGCGCTTTGGCCGATCTGCGCAGCACCTCGAGCATCACCTGGTACTGGCGGACGTCCGCACACACGCTGCTGAACATACGCATCGCCGCTGCCGGTGGCGAGGCGCTCGATCTGGATCATTACGTTGACCTCGGCGGCGACAATGGTCTGCGCGGCTATCCGCTGCGCTACCAGCTGGGCACCGGCGATGCGCAGTTCAAGATCGAAGAGCGCCTTTACACACCCTGGTCGTTATGGCGCCTGTTCGATATTGGCGGCGCAGTGTTCTTTGACGGCGGACGCGTCTGGGGCGGCAATCCTATCGGCGTGCCGGACTTGGGCTGGCTCAAGGACGCCGGCATCGGCCTGCGACTCGGCAATAACCGCTCGAGCCTTGGCGACGTCATCCACGTTGATCTGGCCGCGCCGCTTGACGGGCGCAACTTGAGCGCGCTGCAGCTGCTCATCTCGACGCAGGCGACCTTCTAGAACATCCCGGAAGGATCGACCTCGCGGTCATCGGCCGGGTCGCGGGCCGGAATAAAGTCGCCGGTGATCATCGCATCGTAGCCGAGTCCCGGGCCGACCATCGGATAGACGCCGGCATCCGGGTCGATGATCACTTCGAGGAACGCCGGGCCGCTGAACGCCAGCAGCTCGGCGACCGTGCCCGCCACGTCCTGCGGCCGCTCCAGCCGGCGCGCGAACCCAAAGCCGTCCGCCTGGGCGGCGCGGATGAAGTCCTTCTTGTGCAGTGACTTGTCGCTGCCGGAGAGCCGGCCCTTGAAGAATAGCTTCTGCCACTGCTTGACCATGCCGTCGCCAAAGTTATTCAGCACCACGATCTTGATCGGCAGGTCGTAGGTGGTAACGGTTTCCAGCTCGCCGATGTTCATGCGGATGCTGGCATCGCCATCGATGTCGATGACCAGCCGGCCGGGATTGGCGATCTGCGCGCCGATGGCGGCCGGCAACCCGAAGCCCATCGTGCCCATGCTGCCCGACGTGAGCCAGCGGCGCGGTGCGCAAAAATCAAACATCTGCGCCGCCCACATCTGGTGCTGGCCGACGCCAGTGGTAATGATGGCCTCACCGCGGGTGTGGCGGTTGATCTGTTCGATCACGTGGTGCGGCTGCACCATTGCGCTGGCGCGGTCGTAGTTCATCGCGTAGCGCTGTCGCAGCTCAGCAAGATGCGAACGCCATTCGGCAAAGTCGCGCGCAAAACCCGAGCGCCGCGCGTGGCCGAGCAGGTCACTGAGCGCCGCGGGCAGCTGGCCTACATGGCTCCACTGCACTGCCTTGACCTTGTTGATCTCGGCCCGGTCGACATCCAGATGCGCAATCCGGCGCGCATGCCGCGCGAACTTGCGCGGATCGGCGGCCACCCGGTCATCAAACCGGGCGCCGACGGCGATCAGGAAATCGCAATCCTCGACTGCATAGTTGGCGTAGGCGGTGCCGTGCATGCCGAGCATGTGCATGCATAGCGGGTCCGTGGTATCGAGCGCGCCGATTCCCATCAGCGTCGTGACCACCGGAATGCCAAGGGTGTGCGCCAGCTCGCGCAGCTCGCCGGCCGCATTCCCGTTGATGACGCCGCCGCCGGCATAGATCAGCGGCCGGCGCGAGTCGCCCAGCAGGCTGAAAAAACCAGCGATCGACTCGGCACTCAGGTTGCTCGCGTTCAGCGCCGTGGTGCGCTGGCGGTAGCCGGGGATCGCCAGCTGGCCCGCGCCGCGAAATATCCCGACCCAGTTCTGCACGTCCTTGGGGATGTCGATGACCACGGGGCCAGGCCGGCCGCTGCGCGCGATCTCAAAGGCGGTGCGCACGGTGGCTTCGAGCCGGGCCGCGTCCGTCACCAGAAACACATGCTTGGCGACCGAGCCCATGACGGCGCTGATCGGCGCTTCCTGAAACGCATCGGTGCCGATCGCCGCGGTCGGCACCTGCCCGCAGATCACCACCAGCGGCACCGAATCGGCCAGGCTGTCGCGCACTGGCGTGACCATGTTGGTCGCACCGGGGCCGGAGGTCACGATGCACACGCCGACACGGCCGCTCGATCGGGCGTAGCCGGCCGCCATGAAGCCCGCGCCCTGCTCGTTGGCCGGGACAATCAGCGGGATCTGCCGCCCGCCGGCCTGCTTTTGCGCCTCGTTATAGACAAACACCGCGTCATAAGTCGGCAGGATCGCGCCGCCGCTGTAGCCAAAAATCGCGGTGACCCCTTCGTCGGCGAGCACCTGCACGATCATCTGTGCGCCCGACAGGCTCTTGCCTGCCAGCGGATGGGCAGTGGTGGCAGCGGCAGTGGCGACAGCGTCAGTCATGGCACAAGGGTCGGCAATTCATGGTCTTATCCGCAGCCTAACAGGTCGGGCGATAGCGGCAAACTTGGGCTATTCTCGGGCCTTAAGCCGCCAGCGGGCGGTCCTTGCTAAGGCTGGTTGGCCGCCATGCGACACATCATTGCCATACTGCTGCAAAACGAAGCCGGCGCGCTGGCACGCGTGGCCGGCATGTTCTCGAGCCGCGGCTACAACATTGAATCGCTGTCGGTCGCCCCGACCAACGATCCGACGGTCTCGCGCCTGACGCTGGTGACCACCGGCTCGGACGCGGTGATCCTGCAGATCGCCAACCAGCTCAAGAAGCTCATCGACGTCGTCAGTGTCGAGGACATGACCGGCGGCGAACACCTGGAGCGTGAGCTCGTCATGCTCAAGCTGAAGATCGAGCCCGGCCGGCGCGATGGGGTGCGCGGCTACGTGGTGCGCACCGGCGGACGGGTGCTCGACCCGGCCACGGATTCCTTCATCGTCGAGTTGCTCGGCAGCGAGGCCGACATCAACGGCTTCATGCGCGAGCTCGCCAATCATGGCGAACTGATCGAGGTCGTGCGCAGCGGCGCCCTCGGCATCAGCCGCTCAAACCGCACCTTGCGCCTGGTCGAGCCGGTTTAGGGAATAAATCGACCGTTGCCAGAGTCTTACTTCTGGATGACGGCCAGTCGGGCACCTTGAGGTAGGCAATCCGTCACGTCCATGGATGACAAGCGCCGTCGATTCGAGGCACTGGTGCTGCCGCACCTGGACGCCGCCTACCGCTTTGCCTGCTGGTTGTCGCGCGCGCCTGGCGATGCCGATGACGTCGTGCAGGAGGCCATGCTGCGGGCCTACCGCGGCTTTGAAGGTCTGCGGGGCTCCGATGTCAAAGCCTGGCTGCTGGCCATCGTCAGAAACTGCCATGCGACGGCCATGGCGCAGCGGTCACGACGGGCCCACGTGCCGTTGCCCGACGAAAACGATGCCCGGGACGGCCACGCGATGGTCGCGACGCTTCCCGATCCGGAAAGTGCCGCGATCCGCAGCGACCATGCGCGCACGCTCGAGCGCCTGATGGCGATGCTTCCCGCAGAGCATCGCGAGGTCCTGGTATTGCGGGAGATCGAGGATATGGATTATCGCGAAATTGCCGCCGCTACCGGCGTGCCGATCGGGACCGTGATGTCCCGGCTGGCGCGTGCCCGCGCTGCCCTGAAGGCACGCTGGCCGGAAAGCACCACAGGGGAATCGCATGGCGTGCGCTGAAGCGCTCAAGGTGCAAGCCTACTTTGACGGTGAGCTCGATCCGGCAGCGGCCGCCGGCGTCAAGCAGCATATCGATGGCTGTGTGGAGTGCGCGGCGCTGCTGCAGGACCTCAAGCAGACGCGAGAGGCGATCCGCGAGGAGCTGCCCGTGCATCGCGCGCCGCCGGCGCTGCGCGCGCGGATCATGCGGGCGCTTGATGAGGAAATGGGTGGCGAGAAATCGCGGCGCGGCGGCGGGTGGCTGTCGGGCTTGCGCCTGCGGCCATTCTGGGCCGGGGCCGCGGGCGGCGTAGGGTTTGCCGCTGCGGCCGCGGCGGTAGCGATCTTCATGCTGTCGCCTTCGCTCAGCAGCCCGCTGCTCGATGAGCTGGTGGCCGATCATGTGCGATCGCTCCTGCCGTCGCAGCTGATCGCGGTGGTATCGACCGATCAGCACACCGTGAAGCCCTGGTTTGCCGGCCGCGCTGATGTATCCCCGGTGGTCGCTGATTTCGCGCCGCAGGGTTACCGACTGCTCGGCGGTCGTGCCGACCCGCTGGCCAGGCAGCGTGCCGCGGTGCTCGTCTACCAGCATGGCGCACACGTTATCAACGTGTTCAGCTGGGCGAGCGGCCGGCCGCTGGTGCCGAGAGATACCACCCGCAACGGTTACCACCTGGCCTTCTGGCGGGCCGGGAATCTGGATTACTGCGCCGTATCCGATACTGGCTGGGACGAACTGCAAGGCCTGGTGCGGTTGCTGCAGGAGCTGAGCGCCCGCGACCGGCCGCCCGCGGCCGGCGGCTAAAGGCATGGAATAAGTCGGGCACCTCTGCAGTCCTCTGTCGTGATTCCTAGTCCAAGGAGACCGACATGTCTGATGAACCCGCAGGCTACTCGCGCCGCAACGCCCTCAAATGCCTGGCCTATGGCGGAACCGGAACCCTGTTTGCGCTGGCCGGTGGCGTTTTCACGCCGATCGATCTGGCGCTAGCCGCTACGGATAAGGAGTATGCCGCCCGGGCGGGCAAACCGCTGTTTGTACAGATCAGCGACACCCACATCGGCTTTAACAAGGACGCCAATCCGGACGTCAACGGGACCCTGGCGCAGACCATTGATTTCGTGAACGGCATGGCCGAGCAACCCGCGCTCATTATCCATACCGGCGACATCACTCACCTGTCCAAGCCGGCAGAATTCGACCTGGCGCAGCAGCTGCTCTCGCGCCTGCGCACCACTGAGTTACACACGACGCCCGGCGAGCACGACACTTCCGATCCGGCGCAGACCGAGTATTTCAGCCGTTTCGGCGGGATCCACGGCAACCGGGGCTATTACAGCTTTGATCACGACGGCGTGCATTTCATCTCCCTGATCAACGTGCTGCAATTCAAGCCCGGCGGCCTTGCCACGCTCGGCGAAAAGCAGCTGGCGTGGGTGGCGGACGACCTCAATGGGCGCTCCTCCAGCACGCCAGTGGTGGTCTTTGCCCACATGCCGCTATGGTCCATTTACGAGCCGTGGGGCTGGGGCACCGGCGATGCGGAGCCACTGATGCAGTCGCTGCGGCGCTTTGGCTCGGTGACGGTGCTTAACGGGCATATCCATCAGATCGTGCAGAAAGTAGAGGGCAACATGACGTTCCACACGGCGCGCTCGACCGCCTATCCGCAACCGGCGCCAGGCGAAGCAGCGGGACCTGGGCCGTTGAAGGTAGCTGCCGACCAGCTGCCAAAAATGCTCGGCGTCACCAGTGTTTCAGTGGTCAAGCACCAGAAGTCGCTGCAGCTCAGCGATACGACGCTCGGCTGAGAAAATCGATGAATAGCAAAAACTACCGGGCCCTGTTGGCAATACTCAGTGCGACGATGTTGTTCCTGGCCGCAACCGGCACGTCGGCAGCAGCCGAAGGGACCGACCACGCGCAGATTGTGATCAAGGATTTCATGTTTGCGCCGTTGACCGCGACTATCAAGGCCGGCACGACCGTGACCTGGACCAACAAGGACGATGAACCGCACACCGTAACCAGCGACACCGCGCTGTTTCGCTCCGGCGCGCTAGATACAGGCGAGGCGTATAGTTTTAAGTTCGACCATCCCGGCACTTACCACTTCATCTGCTCCATTCATAAATACATGGTCGGGACAATAGTGGTTGAGTAGCGCCTAACGACTGCCCGGGCGCTTCAGGCCCGGGCAGCCGGCATCCTCTTCAGGCGCCGGCGCCTGAAATCACTCAGCACTTCGTGCGCGGCGTTGTGACCCGGCGCGCCGGTCACGCCGCCGCCGGGATGCGTGCCAGCACCGCACATGTACAGGCCGTGCAGCGGACCGCGGTAATTGCCGTGTCCGAGCACCGGCCGCGCCGAGAACATCTGATCCAGGCTCAGTTGCCCGTGGAAGATATCGCCGCCGACCAGGCCGAAGGTCCGCTCCAGATCGAGCGGGCTCATGATCTGCCGGCCGAGCACGGCGGCCTTGAAATTCGGCGCGTGGCG
>DASWBL010000166.1:0-6305 GCA_036390615.1 Steroidobacteraceae bacterium | reverse complement strand
GTGGACTGCGGCCGATGTCAGAGTGGCGCGCATCGTGCCCAGCCAGTCGGCTGAAGCGGCGGCGCTGGCCTGGACCGCGATCGACACCACGCCGTCGAAACGGGTATTTGGGATGAGGCCGTTGGTCAGTCCGGCCATCGGTAGATTGTCGGCTTGCACGTTGAGCGAACGTTGTCCGCGGTTGCCCTGCGCGGTGCCGCACAAGTGTGCCGGGCCATCATGCAGGCACAATTGCCCGATGCTGAACCGATCCAGCGTGGTGGTGACACTCAGCGGTGCCGGGGCATCGAGTGCAAGTTGCAGATTGCGTCCATCCTCGACCTGCAACCGCTCAAGCTGCACGTCCCACTGGCCGTCGGCAAAGGCACCCGAACCTGCGGCACTGAGCTCGCCCTGGAGCGTCTTCATCGCCAGCTTGAGCTGATGGGCACTGGCCGTGCCCTGGCTCGAAAAATCGGCACTCTTTAACTCCTGCCCACCGATTTGCAGCTCCTTGAGATGCAGCTGCAGATCCGCCCGGCCGGAACCGTGCGGATCGAATTGCCCGGCTGCGCTCAGTGATTGCACGCGCCATGGGCCCCAGAGAATGTCGGTGCCAACGGCCGTACCGTCGATGAGCGGAGCGGCGGCAGTGCCGCCGATGACACCGCTTGCCTGAACGCGGCCGCGCGCGCCATCCCGGAACAGGCCTAAGTCGGCGGCATCGATCTTGAAGCGCAAATCTACCCGCTCGCCGATGTGCCCATCGGCGGCAAGCTGCGTGGCACCAAGCTGCAACTGCACTGCCTCGAGCGCAAGCTCATTGCCCGTAAGTGTCATCCGGGCGCTCCCGCTGGCAGGCTGGCCGCGCACTTTGCCGCTCAGCGCGCTGACCGCGACGTGCACGCTGCGATCGCGATCGAAGCCGTGTCCGTCGGCCTGCAGCTGGAAATTCAAGTGGCCACTGACGCCAGGGCGCAGCGCGGCCAGATTCATGCCGGTGACGTTGCCAGCGGCCTGCCAGTCAAATTGCGGATTCCACATGAGCTTGCCGCTGAGCGTGCTGTGCCCGCCAAAGGCTTCGGCCGTGACTTGCTCCAGCTGCAGGCCGCCGGGAACGAACTTTCCGCGCCCGGCCACCTGCATTGGCGCCGTCGCGCCGACCTGCAGCGCGCCGCTGGCCGTAAGCGCGAGGGTAGTGGATCCGCTGATCGCGAGCTGCCCGTCGCTGCTTCGGACGAAGGCGTTCGCGTCGGTCAGCGGCCAGCGGAAATTGCGCCAGCTGCCGGCGACCTCGAGCACCGGCTGCGCGCCGATCAATATCTGCCCGCTGCCGGTTGCGGTCAGCCCGGAGCTGCGGTGCGCGATCTCGATACGCCGGCCAAACAGCGTCGGACCGAGAAAATCGCCGCTGAAGTCCACATCGAAAGGACCGGCACGCAGTCCCGCAGGTGTCAGCGGCCCCTGAGCGTGAAACCCGGCCGCGTTGCCATCGAGCTGCAGCGTACCGCTGACCAGCCCGAGTGCCGTGCCGGCGCCGATGATGCTCGGATCAAAGCGCCGCACCAGCGCACGGCCCTGCCATTGCCAGTTGTGCGTCAAATTCAGGAGATCGCCGTGAAACTGAACGACCAGCGGAGTCAGCAGGTTTACGGTCAGGCCGAGCCGATCCATGTTGCCGTCCAGCGCGGCGCTCGCCGTCAGGCTGCGCGGGTTGGCGGCGGGCGTGGTCAGGCGCACGTCAGCGTGCATGCGGAAGTTGTCGGTGGGCCACAAGGTGCCGCTCGCCGAGACCAGCACGTGCTGATAATTCATCTGGCCGGAATAGATGGTGACATCGCTCGTATGCACGCCACCGATGGCGTGAATGTCAGTGGCCTCGAAACGCTGGCCGCTCGGCACGATCAGCTCTCCGTGCAGCACGGTCACGCCTTCGGTGCCGATGGTGAGCCACGCCGGCAAGAATCGCTCGTCCCAGTGGCCGGGCTGTTTCGGCGGAGGGTGCACGTCGATCAGCAGCGAGCCGACCTTCACGTCCCTGGTCTGGATGCTCTGCCAGACCAATGGCAGCAGCGACAGCCGGCCGCTCGCCTCGTCGATCTGCAGATGTACCCGTTGATGATCAATCGTCAGGTGCGCGACGCGCGCACCGCCGGCCAGCGTCCCGGCCACCCCTTCGATGTGTAGCGTGACCGGCCCTAGCCGCCGGTTGAGGAGCGACGCGACAGTGCGCAGACCGCTCTCGGTCCACCAAAAGTAATAGGTGGCGCCGACGGCCAGCCCGAGCAGCAGCACCAGGCAGATCCACGACGTATGCATCAGGCGGCGCAGCATGATTCAGAGCTTCGGCGAAATGTTGAGGCTGAGTCGCGGGCCGGGGAGCGAAGCCTGGCCCGGTGCGCGCACTGCCTGCGCGATATCCAGGCCCACGGTCACGACCGGCAGCCGCCAGCGGCCGCCGATGCCGACTGATGCCGCCAGCGGATTGTTGAAGTGATCAATGGCGTTGCCGAAGTCAAAGAAAGTGGCGATACCAAAACTGCGCGGCAGATCGCGTTCGACCTCGAAGGTGCCCGTGATCAGGTTCGGGGCGCCAATCTGCACCGGCTGTCCGAGCGAGTTATACCGTGTCGGCGACAATGAATCGAATTCAAAGCCGCGCACGCTGCGGTCGCCGCCGGCAAAAAAGCGGTAAAAGCCCGGCAGCTCGGGAAAGTTGCCGACCACCATGGCGCCGACTTCACCGCGCAACAGCAGATGCCAGATGGGACTGATATTCAGCACCCGCTCTGACTGTACGTCGGCGCGCAGAAAATTGGTGTTGGCGCCGAGCCCGGCGTCGGAGCCCTCGATCGATACGTTCAGCACGCGGGTGAACAACGCCTCACCCAGGTAGCCTTCCGGCACCGTGGCGAAGCTCAGCTGTGGCACCACCAGGTAGTCGCCCTGACGGCCGCTCAGTTCGTCAGTCGTGACCGCGTGCACGCCATTGACCGCAATACCGGTCTGCCAGACCCCGCGTACTTCGGTAAAGCTCGGCCCGAGCGAGAGCGCGCTGGCCGTGACGCTGTTAGTGAGCTGCTCGTACTGGGCGAGGCCGACGATCGAAAAGCGGTCGCGCGCCGGATCGCCGATCGGTATGTCGTAACTGGCGTCGGCCAGCTGCTCGATCTGCGAAGCCTGCACCAGGATCCGCAGCCGGTGCCCGCGGTCGTTGATGACCGGATTGGTAAAGCCGGCAGTAATGCGCGCGCCGGTGTCCGTGCCGTAGCCGGGCCCGAACGAAAAGCTGTTGGTCGAGCGTTTGGCCGTGATATGCATCGGCACGGTGTGATGCTCGGTGTCCGGGTCGCCGCGCTCGACATCGACCGTGGAGAAATACTGGCTGTCATCGAGAGCAAACTGCGTGCGCAACTGCTTGCCGACGTCGAAGAATTCGCCCTCCTGGTAACGCAGGAAGCGGCGAAACTGCGACTCGCGAATCACATTCTGGTCGATGGTGGTTGCCCCGAAGCGATAGCGCGCGCCGGTATCGATCTCCAGATGAATTTCGGCACTGTGCTGCGTCGGGTCGACCAGCAGCTCGTTGCGCTGCAGGCGGGCATCCAGATAGCCAAAGGTCAGGGCCACGCGCTGCAGATCATCCTTGGCCTGCTCATAGTCGGCGTGCTCGAGGCGGTGGCCGGGCTTGAGGTTGGCTGGCGGCGCGAGCTTCGTGAATGACGGATCCGTCGCGCCGTCGCCGCGCACGATGATGCTGACCACGGTGATCAGTACCGGCTGTCCCGGGTCAATCGCGATATGCACAATCCAGTTGTGCTGGCGATCCTGGGTCAAGGGCGCGGTCGTGACCGTTGGTTCGTAGTAGCCGAACGGCCGCAGTGCCGAACGGACCTCATCGTCAGCCCGCCGATACAGCCGCTCTACGGCCTCGGGTTCGACTCGTTCGTTGTCCTTGTATCGCTCGAGGCTCAGAAGCGTGACGACATTGCGCCTGAGGCTTCCCTCGACTCCTTCAATCTCGATGCGGATGCTGGCCTGCGCAACTGTCGCGGCGGCGAGCAGCGAGATACCGAGCGCCCAGGAAGCGAGCGCTGGGCGCCGGTAAGGGGACCAGATAGGCATTAAATATTCTGAGCCCCGGCGGCCGTGATCGGTTCCCGCATCAGCCGCCCGCCGGCAGGGGCCGACCCGTCACCTTTTCAAACCAGGCGTCCATCAGCTGGCGGGCGATCGTGTGGCCAGCCGGCAGCAGGCCGGGCGGAGAGGCGGCGATCGACTCGGCGCGAAACCACTTGGCATCCTCTAGTTCACCGTCCAGCCGCACCGGTCCGAACTGTGCCTTGGCATGAAACCCCACCATCAGCGAGGCCGGGAACGGCCAGGGTTGCGAGGCGAAGTAGCGGCAGCTGTGAATCCGGATGCCGACTTCCTCGAACACCTCGCGCTCGACCGCGTCCTCGAGGCTCTCGCCGGGTTCAACAAATCCGGCCAGTGCCGAATAACGGTCTGTCGGCCACGGCGCCTGCCGGCCGAGCAGTACCTGATCATGATCGGTGACCAGGACGATGATGGCCGGGTCGATGCGCGGAAAGTATTCCGCGCCGCATACGCTGGAAGTGCAGTGACGGGTATGGCCGGCGTTGCGCGCTTCAGTCGGCGCGCCGCACACGCCGCAATGCCGGTGCCGACTGCGCCAGACCAGCAACGCACGCGCGCAGGTCAGCACCGCTGCCTCCTCGACGGGCAGCTCGCTGAGCAGCGGGCGCAGCTCCCGGAATTCGCAGCCAGGCAGCGGCGGCGGGGTGTCGGGCGCGACGTCAACCAGTACGCAGCGCGTATCCCGCAGCCAACCCAGGAGGATGAACTGCGCCGGGTCGGTGGCACGCACCAGCGGGTGGCTCGCGTCCAGAAAGGCAATGCTCATGGTCGGCCCGCCGCGCACCAGGTGCTCGGTGCCGCGATCGATGACAAACCTTGTCTGCGGATCGGCCAGCGCCCGCTCGTGCCAATCGGGCTGCAGCCGGGTCTCGGAGCGCCGCTCGAGGCGGGCTCCGGAAAACGGGTTTTGGCTGCGTGTCGCTGCTGGCATCACTACGCCTGATAGACGAGCGCGGATCTTAGCAGCTTAAGCCTCATTTCCTGCGATCGGGCCCGCGCTTCGCTGCGCGCCTTGCGCGATAACAGGCCCAGGTTTCAGCGACGGCTCAGCGCGCGCGACGGCCCAGACGCGGAATAATCATGCCCACGTCCTCGCGATAGCGGCGGTAGCGCTCGCCGAACAGGCGGATTAGATCGCGCTCCTCGAATGGCTCACCGGACGGTCGCTGGCAGGCCCCAATTCCGTCGCAACGCCAAGGCTGTAAACTCGGGGCCCGCTAAGTGATCGCAGGGAGAGCATCGATGTCAAAGCCCAAGGGTGAGGCGCAGGTGGTGGTGTCGAAAAACGGTCCCTACCTGGTGTCAGGAGGGGTGCCGCTCGCGAAGCAGACCATCGTCGCCGATCGCGAGGGAGGCTCCGAGGAGTGGCAGGAGGGTGAGGCGCTCGCGGTCAAGGAGAACTACGCGCTTTGCCGCTGCGGCCACTCCGCGAACAAGCCCTTCTGCGACGGCACGCACAAGAAGATCGGTTTCGACGGCACCGAGACCGCAAGCCGCGAAACGTACGAGAAGCAGGCGCAGGTCATGGAGGGCCCGGCGATGGCGCTCACCGACGCCGAGGCGCTTTGCGCATTCGCGCGCTTTTGCGATCCGCACGGCAAGGTATGGAATCAGGTCGCCGACACCGACGATGCAAAGATCCGCAAGGCATTCGTCCGCCAGGTGAACAACTGTCCCTCCGGCCGTCTGGTCGCCTGGGATCGCGAGAGCGGCAAGCCGGTCGAGCCCGCACTGCCGGTCTCGATCGGTCTCATCGAGGATCCGCCCGAGGGCGTGAGCGGGCCGCTCTGGCTGCGCGGCGGCATCCCCGTGGTGAGCGCGGATGGCCATGCCTATGAGGTCAGGAACCGCGTGACGCTCTGCCGTTGCGGAGCGTCGAAGAACAAGCCCTTCTGCGACGGCTCGCACGCCGCGATCGGCTTTCGCGCCTGAGCGTCGCTCGGCCAGGAGCATCTACGACGACGGCCTTGGCCGCAACTTTGGCGCCAGGGAATCGCGGTCACCGCCGGGTAAGTCGTAGCCGTCGGCAGTGACCGCTGCGAAACGCCTTACTTCGAAGTCAGCGTCACCGGTATCTCGGTGATGCTGTCGACCGGCAACTTGTTGAGTTCGGCAGCTCTGCGGATCGCCGCCTCACTCGGTCCGTCATAAAGACAGAAAGTCTT
>DASWBL010000165.1:0-6971 GCA_036390615.1 Steroidobacteraceae bacterium | reverse complement strand
CTGGCCGACGGTGCCATCTATGCGCGCCTGGAAAAACTCGGAGCCACGCTCGAGCGCGCCCTGGCCGCGGTACCCGGCCTCAGGTTGCAGCGCGCTGGATCACTGTTTTGGTTGTGCCTGTCGGCCGAGCCACCAGCCGCTGGGCCGATCCGCACCCCGGCTGCGGTGCCCAAGGATGCGGGCAGCCAATTCACCAGCATTTTTCACCCGCTGCTGGAGCGGGGTATCTACCTGGCACCGAGCGCCTTCGAAGTCGGATTCCTCAGCACCGCGCACACGGAAGAGCACGTCGCAGCACTGGCCGGGCAGCTTAAATTGCTGCGCTGAGTGAGCTGCCCGAGGGCTCGAAACGTGCCGCCCGGCACCCGGTCGGCGGCGGACCGTGACCTAGGACACACTGTCGCCTTTTTTGCACACCAGTCCGCATTTTGTTGCATGAAATTGTGACCAATTGCGCGGCCCCCGGAGCCGCTTAGCCACAAATTGGGGCAGTGCCGCCGTACCGGGCACACCGAGTAATTAAGGTTGCCCCTTTGCTGCTAAGAGCTACGGAGCCACATTGAATATTAGCCCCAGCCTGCAAGCTCCTGCAGCGACTTCGCCGGTAGCGCGCACGCGCCGCACCGAGCTCTTTGTGCTGTCCATTGACGATGGCTTGCTACTGGAGCTCGGGCCCGTGCTTGGCGATCGTTTCCGGACGCGCCCCATTGAACAGCCGAATGAAGTGGCAGCTGCGGCCGGCCGGCCGTATATCGTACTGCTCGACGCGAGCAGGCGGCCCGATGCACGCACACTGCTCGCGGCGCTGGAAACCCAGGACACCGCCGCGCCCATCATTCTGATTACCGACGACGATGAGGAGAGCCATTGGGCCGCGTCCTTGATGCGCGGCGCACTCTGCGCCGTCGTACCGCGGTCGGCTTTGGGATCGGCGAAATTCACTGACGCTCTGGACAAGGCTGAGCAGCGCCGGCACGCCGCCGCAACGGCAGCCACCAGCCAACCGGCATTGGGCAGCTTTGGCGGAGCCGGCATGCGCCGCGTACTGCCGGTCGCCAGTGCCTTGTTCCTTGCCGCCGCGGCCGCCCTGGCCTGGTATGCCACTCACCGGCATCCAGCACCCGCACCAGCGGCGCCGGGCGCCGCGCCAGCCCCGGCTGCCGAGATTGCCGCTGCGCCCGCCCCGGTCAGGACCCGCAGCCTGCTCGAGCTGTTGTCAGCAGCGCGCATTGCCTTTCGCGATCAGAAAAACCTGCTGCCACGGCCTGATTCCGACGGCCATGGCGAAAGCGCATTGGAGCTGTATTCCGGTGCCCTGGCCGTCGATCCGCAGAATGATGAAGCACGCGACGGCGTGCGGCGCCTGCTTTCGGCGGTTCGTAGCCGCGTCCAGGCAGACCTGACCGCAGGCAAAATGGATGAAGCGGTGAAACTGGTGGCGCTGTTCAAAGCTGCCAATGTTGAGCCCGACGGCGTGCACGCAATGGAGAGCGAGATCAGCGCCACCCGGCCGAAATTGCTGGTCGCGCAAGCCAACTCCGCGCTGGCGGCTGGCAACGTCGCGGAGGCCGAACAGATAATCAGTCAGCTGAGCGCGAGCAACGGCGACCGAAACGCCATCCAGCAGTTGCGGACCGCGATCGACGCGCATCGCGCCGACGCCGCGCTTGGTGAACAGGCCACTCAGGTACGTGCCGCCATCAGCGCCGGCACGCTGCTCGACCCGGCCGCGGACAATGCCCGTACCCGCTTCGCAGCCATGAAGCAGATGAACAAGAGCAGCCCGCTGACACTGGCCGTGCAGAAGGAATTGCAGCTGGCATTGCTGAGCCGGGCGGCGGACGGTGCCAAGTCGCAGCAGTTCGATGTCGCGCAGCATTGGCTGACTGTGGCAGCGGATCTCGGCAACACACCGGAGCTTGCCGATGCGCGCCGCCAGGTCCAACAGGCGATCGACCAGCGTGCGCAGGCCGTAGCGGCGGCCAACGCGGCCGCCGCCAGCGAGGCCGCCGCGGCAGCGGCAGCGGCGACCCCGAGCGCGCCGGCGTTCCTGAACGCCCGGCTGCTCGGCCCATTGAACGTCGATTATCCGTCGTGGGCGCTGTCGAAGAAAATCAGCGGCTTCGTGATTATCGAATTCACGCTCGGCACCGACGGCAAGGCGACCAAGCCAACGGTGATCGAATCCACGCCAGCCAAGACCTTCGATGCCGCCGCAATCGCAGCCGTATTAGGCGGCCGGTACGATGCCAAGCCGCTCGCGCCCAGTAATCAACCGCAGCGCGCCCGCCTGCGGGTCACTTTCAAGTCTCCCTGAGATTATGCCGCCAGGAGTGCGCTGCCCATGGCTCGACTGACGCTAGGAACCCGGACCCAATGGCTGCCGATACTGGCGTCGATCGCCTTTACGGTTGCACTGACCGTATTGCTCGCCTTTGGCATCCAGCGCGCCTCACAGCTGCGATCGGCGTCGGCTGCCCTGCAAGGTGCCTCGGACCTGAGCGCGCAGCCGCAATTTTTGCACTCGGAGCTGACGCTGATTCAGCGCGGACTGGAAACGCAGACTTATATCGGCGATTCGCTGCACGCCGTTGCCAACAGCCGCGTCAGCGCCAATCGTGCTTACCAGCAACTAACCGAAAACCTGGCGGCGGCCAGTCTGAACCACGATCCGCAGATCGCCAACCCGCAACGCATCTGCAGCCGTCAGTGGCAGGAACTGGACGGGCGTCTGGCGGAACTTGAGGAATCGCGCAGCGGCGAACTGTACGCCGACACCATCAGCGGCTCCGAGCTCACCACCTCAGGCCGCGCGCTCAAGCGCCAGGTCGATCAACTGCTCAACGCGCAGGCCGCCGGTACGCAGGCTATGACCAATAGCCTGACCAGCCTTTCAACCGCTTTGCGCGAAGTGGTGTTGCGCGACGGACGAAGCCTCCGGTCCTTATTGCTCGGTGGTACCGCGCTGGCGGCCGTGCTGCTCGCTCTGGTGCTCTACTACGCCTGGCGGGCGCACCGGTCGTCATCGATGGCCAATGAAGCCCAGCGGCAGGTGTCCAACATCCTGAACACCGTCCGCGAAGGGCTGTTCCTGATTGATCGCGACGGCCTGATAGGTAGCGCCCATTCCGAATCTCTGACGGCCCTGTTGCGTGTTCAGTCCCCCGCCGGCGGCACCTTCGAGGACCTGTTGCGCCCGCTGGTCGACCAGAAGACGCTGCAAGCCGCGACCCGATTTATCGGTCTGCTCTGGAAGGACAAGGTGCACGAGGAGCTGATCGAATCGGTTAACCCCTTGAGCCAGATTGAAGTCTCCTTCGGCCGGCCGCAAGGCAACAGGGAATTGCGCTATCTGTCGTTTTCCTTCCGGCGTGCGCGTAGCGCGAGCGACGGGGTCGACTTCCTGCTCGGGGTCGTGGCCGACATTACCGAACAGGTGCTGCTGCAGCGCGAACTCGATCAGCTGCGTAACGACAACGAATCGCAGGCCACAGCGCTGCTGCAGATGCTGCAGGTCGATCCTGCGCAGATGCAATCCTTCCTGGCCTCGGCCGACGCAACGTTCCGCAAGATCAATGCGATGCTGACCGTTCCTGGCAAGGAGCAGGCGGATCTGCGGCAAAAACTCGACTCGGTGTTCCGTGAATTGCACGCAGTCAAGGGTGAGGCGGCGGCGCTTGGAATTGGTACCTGCGCGCAACGTATCCATGTCATCGAGGATGTGCTGGGTAAGCTGCGCCTGAAGAAGGAACTAAGCGGCGACGATTTTGTGCCGGTCGTAGTGAAGCTCGACGAGCTGATGACGCATACCGCGAGCCTCGGAGTCATCGTCGATCGGGTCACGGCTTCAACGAGCAGCGGCGGCGATAAGATTCCGACTGCCATGCCCCTGGCGGCTCAGCGTCCGCGCGCCGCGACGCCATCGGTCGTGTCGACGCCGCCTGCTGCGCCAGCTCCAGGTCCTGCCCTGGAAGCGCTGCTGCGTTCGTTGACGGCCGAAGTGGCTGCCGCTACTGGTCGCACGGTGCAGTTATTGACCATGGGCCTCGACGCCCTGCCGGTTGAGCACGCGACCCGGGTCAAGAACATTTGTGTGCAGATGATTCGCAACGCAGTGGTCCATGGCCTGGAATCCCCGGGGGACCGGGCGGCCGCAGGCAAGTCGCCTACCGGCACGATTCGCATTACCTTCATAAGCTCGCCGGCCAATACTTTCGAGCTGCTGATCGAAGACGATGGCCGCGGCCTCGACTACGAGCAGATTCTTGACCGCGCCCTGCGCATCGGTATGGTCGATCCGCAACATGCCGCGCAGCTCGACCGGGCTTCAGTGCTGCGGCTTATCTTCCAGCCCGGGTTTTCGACCGTGGAAGCCGCCGATGAACATGCCGGACGCGGCGTCGGTCTCGATCTGGTCAGCACAACCGTGCGCGAGTGCGGTGGCAAGGTCGGCATTTCGACCTCGACTGGCCGCTATACACGCTTCAAGGTAATTCTGCCTATGTCACCGGCGACGGCGCAGTCCAGTGCTGCCTGAAATCGCGCCAAATCTGGGCTTTCTGGGCCCGCATCGGCTGATGGTGGTTGATGATTCGAATATCATCCGGCGCCGGATCGAGCGGGCCAATGAGCTCGGCGAACTGGAATTCGTCGGTGCTGCGCGCAACGGCGTCGAAGCGCTGGCCATGCACGAGCGGCTGCATCCGACCATCGTGACCATGGACCTGACCATGCCGGAAATGGACGGGGTCGAGTGCGTCCGCAAACTAGTGGCGCGGGATCCGAACATTCTGATTCTGGTGATATCGGCGCTGGCGGACAAAGTGACCGCCATGGAGGCCATCGAAAACGGCGCCAGTGGATTTCTGTGCAAACCATTCACGGACCGGCAACTCAACGATGCCCTCGGCAAGTTGATTCGCCGGGCGGAATCCTAGGTCGCCGCCGTGGCCCACGAAGCCGAAGTCAGCGTATTCATAGACGGGGTGCTGAATTATTTTGCCACCACCGTCCAGCAGGCGGCCGAATGCGGCACGCCGTTCCTGTCCCTGACCAAGGTTCCGGAGATGTCGGACTACACCGGCATCATCACCGTGACCGGCAGGCGCGCCGGCCTGGTGCTGTTCACGGCACCCAAGAGCATGCTGAGCGTCATGCTGATGCGCATGCAGGAAACCGATATGGGCCACGAAAACCTGTGCGATCTGGTTGGCGAAGTTGCCAATACGCTGTCGGGCAACGCGCGGCGCGACTTTGGTCACCAATTCAGCATTTCGGTGCCCCAGGTGATCACCGGGCGCGAAGAGCCGATCCCCTATCCAAGTAACACGCGACCTATTGTCATTCCGATCGGCTGGCGCAATTACCATGCGCGGCTGATCGTGTGCCTAAACTGACAACCCGCTGCTGACCGCAACGACTCGGCCAGGCGCTGCCACCATCGCCCGGGCCGCGGTCCCCTGATTGCCGGCACAATCCTCATCCAAAAAAAATGGGCGGAGCATCCAATGCTCCGCCCAGGCGTATCCCCGCGGGGAAAATGGCACTCAGTCGTTGAGCGCGATGATCAGCTTGTCGACTGACAGCACCCCGGTGCTCGTGTTGTATGGGCCCTTGGCTGCAATACCAACTAATGCCGTGGTGCCGTTCAGATCGGTCGACAGCGCCGCAATCAGATCGCCGTAGGTGCTGTAAGAGTCAAAAGTGAAACTCATCCAGTGCGCGATACCGTACTGCGTCATCGTTGCCGCCGCGTTCGGCACGAAGCTGAGCCCGGCGCTGACGGTCGACGGATCAAACCGCTCTGGACCGATCTTCACGACCTCAAATGCAGCGCTCTGCAGCGTGCTCTGACTGATTACGACGTTGGTCGCGCTGAGCGGAGATACGAACGGCGCCGTCAGCCCGGGTCGCGGCCAGAAGCCCAAAAACTCGGCATTCGTGTCGGCGTAGCTGACCAGCGCCAGCGCACCGAAATCCGGAGGCGCCGCGCCAAAGGGCGTCACGAAACCAAAAAACCGGATCGGTGTCCCGGGCGACCCCGTGGGTATCTGCAGCGTGGCCGGAACCCCGATCGTGTAGGCGCTGGCCACCGCATCCTGCGCCGAAGTAGTGCCGGTCCCTGCAAAGTTATAGAACGCCGGCCACAGGCCATCGAGCGTATTCAACGCCACTGTTACCACGCCGCCGGCGGTGGAGGTGAAATTGCCCCACAGCGGCGTCACCATCAGCCGGGCACTGCCATTCGTGGCATCGAGCGTCCGGTTACCGGCACTGTCCTGGCCGAGGACCCCGAACAGCTGCAAGTGCTGGCCGACGGATATGTCCTGTGCCGTAAATGACCCGGTCTGACCGTCTTCCGTGACTGTAGTAGAAGCCGACACGGTCACTGCAAGCTGGTGGCTGAAGAACAGACCTAACTGGCCGAGCGACGCCGGCTGAAACACGATGCCACGGCTGACTGTCAGGACATTGCCGCTGCGCGCAACGACAGTGCCCTCAACGCTGTCCTGCCCGGCACCAGGAATGCTGCTGCCCGCGTATACCGTGCTGGCGGTGAACGTCTGGGTCGAGACATCAAAGGATCCGTAAGCGGCAGTCAGTGTGCCAGCGGGTAGTGCGGCCAGGGCGGTCAGGCCGGCGTTGCCGGTGTAGGGAGTACCGCTAATCGCAAAATTAGTGGTCGAAGTAGTATTGACTACGACCTGTCCCTGGTCGCCATCGTCATCAAAGAACGGCCGCACGCTGACGGTGTAGGAAGTGTTCATCGCCGTATTGGTCACGCTGACCAACGGTCCGCGAACCCTGATTTGCTTGGTCGTATCTGGCGTCAGACTGGCGGTCAGCACCGGATTGACCGTCACCGTGACGCTGCCCGCTGCCGTCGTCGAGCTGGGCATAGCCGGCGACACGACGTTGGAAGCGGCCAAATCAAAATCCAGCGCCAGATTCGCCACCATGCCGCGCGTGAT
>DASWBL010000164.1:0-5734 GCA_036390615.1 Steroidobacteraceae bacterium | reverse complement strand
GGTTCATCCGGATCCGGTCCCCGAGCAAGGCGCCGCCGGAGCGGCGGCGGGTCGGATCGACCGCGACGACGGCGATCTGTCGCTCCGGATAGTGCCGCACCAGACGCTGCAATAATTCGTCGGTCAGCGAGGATTTGCCGGCACCGCCAGTGCCGGTGATGCCGATGACCGGGACGCGGCGCCGGTTCTTGGCGATCGCGCGGCGGATTTTATCGCGGCTGGCATCGTCGCCGCCCGCCCGCTCGCCTGCGACACCGCCTTCCAGCGCCGTGATCGTGCGCGCGACCTGGCGGTGATCGCGCGGATTGAGCGGGCCGAAGCTGTATTCTGGCCGTACGCTTTGCCGCACTCGCAACATCACATCGCCAATCATGCCGTTCAGGCCGAGGCGGCGGCCATCCTCCGGGGTGTAGATCTTCTCGACCCCATGCCGCTCCAGCGCACCTATTTCCTCCGGGGAGATCGTACCGCCGCCACCGACAATGACGCGGATGTGTGCGCTGTCGAGCTCGCGCAGCATGTCAACCATATAGGCGAAATATTCGTTGTGACCACCCTGATAGGAACTGACGGCGATCCCATCGGCGTCCTCATCAATCGCGGCGCGCACGATGTCGGCGACCGAGCGGTTGTGCCCGAGGTGCACGACCTCGGCGCCCGCCGCTTGTAGCAGCCGGCGCATCATGTTGATGGCGGCATCGTGCCCGTCGAACAGTGAGGCCGCGCTGACGAAACGCAGCGGCGGCAGACTCGCAATTGCATCGCCCTTGAGAGCACTGGCTGTTGAGTTCACTGGCTTGCTTCCGGCCGCTTCGAGGCTAAGTTACTGAATGGTATACAATCTACTGATCCGTAACAACCAGCCCGGCGGGCCACTTTGACCGCCACGGTTTCTGCGCTATGCGGGTTGCCGCGGCCACCTTTCAGATCCGCTCGAATATCGCCGCGATTCCCTGGCCGCCGCCGATGCACATGGTCACGAGCGCATAGCGCCCGTTGATGCGATGCAGCTCGGCAATAGCCTTGATTGTGATAATGGCACCGGTCGCGCCAATCGGGTGTCCGAGCGATATACCTGAACCATTCGGATTGACCTTGGCCGGATCGAGGCCGAGTTCCTGGCTAACGGCGCAGGCCTGCGCGGCGAACGCTTCGTTGGCCTCAATAACATCCAGGTCCGCGATCTTGAGCCCGGCGCGTTCCAGCACCTTGCGCGTAGCCGGCACCGGTCCGATACCCATATAGGCCGGCTCGACCCCCGCATGCGCGTAAGCGACCAGTCGCGCGAGCGGCTTGAGGCCCTGCGCATTCGCCCGCCTGGCATCGGCTAGCACCACCGCTGCGGCGGCATCGTTAAGTCCCGAGGCATTCCCGGCCGTGACCGAGCCGTCCTTCTTGAACACTGGCTTCATCTTGGCAAGCTGCTCGGCGCTGGCGTCAGCCCGCACGTGTTCGTCGGTGTCGAACTGCGCCGGACCTTTTCGGGTCGCCACTTCCACTGCGACGATCTGTTCCTTGAAGCGGCCGGCAGCGATGGCTGCGGCGGCGCGGCGCTGGCTTTCCAGCGCCAGCGCATCCTGCATGGCGCGCGAGATCTGATAGCGGGCCGCGACGTTTTCTGCCGTCACTCCCATGTGAATCTGCTGCCACGGGTCCTGCAGGGCGCCGAGCATCATATCCACCAGTGCGGCGTCACCCATGCGGGCTCCAAAACGCATTGCCGGCGCACTGTACGGCGCCCGGCTCATCGATTCACAGCCGGCGCCGATGGCGATCTCGCAATCACCGAGCGCGATCGCCTGCGCCGCCGAAATAATGGCCTGCAGGCCCGAACCGCACAGCCGGTTGACGTTGAAGGCCGGCGTTTCCTTCGGGCAACCGGCATCCAGAGCCGCGATGCGCCCGAGATACGCATCGCGCGGCTCAGTCGGAATGACTGTTCCCATCACGACGTGACCGACCGCTGCCGGGTCCGCGCCGCTGCGTTGCAGGGCGGCACGCACCGCGGTGGTCGCGAGCTGTGCATTGGGAACATCCTTGAGCGCACCGCCAAAGGATCCGATGGCGGTCCGGGCATACCCGGCTATGACGACGTTTGATAGCGATATTGCGTTCATGACTGACCTCGGATAATTCTGGTGCTTAAAGTATTGTCACACCAACGTCGGCGGGCATCAGTCCGCCAGCGTCCTGACCATTTTGAAGTGGCTGATATTCACTTCCAGAAATAGCGGCCCTTCGATCCGGTAGCCGAGTTTGGCGTAAAAGTCGCAGGCAAGGGCGCGCGCATGAAGTTCGACTGTGCGGATGCCGCGGGCCCGGGCAATCGCTTCGGCAGTCTGGACCAGTTGCCGGCCGATACCGCGCCGCTGCGCGGCGGGCGTCACGACCATCTGTCGCAACTTGAATCGATCAGCAGCCAGCGGCTTGAGAATGAGGCCGCCTAACAGCACGTCGCCCTCGAGTGCAGCGACATGAATCATCTCGGCTTCGCCAGCGACGTCAGCCTCACTGAGCCTCAGGCCCAATGGGCGCCTGAGCACGTCGTCGCGAAGTGCCTTGAACTGCTCGTAGAAGGCCGAGGCGTATGGGACTTCAACAATACTAAGCATGAATCAGGGCACCTTTGCGCAACCGGTTAGCCTCCGCTGTCTAGCACGGCCTGACGGCGCCACACGCTGGCGAGCCAGGGCTGCTCCGCCAGCGGCAATCCGGTCGGGCGGTAGTAATGCATGAGTTCGGAAAATCCGGCCGCCAGCAGGCGCTGCCGCCATGCCTCCCAGTCGTGATACGCGCCGAAGCGACCGCCATTCCAGCCCTCCTCGTTCGCGCCCCGCGGATTGGAACTGAACAGCACGCCTCCTGGCTTCAGTGCGGCGTGTAGCTGCCCTAGCACCCGTGGCAGCTCCTGGCCCGGCACATGGAACAGCGAAGCGTTGGCAAAGATCCCGTCAAAATACTGATCCGGCAACTCAAGTTTGAGGAAATCCTGCTGCCAGACTTCGCACCCCGTCGCGGCGCGGGCCATCGCCGCAAATGCTTCCGAGCCGTCCAGTCCGATCGCGCTGTGCTTAAGCTCCGTCAGCCGCTGCAGGTCCCGGCCCGGACCGCAGCCAAAATCGAGGATCCGAAACGGCGGCGCCCCCTGAATGTGATCCAGCAGCGCCGTGATGTTCTGGCTGACGTCGTGGTCGCGCGTCCCGGCGCGAAATTGTTCGGCGTTACAGTTGTAATACTTTAGCGTGTCGGCCGAAATTCGCTCCAGTTCCTGGCGGTCAAATTTCATGCTGACTCGCGACCGGCGATGATTTCGCTTTCGCCCATCAGATCTGATCGGCCACAACGCCATAGTCTTGTGCATCGAGCTTTGCCAGCAGCTGCCGGGTCGGACGACGCAGCCAGTTGTACAACAGGCCGGCCGATAACAGCGCAGCGAATCCGGCGGCGAGCAGGAAAGCGTATTTTGGCGCACCGAGCGCATCAATGAGCGCAGCCATCGCCAGCGGCCCGAGCACGGCGCCAGCGCAGGTAAAAAACAGGATCACTCCCGCCACCGACCCGTGCTCGGCCTTCTCGAAGCAGCTGATGCCTTTTGAGTTGAGCGTCGGATAGATGACCGACATGAATAGTCCCGACAGCGGCAACAGCACCACGGCAGCACCGACACCCCCCAGCACGCTGCCAGCCAGACACAAAAATATGACCAGGCTCAGGATCAGCAGCACCAGCGACCAGTCGAGCCGCACCAGCATCCAGGCGCCGAGGAACCGGCCGGCAGCTCGCAGCAAAAAAAAGGCCGAGATGGCGTAGGCCCCAAGCAGCGCCAGCGACCCGCGATAGCCGGCCAGGTAAGTCGGTCCCCAGACGTATACCGCCGCTTCTACCGCGACATACAGGAACGCGCCGATACCGAAGGACAGGGCGTAGGGATTGGCCATCATTCGTACGGTGCGGCGCAAGTTTACCGGTTCTGAAGCCGCATGCATGGTGCGCGGGTAGCGCACGGAGAGCGCGATCAGGATCAGCAGCACACAAAGCGTCCCGGCAATCGTATAGAGCCACTTCCACGACACGTGACCATTGATGAGCGCCGTGACAATCGCCGGTCCAATGATCGCGCCGACGCCAAAGAATCCTTCCACCATGTTCATCGTGGCGGTGTGCTGCGTCGTTGACGAAGAAATATCGCCGATCAACGCCAGCGCCCCGGTCTTGAAAATGCCAATCGCTGCACCTGACACGATCAACAGGCACAGGAAATAGGCAAAGGAATCACCGATGATGAACAGGTACGAGTTGACCGAGAAGATCACCAGGCCAAGCACGATGGTCGGCTTGCGGCCGAGCCGGTCGGCAAGAAAACCAAGCAGGATTGCCGCGAGCGCAATCGCCGCCATCGTTGCATAGTGGAACGATCCGGCCGCGGTCAGGCTGAGCCCAAATTCCTTGACGATCTGCGGAATGATGATGCCGACCGAATCGGTGGTCATTGCAAACATCATGAACATCAGAAACGTCAGCCAGCGGATGAGAGTAAGGTTCTGTCGCGCCGCGCCGTTCATGGGCTCGCCTCCCGCCTGCAAGGCGGCGAACCAGAGTTTACCCCGCCCGATTCAGCAGAGGTGGGCCCCGGACCCGCAACACCAGCGGTTTCATGCCGGGAATTTCCGACAACCGGGATGTTATATTGACGCCGGGCGCGGGCCGCCCTTGAGGATGGCCGATGTCCGAAATCATTCCACGCTATGGCGCCATTGAAGCCGGCGGCACAAAATTCATTTGCGCCATAGGCGATGAGGCCGGCCAGATCCTGGATGAGGCGCGCATCGACACGCGCGAGGCCGCGTCTACCCTTGCTCAGGTCATTCAGTACTTTGTGGCTGTAGAACCCCGGTTCGGTTCGCTGCGCGCCATCGGCATAGGCGCCTTTGGACCCCTGGACCTCAGGCCCGCATCGCCGACTTTTGGGCACATCACAACGACGCCCAAGCCCGGTTGGGCGCAGACGGATTTGGTGGGCACTCTGAGCCGCGGTCTGCGTCGGCCGGTGTACCTGGATACCGACGTCAACGCCGCCGCGCTGGCCGAGCGGCGCTGGGGCGCCGGCCGAGGGCTCGATAGCCTCGCTTACGTGACCGTCGGCACGGGGATTGGTGGCGGCGTTCTGCACCGCGGCCGCCCAGTCCACGGCCTGATGCATCCGGAAATCGGCCATATACTCGTGCGCCGCCATCCGGCCGATCCCAACTTTGCCGGCATTTGCCCGTTCCACGGCGATTGCCTCGAAGGGCTGGCTTGCGGCCCGGCGATTCGCGCGCGCCTCGGCCATTCACTCGACGAGGCCCGGCCCGCTGATCCTATATGGGACATCGAGGCCGACTACTTAGGCCAACTGTGCGCGCAGTTGGTGCTGAACCATTCCCCGCAGCGCATTCTCATGGGTGGCGGCGTCATGCAACAGGGGCGATTGCTGGCCGGCATTCGCGAGCGCATGCGCCACTGGCTGGGAAACTATGTGGCACTGGCCGAGATCGCGGACGCCCATTACGTGTGCGCCCCCGGACTTGGGACCGCGGCAGGAATTAAAGGCGCCCTCGCCGTGGCACTCGACGCCGGCGGCTAAGCTCGCGCGGTGAATATTCTGCGCGTGAACCGCAGTGGGTGCGGCATGGGGAATCTCCAGACTTAAATTACCGCCGGATGGCGCACATGCCGGCGACGCGCCGCCTGGCGC
>DASWBL010000163.1:0-3696 GCA_036390615.1 Steroidobacteraceae bacterium | reverse complement strand
AGAAGATTCCGGCCGTTGCACCGCACCAGCCGCGCATCCCGGCGCGCCGGGAAGCGGTCGGCGTACGCGTCGTACCGACGGTGAATCCTTCGCGGCCCGATTATTCGCCGCTCGACACGCCGCCGCGCTTGCGCCGAGCCGTGGCCAACGGCCCACCGCCGCAGCTGGAGACTGCCGAGGAAATGCTGGATATCCCGGCTTTTCTTCGCGCCCAGGCCGACTGAAGCGCGGCAACGGCAGCGGATCGATGGCGCCGGCAGTTTCGGCTGTGGTACGGTACGGCCCCAATTTGGGGCATTGGCGGTATTATCCTGCCGGTGACAGCAGCTCACCCAAGCGGCACCGCTCGGTAATCCATCCCCGCAACCGCGGCCGGCAGCAGGCCGCCGTACAGATAGTCAGTAACTGAAACACATGGTTGGTCAACGCACGCTTCGAAACAGTATCCGCGCGACCGGCGTGGGTCTGCACACCGGCACCAAGGTCCTGATGACTGTGCGGCCGGCGGCGGCCGACACCGGCATCGTGTTTTTCCGCACCGACCTTGCCGGCTCGGCACTGATTCCGGCGCACGCCGAAAATGTCGGCGAGACCATGCTCGGCACGACCATCGGCAGTGGCGCGGCGCGGGTCTCGACGGTGGAGCACCTGTTGTCGGCGTTTGCCGGCCTTGGCATCGACAACGCCCAGGTCGATCTCAATGCGCCCGAAGTGCCGATCATGGATGGCAGCGCGGGGCCGTTCGTATTCTTGCTGCAATCGGCCGGCATCGAAGAGCAGCCGGTACCCAAGCGCTTTATCCGCGTCAAGAAGCCGGTGCGCGTGCAGGATGGCGACAAGTGGGCGCAGTTTGAGCCCTACGAAGGTTTCAAGGTCAATTTCGAGATTGAATTCGACCACCCGATCTTCAAGCGCCGGATCCAGAGCGCGACCATGAATTTTTCCACCACGGCTTTTCTCAAGGAGATCAGCCGCGCGCGGACCTTCGGGTTCATGCGCGACCTGGAAAGCATGCGCGCGCGCAACCTCGCGCTAGGCGGGACGCTCGATAATGCGATCGTGCTGGACGATGCCGGGGTGATGAACGAGGACGGTTTGCGTTACGAGGACGAATTCGTCAAGCACAAGATCCTCGATGCGATCGGCGACCTATATCTGCTCGGTCACAGCCTGATCGGCGAATTCAGCGGCCACAAATCCGGACATGGATTGAACAATCGGCTGTTGCGCGCGCTGCTTGCGGATCGCGACGCGTGGGAAGAGGTCAGCTTTGAGCGCGCCGACCAGGCCCCGATTTCCTACCTGCAGGCCCAGCCCAGTGTGGCGGCCGCACTGGCGTCCTGATTCCTTGCCGGCCGCCGGTCTTAGGGCGGCATCACCCGCACACGGATTTTCGACAGCGCCGGATCGCGCGCTTGCAGCAGATTATGTAAGGCCCCGACGGCATAGCGCAGGCGGTTCGACCAGGCCGCCGACGCAACATAAAGTGTCAGCTCATCGTTCTTGGCGACCGCTTGGCGTACGTGGGCGGCGAGTTCCGGGGCCAGTACCTGGCGCAGCCACTGCAGCCAGTCGGCCTGGCGGGCTCGCTCGGCGGCTAGGGGCCGAAGGGCGGGCTGGCGGTCGAGTAAGTCATTGACTGACGTCATATTTCCGGGTCGTGGCCGCATATTTTTGGCGAAACGGCGACTTCGGTTCTTGTCTTGGGAGGCCTTCTTGGGCATAGTCGATTGCACCGATCCAGGGCAAACCCACCGAAAGGCGGGGACGCAAAGCCACCGGTCTGACGCGGAGTGCGCTATGACAGCGGGGTTACCGGCGAGCAAGGCTACTGCATTTGCAGAACAACAGGGCGCCAAGCGCTCGGTTCGACGTCCCTTGGTAGTTGCGCGGCACCGAACGATTGCCGCCTGCACCGGTCTGACAGCAATCTGTCGGGAGTTGCCGGCATGAATTTGATCCTGTTTTCGCGCCGCAAGGGCACTGCGCGCCATATCAATCTTTCCCATCCGCTCACCTTTGGCCTGATCGGCCTGTTGGCGATCGGCATCCTCGCCGGGGCGTTTGCCGCCGGCCTGCGCCTGGGTCAGTTGCACCCGAGTTGGAGCGCACGCGGCACTGCCGCGACGATCGGCCAGCAAAGCGGCGAGATCGCAACGCTTAAGAGCCAGCTGCAGGATCGGATTGATGCGCTGTCGCTGCGCCTCGGCCAGCTCAATGCTCATCTGATCCGCCTCAATGCGCTCGGCAAGCGGCTGACCGAGATGGCCAATATCAACAGCAGCGAATTCGATTTCGATAACGACCCGCCGCAGGGCGGTCCGGAATCAGGCGCTGGCATACGTGCGGCGGACCTCAGCGGTCTGGGCGGCGAGGTCGACGCTTTTGATGCCAGCATCGATAAGCGCACGGCGCAGTTCTCGGCGCTTGAGGATGTGCTGGTCGGCCGGCAGCTGTCAGATGAGATCAGGCCGTCGGGCCGCCCGGTGCGCGAGGGCTACATTTCCTCGTATTTTGGCGAGCGCGCCGATCCGTTCGACGGCGAGGAAGAATTCCACAAGGGCCTGGACTTCGCCGGCCAGCTGGGCGATGACGTCCTCGCGGTGGCCGCAGGCCTCGTCACCTGGGCCGGGCCGCGCGAGGGCTACGGCAACCTGGTGGAGATCAATCACGGCAACGGGCTGGTGACGCGCTACGCCCATGACTCGAAGGTGTTTGTGGCCGTTGGCGATACAGTGCAGCGCGGTCAGACGGTCGCGGCGCTCGGCACCACGGGACATTCCACCGGTCCGCACGTGCATTTCGAAGTGATCAAGGACGGCCATCAGGTCAATCCGATTCCTTACGTCGCGCACTGACTGGCCGAACAATTTCCGCGCCCGCGGGTCTATCCGTACAATACGCCCACCGATCGCTGGGCTGAAAAATAACCCATTGATTTTGTAGTCTTTTCTTTAAAGGACCCTTTTTGTGTTGCAGGCGCTGACCCGTTTATTCGGGAGCCGGAACGAACGGCTGGTGAAAGGCTTTTCCAGGCAAGTCCGCGAGGCGGGAAGCTTTGAGGCAGCCGTAAAGTCCCTGAGCGATGAGGCGCTGCGCGCCAAGACCGAGGAATTTCGCGCGCAGCTCAAGGCCGGCGCCACCACCGAGCAGATTCTGCCCGAGGCCTTCGCGGTAGTGCGCGAAGCCGCAGTGCGGGTGTTGAAGATGCGCCACTTCGACATGCAGCTGGTCGGCGGCATCGCGCTGCATGAAGGCAAGATTGCGGAGATGCGCACCGGCGAGGGCAAGACGCTGGTCGCCACGCTCCCGGCCTACCTGAATGCGCTCGGCGGCGAGGGCGTGCACATCGTGACCGTCAACGAGTACCTCGCGCAGCGCGACGCGGACTGGATGGGTCCGGTGTACCGCTTCCTGGGCCTAAGCGTCGGGGTGATTCGCGGCCAGCAGGAGCAGGCCGACAAGCGCGCGGCCTATGCCTGCGACATCACTTACGGCACCAACAACGAATTCGGCTTCGATTACCTGCGCGATAACCTCGCCTATGCACTGATGGATCGGGTGCAGCGGCCGCTGGCCTACGCGATCGTCGATGAGGTCGATTCGATCCTGATCGATGAGGCACGCACGCCGCTGATCATCTCGGGACCTGCCGAGGAAGGCACGGAAATCTACCAGCGCGTCAACGCACTGGTG
>DASWBL010000162.1:0-15482 GCA_036390615.1 Steroidobacteraceae bacterium | reverse complement strand
ACGACCCGCGCGGCCGCTGCCGTGCTGGCGCCCTCAAGCCGGTCATTCAACCCGCCCGTGTTGTGCACACTCAGGTACACCAAGGCGCTGCCGCCGTCATTGGCCGGGGCTCGCGCATCTAGTATCCGAAGATCTGTGCCGGGCGCGGCCGCACCAGCTGCTGCGTTCAAATACACACTGACAACCAGCGTGTAACCAAGGCGCGTCCACAGGCTCATGCAAGTAGTGTAACTAATCACGCGGTCTGCGCTACCTGTGCGCATCTTCAGATCGCATTCAAATGATCCAACGCCTCCTCCGCATGGCCTCGGTCGGTTGCCTCCAGTTGTCGCTCGCGAAGCCGGTACTCGGCAATCACCTCACTAGCCGGATCGAGGTTGGCCGCCAGCGCCTCCAGCACTTCAGCTACGTCGTGCGATGCACCGGGCGAATTCAGGGCTTGGAGAACGGCCAGATCCCCCGCGCGATCGAGTGCCGTGGCGTGAATGAGCGCGAGCAGCGCGACGCGCCGGTCGCCGGAATTTTGCAATTTGCGGGCCGATTCGGCATAAATTCCGATGAGTGCCGGGCTGCGCAGCGCGGCGCTCCGCGTAGCCAATTCGAGCAGCGTGCGGTGCTCAGGGTCATCGCGCAACGATTCGCTGTCCTCCAGGACCGATTGCAACTGGCTTGCCGAAAGGTCAGTGCGCGCCAGAATCGCCTGCATTAGCTGGCTGCGATCTCGATCGTCTTCGAGCCTGCCCAGGCCAAATTGCCAAGCGACCGCCACCTTCGGGTCATCGGCCAGGCGGGGCGCAAGCGATTTCATCGTTTCGCTCCGCAGGCCAGCATTGTCCAGCTGCGCCGCAAGTTGCAGCCATTGAACTTGACGTTCGACACTCAGCTCTTGCTCTTCAGCGATCGCCTTGAGCGCGCCCGATCTGTCATCGTCCGAAGGTATGTCGCGACTGATCTCAAGCAGGCGCTGCAGCGTGTTTTGATCGAGTGTGCCGCTCTTGCAAAAGGATCTGATCAAATCGTGCTTCGCGATCGCCGCCCGGTCCGGCGTGGTTGCGATGAACGCCACCACTGCCTCCGGCCCACCACGGGCCAGCAAGCGTTTAACCCAGCGGTCGGGCCCGAGGAGCGATTGCATTAGAAACAGCTGACGGTCCGCGATCCATTGTTCCGCTGCGTCGTCTGGAGTCTGGGTATGGCTGTCAGCGGCATACGTACGTGTAACGCTTCCGCCATCTTCAGAGGCCCACGTGACATCGCGGGTATGACCGTCCTTCAATTCATGGATCCTGACGCGACCGTGATCGATAAGCAGTACATCGGCATTTTCTGACACGATGACGTGACCATCGATGCGTAACTTCAGCTGATACCCGGGGTTTGTGTAGGAAATAACGGTGGATGGACTACGCAGGTAATGAAGCGCATTTCGCCAATCTAAACCTGCCGGCAGCGCGCCGTTAAATTGAATTAATGGCAGGAATACCAGAACGCCAACCGGTACGACCAGCAACCACCACATCCACTTTTTGCCTTTGGCCGCGGTCGAAGTGGTCCCTTGCAGTAGCACCCGTATTCTGTGTACGAGCGAGGACTCGTCACGGGCCATACATAGCTGCAGGGCGGCCCGTCGAATTCGGGCCGATCGACCTGCCGCACTGACGAGCAGCTGCGCCATCGCGCACACTCGCAGTGCCTCGGCCAACGCCAGGCGTCGATCTGGCGATTCTGAGGCGAGTTCATCGCAGGCGAGTTCGGCAAGATCATCAAGCCGCCGCAATGCGAGTCGATTTAGCGGTTGCAGCCAGCCTATGCGCCGCGCGGCCTGCGCGGCCAGATTCCAAGCCAAATCACGGCGCTGCAAATGCGCAATTTCATGGGCCAGCACCGCATCACATTGCTGTGCATCGAGCTGTTCCAGAGCCCAATTAGGCAGGCAGATATCGCCGCCCGGCGCCACAAACGGGCTGACCGCACTACTGCTCACGCGCAGGCGGGGCGCAGGCCGGCCATAGCGCCTCGCCACGCTCTGAGCGCGACGTAACCAGTGGTCTACCGTGCAGTCTGGCATTCGTAGAACCGCAAGTCGCAAGCGCAACCACTGCAGTGCCAGCAGCATCAATCCGGCGACTACAGTCAACAGCCACACAGAACTCAGCGCAGCCAGTATAAGCCGCGCGTCATTGGGCAATCTCCAAACTGCGAGCGCTGGCGTTGAACTTCGCTGCTGCTCCACTGGTGGAGTATTTGCTGCGGCCGCGGTCGTGCGGAGGAGCTGCGCTGACTTGCCATCCGAGTACAAGTGTGGCGTCGTTGGCGGGCTTGCCATCACGGCTGTGGGAGGGCTGGCCACTCGTTCGGACTTAGTATGAAACCAGGGCTGTAGTGTGGCGGTAAACACGCTGCCGATTAGCGCTGCACGCCAGAGCCATTCTGACCAACGCGGGTGACGCAGCCTGCGCTCGATGGCCCAGGCCGCCAGTAGCAGTATCGTGCTGTGCACCAGGTAGTTGAGTGGCCAGAGAATTAGTGAATCACTCATGACGCACCCGGTGCTTTTTTTAGCAACTGACGAATTTGTTCCAGATCCTTGGCGTCAATCTCATCGCGTTTGAGAAGATGGCTTATCAGGGCGGTGGGTCGGCCATCGAACAGGTTGGCGAGCAGCCCGGAGACCATCGATTTCTGTATTTCGCTTTCCGCCGCCCGAGGCCTATATCTTAGGTGCTTGCCATCCCGCTCGGCAGCAACAAGGCCGGCTCGCTCCAGGCGCGTCAGCATCGTAGCGACCGTGGTGTGGGCGATATCGCGCTGCTTTCGCACGGCCTGGACCACGTCAGCCGTAGTAGCTACTTGGAGGTCCCAGAGCACCTTCATGAGGCTGAGCTGCAGTGCGCTTAAAGTCGTGGGTTTCGCCATGGAATCCTCTTCTACACGTGTAGTACTACTAATGTAGCAGCACCACTATTCCAAATGCAACTACCCTTGAGGACCTGGCGCAGCAGGTGTCATGGCCGCGCGGGCATCTGGAATCGGCCGCGATTACAGGACCGTTCAGGCCGCACTTGGCTCGAGCTGCAGGCGATAGCCATTTCCGGTTTCGGTCTGCAGGAATCGCGGCCGGTGCGGATCGGGCTCGAGCTTGTCGCGCAGGCGCTTCAGGAACACCCGCAGGCCGCGCGTATCGTCGACTCGATCCGGACCCCAGACCTCACGCAGCAGCTGCTCGCGCGTGACGATCGAACCCGCGCGTCGCGCCAGGCACTCAAGCAGCCGATACTCAATCGGTGTCAGGTGCAGCTCCGTGGCATCGGACCTTGCGGTGCGCCGCCGGCCGAGATCAATGGAAAATTCCCCGATGCGAATCACCGGGAGCGAGGCGTCAGAATGCGCTCCGCGCCGCGCGACCGCCCGCACCCGCGCCAGCAGCTCGGAAGTTGCGAACGGCTTAGTCACATAATCATCGGCACCGCCATCGAGGGCCAGCACCTTTTGCTCTTCCATGGTCCGGGCCGAAAGCACAATGATCGGTACCGGTGACCATTGCCGGATTTTTCGGATCAGTTGACCGCCGTCGCCATCGGGTAAGCCGAGGTCGAGCAAGATAACGTCCGGCCTGCGGTTGCGGGCCTCGAACTCGCCCCGCGCCAATGACTCGGCCTCGGTCACGCGGTAGCCAGAAGCCTCCAAGGTCGCACGCAATACCGCGCGCATGCCTGGCTCATCCTCGATTACAAGAACCAGATGTAAGGCGTCGGTCATGTCCGGATCCCGCCGCTCCCTGCAGCCGCCGGCTGACCGGTAAGCGGCAGCGAAAACTCAAAGCGCGCCCCGCCCTCGGGGCGATTGCGTGCGGTAATTTCGCCGCCGTGGGCGCGCACAATGGCGCGGCAGATCGCCAGGCCCAGGCCCACCCCGACCACGGCGCTTTCGGTCTGGCCGCGCTGAAATTTCTCAAACAGCCGCTCCGGATCGCCGGGTGGCAGACCTGGACCGTTGTCGTCCACCAGCACGGTCATGTGGCCCTCATCGACGGCGGCCGTGAGCCAGATCTGCGTGCCGGGCGGCGTGTAGCGCACCGCGTTGTCCAGTAAATTGCCCAGTACCTGGGAGATCAGCGGCCCATCAAGCTGTACTGGTGGCAAATCCGGCGGCAGCCGCAGCGTCACCGGATGGCCGCGCAGGGCCTCGGCATGGCGGTGCAGCACACTGCCGATCAGCTCATCGAGATCGTATTCATCGAGCCGCAATTGGACCGCACCGGTCTCGAGGCGCATCAGGTCGAGAACATCGGAGACCAGATCCGACATGGCGCGCGCGTGCTCGTGGATCGAACGCGCCAGCTGCACGCGAATCTTCGGTTCAAGCTGCACATTATCGGCGAGCGTACTGCTGGCTCCCGAGATCACGGCCAGCGGCGTGCGCAGGTCGTGCGAAATCGACGACAGCAGCGAATTGCGCAGGCTTTCGGTCTCGGCCGCGACGCGAGCGGATTCGGCCTCTTGCGCGAGGGCCGCGCGCTCGAGCGCCAGGGCGAGCTGGCCGGTGAAGGTTTCCAGCAAATGGCGCTGCTCCGGCAGCAGAATCCGCCGCAAGTTCTGCGGGTGCACGGTCAGCACGCCTAGCAATCTTTTTGAGCCCGTGACCGGCAGGTAAAGCGCGTCGGAGCCGGCCAGCGTGTCAGTGCCGAGCCCGGCGGGATTGCCGTGGTGGAAAACCCACTCGGCCACCGACAGGTCGGCCCGCCACGTCGAGCCCGGTCGCGAGACGGTCCCTTCGGTATATTGCAGCCGACCATCGGCGTCCGGCAGCAGTACCATGGCTTCGCAGGAGAAGACTTCACTGACATGCCGCGCCGCGGTCTGCGCCATGTTGGTTGCACCGCGGATATGCGACAGCTCCCGGCTCATCGCGTACAGCGCTGCCGTGCGCCGCTCGCGGTGACCGGCAATGCGGTTCTGCAGCCGAATGCTCACCATCAGGTTGGACAGCACCAGCGCGATGATCAGCATGACAGCGAAAGTCACCACGTACTGCAGGTCAGAGACCGCAAAGGTCAGCACCGGCGGGACGAAGAAAAAATCAAATGCGGCAACGTTGGCGACGCAGGCGAGCACGGCCGGCCCGCGCCCGAAACGCAAACCGGCGATCGCAGCCCCGAGTAGATAAATCATGACGAGGTTGGCGAGCGCCAGTGACGGGTAGGCCATCGACACCACCCACGCAATAGCCGTGCACAGGAGCGTCGTGCCGACGGCCGAGAAGTAGCGGCTCCAGCGCACCGGCCGCGCATTGCGCACCACTGCGGCCGCCCGGGCGTTAGGCGGCGCCGCCACCGCTGGCTGCACGTGGCTGCTGATGACCAGCACGTCGATGGAGCCGGCGTGCCGCACCAGAGCAGTCACCGTGGAGGGGCGAAGCCAAGCGCGCCAGCCGAGCCGTTTGGGACGACCGACCACGATGCGATTGACGTTGCGGGTGTGCGCATACTCGAGCAGCGCTTCGGCGGCCGACGGCCCATCCAGCGTGACTGTCTCGGCGCCCAGTGCTTCAGCGAGGCGCAGCACCGCTATGCGCCGGTTGCGCTCCATCTCCGAAAGGCGCAGTAGCCGTGGGGTCTCCACATACACGACCGTCCATTCCGCATCCAGCCCGTCGGCCAGGCGTTTACCAGCACGCACCAGCTGCTCGGCCTGCGCGTCGGGACCGGGCGCCACAATCAGGCGTTCGCGCGCCAGCCATGGGCGGGCTCGGGCACTGCCCTCCCCGAGCGTGCGCATCGAGGCGTCCACGCGATCGGCGGTCTTGCGCAGCGCCAGCTCGCGCAATGCCGTCAGGTTGGAAGGATTGAAAAAATTCTCCAGTGCCCGGCCGGCCTGCGTCGGCAGGTAGATCTTGCCGGCACGCAGTCGCGACAGCAGATCCTCGGCCGGCAGATCAATCAGCTCGACTTCATCGGCCTGCTCGAACACCCCGTCGGGTATGGTTTCCTGCTGGCGCACGCCGGTAATACCGGCGACCAGATCGTTGAGCCCTTCGAGGTGCTGGACGTTGACGGTGGTCCACACGCTGATGCCGGCGCCGAGCAATTCCTCGATGTCCTGCCAGCGCTTGGCGTGCCGTGGCGGCGGATCGCCCTCAATCGGATTGGAATGGGCATACTCGTCGACCAGCAACACCGCCGGGTGGCGTGCGAGCGCGGCATCGAGGTCAAATTCCTGCAGCACGATGTCGCGATACCGCACCGGCAGGGTCGGCAGCGCTTCCAGCCCGACCATCAGCCGCTCGGTCTCCTGCCGGCCATGCGGCTGCACATAACCGATTACCACCTCCGTGCCGGACTGCCGGGCGCTGCGCGCAGCCTCAAGCATGGAGTAGGTCTTGCCGACGCCGGCCGCCGCGCCGAAAAAAATTCGCAGCTTGCCGCGCCGGGCGCGACTGTCCGCGTCGTTCAAATCAGCCAGTAGTTGATCGGGATCCGGCCGGGTACTGTCTTGCATTGACCTAGTGCAGCTGATCCAGGGCCAGGTTGAGCTTGAGTACGTTGACCCGCGGCTCGCCCAGCAAGCCTAAGGTGCGTCCTTCAGTATACTGGCTGACTAGTGACTGTACCCGCTCGACCGGCAGACCGCGGGCCTCGGCCACGCGCGCGGTCTGGAACGCGGCCGCCGCCGGGCTGATGTGCGGATCCAGGCCGCTGCCGGAGGCGGTAGCTAGATCAATCGGCACCTTACCTATCGCCCGCGGATCGGCCACCCGCAGCGCGGCAATGCGCGCGTTGACGGCATCGAGCAGGGCCGGATTCGTCGGCCCAAGGTTCGATCCTGATGAGGCGGCGCCGTTGTACGGCTGCGGGGTCGTGGCCGACAGCCGGCTCCAGAAGTATTTCGGCGAGCTAAACGGCTGACCCAGCAGTTCGGAGCCCACTAACCGCCCGTCGCGCTCGATCAGGCTGCCGCCTGTCTGCCGCGAAAAGCCGGCCACAGCAATGCCCGTAATCAAAAGCGGATAAAGCACTCCGGTCAGGACCGTTAGCAGTCCGAATGACACGAGCAGGGTTCGAAGTTGACGCCACATAAGCGCTTGCCTCAGGCCAGTCGCAGCGCAACCAGCAGCAGATCGATCAGCTTGATGCCGGGAAACGGCAACAGCAGTCCGCCTAAGCCATAGATCAAAAGGTTGCGCTTCAGCAACGCGGCCGCGGAGCTGGCGCGGCTCTTGACGCCTCGCAACGCGAGCGGCACCAGCGCCGGAATGATCACGGCATTGAAAATCACGGCCGACATGATCGCGCTCTGCGGGGTTGCAAGCCGCATAATATTGAGCGCCGACAACGCCGGATAGGTCGCAGCAAACGCCGCCGGAATGATCGCAAAGTATTTCGAGACATCGTTGGCGATCGAAAAGGTAGTCAGCGCACCGCGTGTCACCAGCATCTGCTTGCCGATGTCGACAACCTCGATCAGCTTGGTCGGATTTGAATCCAGATCCACCATGTTGCCGGCTTCCTTGGCCGCCTGCGTGCCAGTGTTCATGGCGACCGCAACGTCGGCCTGCGCCAGCGCCGGTGCATCGTTGGTGCCGTCGCCGCACATCGCGACCAGAGGCCCTTCGTCCTGATACTTGCGAATGAGGCGCAGCTTCGATTCCGGTGTCGCTTCGGCCAGGAAATCATCGACCCCGGCCTCCGCGGCGATGGCCGCCGCGGTCAGGCGGTTGTCACCCGTGATCATCACGGTGCGAATGCCCATATGGCGCAGTTCCTGAAACCGTTCGCGGATGCCGCCTTTGACTATGTCGCGCAGCTCCACTACCCCGAGCACGCGGCTGCGGTCGCAGACCACAAGCGGCGTCGCACCGGTCTTGGCAATGCGGTCAACAATGAGCCCAACGCCGGCCGGCCAATTACCGCCCTCGCCCTCGACAAATTGCCGGATCGCATCGGCCGCGCCCTTGCGAATCTTCTGGCCTTCCAAATCCACGCCACTCATGCGGGTGTGTGCCGAAAATTTGTGGAACACGTGATCACCGGACGACAGATCGCGCCCGCGCAGCTCAAAACGCAGTTTCGCCAGTACCACGATCGAGCGACCTTCTGGTGTCTCGTCGGCAAGCGAAGCGAGCTGCGCCGCGTCGGCGAGCTCCCGTTCGCTGACGCTGGCAGCCGGGTAGAAACGCGACGCCTGCCGGTCGCCGAGCGTGATCGTGCCGGTCTTATCGAGCAGCAGCACATCGACATCACCGGCCGCTTCCACCGCGCGACCGGACGTGGCGATGACATTAGCCTGCACCAGCCGATCCATCCCGGCGATGCCAATGGCCGACAGCAGCGCGCCAATGGTCGTCGGTATCAGGCACACGAGTAGCGCGACCAATACTGTGGTACTAACCACCGCACCGTGTCCGCTGGTACTCACCGCGTAAACCGAGAACGGCGCCAGCGTCACCGTCACCAGCAGGAACACGAGCGTTAATCCGGCAAGCAGAATCGCCAAGGCGATTTCGTTGGGCGTGCGCTGGCGGCTCGCCCCTTCGACCATGGCGATCATCCGGTCGAGAAACGCTTCGCCCGGATTGGCAGTCACGCGGATGACCAGCCAGTCCGACAGCACCCGCGTGCCGCCCGTCACGGAAGAAAAATCGCTCCCCGATTCGCGCAGCACCGGCGCTGATTCGCCGGTAATGGCGCTCTCATCGACCGAAGCGGCACCGGCAACGACTTCGCCATCGGCCGGTATCGTCTCCCGCGCCTCCACCTGGACGATGTCTCCACGCCGCAGGCTGCTGGCCGGCACGGCGTGCGCCGGCGCGCCGTGCCGCGGTTCGGCAAGCTTTTTGGCCGTGACCTCGCCGCGCGTGGAGCGCAGCGCCGCCGCCTGCGCCTTGCCACGCCCCTCAGCAATTGCCTCCGCAAAATTGGCGAACAGCACCGTGAGCCACAGCCAGGCGGAGATTGCGGCCACGAATCGCGGGCTCTGGCCACCTACGCCCGGATGCAAAATCAGATCGATGGCAATGGCGCTCGTCAGCACACTGCCAACGAACACGACGAACATCACCGGGTTTTTCAACTGCAGGCGCGGATCGAGCTTGCGGCCGGCATCGAGCAGCGCCGTGCCTAGCAGCCGGCGATCGAGCAGCTTGCGGCCGGGAACTGGCGCGGCGACCACTTCAGTGCCCCTGCAGCATCTGCAGCTGCTCGATTATCGGGCCGAGCGCCAGCGCTGGCACGAAATTCAGCGCGCCCACCAGCAGCACGGTGCCGACCAGCACGATGATGAACATCAGCGTGTGCGTGGGCAAAGTGCCGGAGCTCGTTGCCACGGTTTTCTTTTGCGCCAGGCTCCCGGCGATGGCGAGCACTGGCACCAGCAGCCAATAGCGCGACAGCCACATCGCGATGCCAAGCGCGATGTTATAAAAAGGAGTATTGACGTTCAGCCCGGCGAAGGCGCTGCCATTGTTATTGCCAGCCGAGGAGAAGGCATAAAGAATCTCCGAGAAGCCGTGCGCGCCGGGGTTGGCGACGCCGGCGACGCCGGCGGCTGTCGATACCGCAACTGCGGTGCCGACCAGTGACACGATGCACGGCAGCAGCACCATCAGCGATGCCATCTTCATCTCGTAGGCCTGGATTTTCTTACCGAGATACTCGGGGGTACGACCGACCATCAATCCGGCGATGAACACCGCAATGATGGCGAAAGCCAGCATCCCGTACAGGCCGCTGCCGACGCCGCCGAAGACCACTTCGCCGAGCTCGATCAGAAACATCGGCACCAGGCCGCCAAGCGGCGTGAAGGAGTCGTGCATGGCATTGACTGAGCCGTTGGAGGCGGCGGTGGTCGCCGTGGCCCAGATCGCCGAATCGACGATCCCGAGGCGCACCTCTTTGCCTTCCATGTTGCCGCCGTTTTGCAGGGCGCTCGCCGCCTGATCGACGCCGGCACGGTCCAGCGCCGGATTGCCGTGCTGTTCGGCAAGGCTCGCGGTCAGCAGCAGCGGAATGAAGATCACCAGCATCGCGAAAAGCAACGCCCAACCCTGCCGGGTGTCGCGCACCATGTGGCCGAAGGTGTAGCACAGCGCCGCCGGTATCAGCACGATTGCAAGTGCTTCGAGAAAATTGGCGAGCGGCGTCGGATTTTCAAAAGGATGTGCCGAGTTGACATTGAAGAAGCCGCCGCCATTGGTGCCGAGCTGCTTGATCGCAATCTGGCTGGCAGCCGGACCGAGTGGAATCGTCTGCTCGCGAAAAGTCGTCGCTTTGACCAGCGGCTGCCCGTAGCTGTCCTTGAGCGCCGTACCGTCCGCCGCGGTCTGCGGCACATCGACGGTCACAGGCTCGAGCAGGGCAACGTTGCGATAGGGAGCAAAACTTTGCACCACGCCCTGCGACAGCAGCGCGATGGCGAGCACCACGCTCAGCGGCAGCAGTACATAGACCGTCGAGCGGACAAAATCGACCCAGAAATTGCCGATCAACGCTGTCTCATGCCGCACGAAGCCGCGAATCACCGCAATCAGCACTGCGATCCCGGTCGCGGCCGACAGGAAATTCTGCACCGCAAGACCCAGCATCTGGGTCAGGTAGCTCATCGTGTTCTCGCCACCGTACCCCTGCCAGTTGGTGTTAGTGATAAAGCTGACCGCGGTATTGAAGGCCGAGTCGGCCGATACCGCGCCGAACCGCTGCGGATTGAACGGCAACAGGCCCTGCAGGCGCTGTAGCACATAAACGAACACCAGGCCGAGTACGTTCACCGCCAGCGCCGCGACCGCATAGTCCTGCCAGCCGGTTTCCTGCTGCGGATCGATCCCGGCGGCGCGGTAGATGACGCGCTCCACAGGGCCAAGCAAGCGGGTAAGCCAGGACGGTTGCCCTTCGAACACGCTCGCCATAAACAGGCCGAGCGGCCGCACCAGCGCCAGCAGTACGCCAAGGAACAGCAGCAGCTGCACCCAACTCATGGCGCTCATTCGAAGTACTCGGGCTTGAGGAGCGCCACCACCAGGTAGATACCCAGCAGCACTGCGCCAACCAGGCCAATCCAGTCGAGCAGAGTCACAGCTACTCGCCGAGCGCGGCGCAGAGACGCAGCAGCAGCCAGGTCAGCAGCATCAGGCCGGCGCTGAGCCCGATCATCAAAAGGTCCCACATAAAGACGGCCCCGGGTGGAATCGGCGGCGGGATATTGCTGTGCCGCGCGTGAACAGCGCGTTAATTTTTCCGCGCCCGCCATGGCCGGCGCCGCTTAGGCCGCGAGCGCGCTGTCTACCCAGTTCTTGAGTGCGCTGCGCACCACTGCCGGCTTCTCCAGCGGTGCCATGTGCCCGCACTGCGAGATGGTGACGAAGCGACTACCGGCAATCTCGCCGTGCATCGCGCGGTGCTGCGCCGGCGGGGCGGTCCGATCCTGCTGTCCGCAAAGCACTAGCGTCGGGCAGCGTATCTGCGCCAGCAAGGTGCTGGCATCCGGGCGGCGCAACAGCGCCTGAACTTGGGCCGCCAGATAATCGGGGCTGCGGCGCGCGAACATCTCCACCACCGTGTCGGTGAGCGCCGCATCTTTCAGCCGCGGCATATACACCATGCCCTTGAGCCATTCGCGCGCCATTGCGCGCATGCCTTCCTTGCGAGCGAGCTCCAGCATTCGAAGCCTGCCGGCGCGCTCCTGATCGCCAGCAGGTCCCGCGGGCAGCGGCCGGCAACCGGTGTCGAGCAGCGCCATGCCCCGCACCCGTTGCGGGGCGAGCCTAAACGCTTCGAATGCGATGCGCCCCCCCATCGAGTGACCGGCGAGCAGCAGCGGGCCCGGGACCTGCTTGACGATGGCCTGCGCCATCGTGACCAGCGAACTGCGCAGGCCGTGCTCGGCCACATATACGGTAATGGTCTGCTCAAGATCTGCCGTGGCCTGCGTCCATGCGCTCGCATCACACAGCAGCCCCGGAATTAGCACCAGTGTCGGATTGGCCATCGATCGCCCGCCTCAGCCGGCCCCCAAGCATATTAAAATTGTCGCAGGCGGCGACTTTGCCGCACGCGGCTTGCAGGGGCGTCAAATATTAAAGCGTCCGGGGCGCGCTGTCCCGGCTGACGGCGCTTATCATCGACTGGCTTTGCCGGCTGCCCGCTGCCGGCTCGGCCAGCGGCTCGCCAAGAAAATAGATCCGCGCCAACTCATCGTTGGTGCGCGCCAGCGACAGCTGCAGCCGGTCGATGAATTCGTGCAGCGTGCCCTGCTCGTAGGCTTCCTGCGAGGAGTGGCCAATGGCCTTGCGCATCCGCATCATGCGCCGCCGCAGCGTTTCGCTGTGCGGCAGGCGCAGCAGTACTTCCTCGGCGCGACGCAGGCAGCAGACGCAGGCGCGCGGAAAATGTTCGTCAGCGAGCAGAAACCGAACAACGCCGGCGCCGTGCAGTCGTTCGCGGGCATGGATCCGGTACATCTGGTAGGCCGACAGCGACCGCAGCACGCTCATCCACAACACGGTCTCAAACGGCTGCAGCTGGGCTGCGGCCTGATCGCCCGGCAGCGCTGCCGTCCGTACATCGACAATGCGGCTGGTCATGTCGGCGCGCTCGATATTGCGCCCAAGCGTCAGGAACGACAGCGCCTGGCCTTCACTGACCACTCCCTCGAGCATGCCGGTCAGCCCCTGCACGTTGGCGATCACCTGGGTGAGAAAGCCGTGCCGCCCCGAGTGGCTGATCGCATCATCGGCATGCTCGCTCACGTAGATATGCAAGCCGTTGATACGCTCCCACAGGTCGCGCGGCAGAATGTCGCGGGCCGTACGGGCGATTTCCCGTGCTCGGGAAATCGAGGCCGCCATCGAGCTGTTGTTGGCGGCATCGGCGATCAGGAACCGGACGATAGCCCGGCCCGAATAATCGGCACCGCCACGGGCCGCGAAATTGGCCTGGCTGCCGGCGATGCGCAGCAGCGGCTCCCAGCCCGGCGCCAGGTGGCGCGGCAGATCGAGCATCAGCTCGGTGCTGGCGCCGACCAGCCGCGCCAAATTCTCCGTGCGCTCCAGGTAGCGCGCGAACCAGTACAGATTGTCAGCTACGCGCGAGAGCATGGTCGGCCGCCGTGTCCACAATCCAGGTGTCCTTGCTGCCCCCGCCCTGCGATGAGTTGACCACCAGCGAGCCTTTGCGCAACGCCACGCGCGTCAGTCCGCCCATGGTCACCTGCACCTCGCGGCCCGAAAGAATAAAGGGCCTGAGGTCGAGGTGGCGCGGCTCGATGCCGCCGTCCACCAGCGTCGGCGTGGTCGAGAGGTCAATGACCGGCTGCGCCATGTAATTGCGCGGCTGGGCACGGATAAGTTCGGCAAATCTTGCGCGCTCGGCGGCGCTCGATTTCGGACCCATCAGCATGCCGTAGCCGCCAGATTCGTTGGCGGGCTTGACCACGAGCTCATCTAGATGCGCGAGCACGTGGGAGCGCTGTGCCGCATCGGTGCAAAGGTACGAGGGTACGTTCGGAAGGATGGCTTCTTCGTCCAGGTAATATCGGATCATAGCCGGCACAAAGGTGTAGACCAGCTTGTCGTCGGCGACCCCGGCACCCGGCGCGTTGGCGAGCGCCACATTGCCTGCACACCAGGCCCGCATCAGGCCGCGCACGCCAAGGGTCGAATCGGCACGAAATACCTCGGGATCGAGGAACAAATCATCGACGCGGCGGTAGATGACATCCACGCGTCGCCAGCCATCTACCGTGCGCATATACACGTGATCGTCGTCGCGGACCGCAAGGTCTCGCCCCTCGACCAGTTCGCAGCCCATCTGCTGGGCAAGATACGAGTGCTCGAAGTAGGCCGAGTTGTAAATCCCGGGAGTCAGTACCACAACCTCGGGGTGTGTCACGCCGTCGGGTGCCATCGCCCGCAACGTCTCGAGCAGCTGCGACGGATAATCGTCGACCGGCAGGATCGTCGAGGCTTCAAATACCTCGGGAAACACGCGCTTGACGACCTGGCGGTTCTCCAGCATGTACGAGACTCCTGACGGCACGCGCAGGTTGTCCTCCAGCACGTACATGGTGCCGTCGGCACCGCGGATCAGGTCGGAGCCGCAAATGTGTGCCCAGACGCCGAGCGGCGGACTGATGCCGATGCACTGAGTCCGGAAGTTGGCCGAGTCGGCGAGAAACTCGCCCGGAAAGATCCGGTCGCGGATGATCAGCTGATCATGGTAGACATCGTCGATAAACAGATTCAGCGCGAGTGCCCGCTGGCGCAATCCCGCCTCGATGCGCTGCCACTCGAGCCGGTCGATGACGCGCGGGATGATATCGAGTGGCCAGGCGCGGTCGATCGAACCGCCCTCCTCGTGATACACGGTGAAAGCGATGCCCATGCCACGGATCGCGGTCTCGGCCGCGCGCTGGCGCACTGCAAGTTCCGTGGCGCCGAGCGCGCTCAAGTACTCGACCAGCGCCCGCGCCGCGGCACGGGGTTGTCCGCCCGCACTGATCAGTTCATCAAAGCTCGTCGCTGCGGGATAATCGGACCAGGCGATCTGCATAACGGGCCGAAGCGTGGCACCGGGAGTACGTGGTTGCACAACACTAACAGGGCGCGCGGCCCTATAAAACCGCCATTTGCGCAGCGGGCGGGCGTCCGGTCTCCGTGCCCGGATCTGGTGCAGCTGGCCGAACCTGGCCGCCCGCGAGAGCTACGCCAAGGCACGCGGATGAGCTCATGCCCCAAGAGCCGCTGACCGGCCGGGTCATCGCCCTGCCCGAGACCCGCGAGCTGGCGGTATTTGCCGGCTTGCTGGAGCGCCGCGGCGCTCTGGTGTTGCGCTGCCCGCTGGTCAGCATTGTCGACGCACCGGATCCCGGCCCGATCCTGGCCTGGTTGCGCGGATTTGCCGCCGGCGGCTGCGACGATCTGATATTGCTTACCGGCGAAGGGTTGCGCCGGCTTATCGGCTGCCTCGAGCGGCATGAGCCGGCATTGCGCGCACCGTTCCTGCAGGCGCTGCAGCGGGTCAGGCGCATTACACGCGGACCCAAGCCGGCACGGGCGCTACGCGAGCTGGGACTGGCCCCTGATATCGCCGCCGAGGTACCGACGACCGCCGGCATTATTGAGTCAATGCGCCACCAGCCTCTCGTCGGTCGTCGCGTTGGGGTGCAGTTGTACGGTACCGAGCCGAACCAGCCGTTGGTGAAGTTCCTGATTGCTGGCGGAGCGAAGGTCCTGACGGTGGCGCCTTATATCTACGCCGACGCGGCCGACGACGCCGCGGTGCGCTCGTTGCTCGAGCGCATGGCATCAGGCGGCGTGGATGCGATCGCCTTCACCAGCGCCGGCCAGGTCACGCGCCTGTTCAAGGTTGGCGGCGAAGCGCTCGCGCGCCGCGCGCTTGGGCAGACGGCAGTGGCTGCGGTCGGGCCGGTCGTCGCGGCTACCTTGTCCGCTCACGGCATAGCGACACAAATCATGCCGCAGCAGAGCTGGTT
>DASWBL010000161.1:0-3870 GCA_036390615.1 Steroidobacteraceae bacterium | reverse complement strand
TGGTCGCAACCGACATCGCCGCGCGCGGACTCGATATCAGCGAGCTCCCGCACGTGGTCAATTTCGAGCTGCCGCATGTGCCGGAAGATTATGTTCACCGCATCGGGCGGACCGGCAGGGCCGGCAGCTCGGGCGAGGCCGTGTCGCTGGTTTCACGCGACGAGCGTGACCGCCTGCGGGCGATCGAAAAGCTTCTCGGTCGGTCAATTCCAGCCGCCGCCTGAGCTCCTGAACTGAGTTTTGGCTGCTGGCGCGGAGGCGGTAGATCCGCTATCCTCCAGATGCGATCAATTCTCATTTAGGTTTGAGAGGTTCGTGTCGCCATGGCTGTTGTTGCGTCGCAAAATCCTGCGCCGGTATCCCTAGCCAATCTGCGCAAAGGTGCAAGCGGAGTGGTCAGCGCTGTGCTCGAAGCCGACAGCGAGGAAAGCGGTGAAATAGCGGGGGCAGCCATCCGGCGCCGGCTGGCGGAAGTCGGCTTCGTCGCCGGCGAGACCGTTGAAGTCATCGAGACGGTGTGGCCAGGCGGCGATCCCATGGCCGTACGTATTGGCTCATCGGTTTTTGCGCTGCGCCGGCGGGAGGCTCTCGCCGTGATGGTACAGCTGGCACCGACATGACCCGCCATCCGCCAGAAGTTCAAAGCTGCCGGGTAGCCCTGGTCGGCGTGCCGAACTGCGGCAAGACAGCGCTGTTTAATCGTCTGACCGGCAGTCGCCAGAAAGTAGCCAATTACGCCGGCGTCACGGTCGAGCGCAAGGAGGGCGCCTTCCTCGGGCCGAGCCACCGCCGCCTATATCAGCTCATTGACCTGCCAGGCACCTACAGCCTGGTACCGACTGCGCTCGATGAAGCGATCACGCGCGACCTGATCACCGGGAAGCTGCGCGGCGAAGCGGCGCCGCAGCTGATCATCTGCGTGGTGGACGCGACCAACCTGCGCCTGTCCCTGCGCCTGGTACTCGAGCTGCGCGAACTCGGCCTGCCGCTCGTGGTTGCATTAAATATGAGCGATCTGGCCGCAAAGCGCGGCTATCAGCTGGATCAAAAGCGGCTGAGCGCCGAGCTCGGTGTCCCGGTCGTGCCGACCGTGGCGGTACGGGCCGATGGCGTGCGATCGCTCCTTGAGACCGTGGAGAAATTTCCCGTCGGCGATCAGCCCGCAACCGTTGCGCTCGCGCCGATTGCCACCGCGCAGATCGGGCAAACACAACGCGAGGCGCGGCGGATACTAGAGCTTGCCGGGTACTGCGAGCCGCTGCGCGCGCGGGCGCTGGCGCGGCTCGATGGCATCGTCATGCATCCGGTGCTCGGGCCTGTATTGCTGGCCGCATTGCTGTTTTGCGTGTTCCAGGCCGTGTTCAGCTGGGCGGTCGCGCCGATGAACTTTATCAGCGGCGCGATGGCCAATCTCGGCGGCATCGTGAATTCCCACATGAGTGCCGGCCCGCTGCGCAGCCTGCTGGTGAACGGCATCATCGCCGGCACCGGCAGCGTGCTGGTGTTCCTGCCGCAGATCCTGATCCTGTTCTTCTTTATCCTGCTGCTCGAAGACAGCGGCTATCTGCCGCGCGCGGCCTTCCTGCTCGATCGGCTGATGGGCGGCATCGGACTGTCGGGCCGCTCGTTCATCCCGTTGCTATCGTCGTTCGCCTGCGCGATTCCCGGCATCATGGCCACGCGCACGATTCCGAACGTTCGGGACCGGCTCGCCACGATCCTGCTCGCGCCGCTGATGACCTGCTCAGCGAGGCTCCCAGTTTACGCATTGATCATCGGTGCCTTCATTCCGGCGCGGCAGCTGGGCCTGATCAATCTGCAGGGACTGGTGCTGTTCTCGCTGTATGTGCTCGGCGTGGCCGGTGCCGTGGTGGTCGCATTGATCATGAAGCGGGTGACACTGCGCTCTGGCCAGCATTCATTGCTGATGGAGTTGCCCGAGTATCACTGGCCGAGCTTGCAAAATTTGGCGCTCGGCCTGTGGGAGCGCGCGCGGATTTTTCTGTCGCGGGTCGGCACCATCATTCTGGCGCTGATGATTGTGCTGTGGTTCCTGTCGAGTTACCCGGCGCCGCCGCCCGGCGCGACGGGGCCCGCGATTGAGTACAGCGTCGCGGGAATCCTTGGCCGCGCGTTGCAGACCGTGTTTGCACCGCTGGGATTTAACTGGCAGATCTGCGTGGCGCTGGTGCCGGGACTCGCGGCGCGCGAGGTTGTGGTCGGCGCGCTCGGCACCGTGTACTCGATCAGCGGGCAGGGGGTCGGTGCGGCGCTGCGGCCGGTGCTGGCCGGAAGCTGGAGCCTGGCCACGGCGCTGTCGCTGCTCGCGTGGTATGCGTTCGCGCCGCAGTGCCTGTCGACGCTGGTGACCGTCAAGCGCGAGACCAACTCGTGGCGGTACCCGCTCATCATGGTCGGCTACCTGTTCGTGATGGCTTACGTTTGCGCTTTCGTGACCTACCGGATCGCGGTAGCGCTCGGCGCAGGCGGCTGACCCCTATGTGGCAGCAATGGGTCATTGCCCTGCTTGTGCCGCTGGCAGCCTGCTATGTCGTCTGGACCTTGCTGTCGGGGACGCAGCGGCGCCGATTGCGCCAGCTTTTCCATTTGGCGCAGCCCGAGGAAGTGTCAGCCGTTACAGCTGATGATGGCTGCGGCAAATGCGCGATCCGCAACGAGCATGGGCGTCCGCAGCAACATTGACGTTTGGGGCGTGACGACGCTGCGCGGCGGTTGAGCGTAGTCGCGCGGATCAGCCTCGCAGTGTCGGCCCGAATACCACCCCATAAATCAGCGTGAGCACGAACGCGACCGCTACCCAGCGCCAGCTGCGCGAAAAATACAATCCCGGGCCGGCCGCTTCGCCCTTGGCATTCAGCCTGGAAATAAACCACAGCAATCCGGATGTGCCGCCCATGCTGGAGGCCAGCGCCGAGGTCAGCACAATGACCAGGCCCTGTGGATTGAAAATTCCAATGATCAGGTAAACGACCGCGCCGGTCAGGTAAGAGATCAGCGCAATCCGCTTGGCACAGAGAATGCGATCACGGCCGGTCGCGTTAAGTCGCGGCTCGAGCCGGCGCGCCATAAACCTGACCACCCACAAGTAGCAAACGGCGCCTGCTAAGGCGAGGACCGCGCGCCACAGCCACTCCGGCTGCACGCCCTGCAGCGCGCCGTCGACAGTCGTACCCAGATCGCCGATGCCCGCGAGCCCCGAAAACAGCAGGTAGCCGGCCGCGCTCATCAGGCCGATGCTGCCGAGCAGCCACAGGAAGTAAAACATCCGTGGCTGCGCAACCGGTTTGAGAATCTGGAAGCAGACCAGGCCCGTGATCAGACTGATGAACGGACCAGCCAGTGCAACGAATCGCTGGTCCAGAAGGCTCAACCCGGCATAGCCGCAGTCGACGTAAAAGGCGCCGAATTCCTTGACGTGGCCACCCAGCAATACGCAGGCCGTAGCATGGCCAAGATGTTCGTGCAGGGCTACGGCGAGGATGTAGGCGAGGGCGGAGATCGCAATCAGCGTAACCAGGTCCGGTAACGCGCCGGGCGCTGCTTCGCTGTGGCCGGCTGGAAGTTCTGGCGCTACTGGCAAGAGTGGGCTCCCGATATTTTCGGAACGCGCGCCGGCATCGTCGCCCGGACTTGCGCGGCAATCAAGTCCGCGTAGCCGGTTGCCGGGCGTGGCGTGAGGCGTAAACTGGCGCGCCATGAACACCTCAATTGCCCGGCGCCCTCGCGGTGCCATGTTCGGTGCCGCTTTATGCGGCTGGCTGGTACTCGCGGTCGTTGCGCCGCAAGCTGCAATTGCGGCTCCGAAGCCGACGTTCGATGTCGTCGGCGAAAGTATCGCTGATCTCGCCG
>DASWBL010000160.1:0-2347 GCA_036390615.1 Steroidobacteraceae bacterium | reverse complement strand
CACCTGCACGAGATCCTGCGCGAGCGCGGCGAGCTGAAGGGCAAAGATGTGCATCGCGTGGTCTTCCACGAGATCACGAAGCACGCGATCCGCGACGCCGTCGCCAATCCGCGCAAGCTCTCGCTCGACCTGGTCAATGCCCAGCAGGCGCGCCGCGCGCTCGATTACCTGGTGGGATTCAATCTCTCGCCGCTGCTGTGGAAGAAGGTGCGCCGCGGCTTGTCGGCGGGCCGCGTGCAAAGCCCTGCGCTGCGCATGATCTGCGAGCGCGAAGAGGAGATCGGCGCCTTCATCGCCCGCGAATACTGGACCATCGACGGTCAGGGTGAACACAGCGGCACCAAATTTCCGCTCAAGCTTACGGAGTATCGCGGCCAGAAAGTCGAGCAGTTCACTATTACGACCGAGGCTGCCGCGCGCAGCGCCGAGCAGGCGCTGCTCGGCGCCACAGGTCCCGGCCGGCAGCTCAAGGTGCTGACCATCGATCGCAAGCAGCGCCGCCGCAACCCCGCCCCGCCGTTCACGACCTCGACCCTGCAGCAGGAAGCCTCGCGCAAGCTCGGGTTTTCCGCGCAGCGCACGATGCGCATCGCGCAGCAGCTGTACGAAGGCGTCGACATCGGCGAAGGCAGCGTCGGCCTGATCACCTACATGCGCACCGACTCCGTCAGCCTCGCCGCCGAGGCGGTCGCGGAGATGCGCGCCACGATCAGCAAGCTCTATGGTGCTGAGGCGCTGGCCGAGGAGCCGCGGGTCTACAAGACCAAATCCAAGAATGCCCAGGAAGCCCACGAAGCGGTGCGGCCGACTTCAGCGGCGATCGTGCCGGCCGACATCGAAAAGTACCTCGACCCGGATCAGCACAAGCTCTACACGCTGATCTGGCGCCGTGCGGTTGCCTGCCAGATGGCGCACGCCGTGTTCGATACGGTTGCGGTCGACATGCTCGCTGGCCCTGCCGGATCCCACCGGCACCTGCTGCGAGCCAACGGCTCGACGCTCGTCAAGCCCGGCTACATCGCCGTGTACCAGGAAGGCCGCGACGATACCGTCGAGGACGATACCGACCACGTGCTGCCGCCGATGCAGGAAGGCGATGCGGTGCGGCTCACGGAGCTCAAGGGCGAGCAGCATTTCACCGAGCCGCCGCCGCGCTTCACCGAGGCCTCACTGGTCAAGGCGCTCGAGGAGCACGGCATTGGCCGGCCATCGACTTACGCCTCGATCATCTCGACGCTGCGCGATCGCGAGTACGTCGATATCGACAACCGTCGCTTCACGCCGACCGATATCGGCAAGATCGTATGCAAGTTCCTGACCGATCATTTCCACCGCTGGGTGGAATACGGCTTCACGGCCGCGATGGAAGATGAGCTCGACGCGGTCTCGCGCGGCGAGGAGCCGTGGACAGTGCCGCTCGGCAAGTTCTGGAAGCCGTTCATCAAGCAGGTGGAGAGCACCGAGAAGAACGTCACGCGCGAGCAGGTGGCGCAGGCGCGCGAGCTCGGCATTGACCCGGCTTCCGGCAAGCCGGTCAGCGTGCGCATGGGGCGCTTCGGGCCGTTCGTGCAGATCGGCACCCGGGACGACGTCGAGAAGCCGCGCTTTGCCGGCCTGCGCCCCGGGCAGAAGATGGATCGCATTACGCTCGCCGAGGCGTTCGAACTGTTCAAGCTGCCGCGCGCACTCGGCGCAACTGCAGCGGGCGAGCCGGTGTCCGCCAGTATCGGCCGCTTCGGGCCGTACATTAAATACGGCAGCAAGTACGTATCGCTGAAAGACGACGATCCGTACACGGTTACGCTGGAGAAGGCCCTTACCGTGATCGCCGCCAAGCAGCTGGCCGATGCCAACCGCATCATCCAGAACTTTGAGGCCGAGAAAATCCAGGTGCTGAACGGCCGTTACGGTCCGTACATCACCGACGGCGCGAAGAACGCCCGCATCCCGAAGGATCGCGACCCGAAGGGCCTGACGCTGGCGCAGTGCCAGGAGCTGCTGGCCGCGGCGCCGCTGGCCCGCGGCCGCTTTGGCCGCAAAGGAGCCAAGGGCACGGCAGCGAAAGGCGCTGCGGCCGCGCCTGCCGCCGGCGAACAGACTGCGGCACCCGCCAAGGCCACTGCGAAGCCGCCAGTCAAGCCGGCGGCGAAGAAAAAGCGCGCGGCTACGAAGCCGAAGGCGTCCGCCAAGCGCAAACCGCGGGCGGTCAGCGCATAAGGATTGATGCTCCCGTGGGTCTGCCGTGAAGTACCGCCACAGCTACCACGCCGGCAATTTTGCCGATGTTCACAAGCACGTAACCCTGCTGGCGCTGCTCACGGCCCTGCAGCGAAAAAACAAGGGACTG
>DASWBL010000159.1:0-7605 GCA_036390615.1 Steroidobacteraceae bacterium | reverse complement strand
GCCTGGCGGGCCGCGATCTCGACGCCATTGCCCAGGGCCTGCAGGAGATTGTCGACGAGGATTACCTGCGCTACAGAGTCCGCGCCAATGAATACATCGGCGAGCGGCTGACGGCTGCGGGCGTACCGATCGTGTTACCGGTAGGTGGTCACGCGGTGTTCATCGATGCCCGTGCCATGCTCGGACATATCGCGCCGCTGCAATACCCGGGGCAGTCACTCGCCGTGGCGCTTTACGAAACTGGCGGCATCCGCAGTTGCGAGATAGGCACGGTCATGTTTGGCCGGCAGACCGACGGCAGCGAGAAGGCCGCTGCGATGGATCTGGTGCGCCTGGCGATTCCCCGCCGTGTTTATACGCAGTCCCACGCCGACTATCTGGTCGAAGTGATTCTCGATGTGGCGCGCCGTAAATCAACGCTTTCAGGCTACCGCATCGACTGGGAGCCTAAGGCGCTGCGCCATTTCACCGCGCGGTTTGCCTCACTCGCCACTGACTAATCGGTGGGCGCGCCGGCGTTGTGCGCCGGATATGCGCACTTGGGAAGCCGCGAAGCGCCCATAACGGGGCAAAAAATAAACGGGGTCGGCCACCAAGAAAAGTGGCCGACCCCGCGATTGCTCTGCCAAGCCGAATCGATTTACTTGCCGGCAGCGGGCGCCATCGGCAGATTCATCTTGATGGCAGCTGCAGCGGCCTGCGCCTTGCTCTGCGTGTCGTTGGCTGCGCTGACTGCGTCGTCAATATTGCCGGCACCATAAGCTGCCTGGGCCTTGGCCCACGAAGTCGCGGCATCGGCGATCGCGGCCTTGGCGGTCGGCAAATCCACGCCATGCGGTACGCTGGATTTCTTGCCCAGCGCATCTACGCGGCTCTTGACCGAATCGACCAACTTTGGCACCGAAGCAGACAACCCGGTCCACTGCGCAGCCATCGCCTGCATTACTTGATCTTTCTTAACCGCCGTCGCGGCCGCCAGGTTCTTGACATCCGCGAGTACCGACGGCGCCCCGGTCACGACTGCCGCGTAATCCTGCTTGTCAAAGGCCGATTTGAGATTCGACACTTTTGCCTGTACGGCAGCGTACTGATCAGGGACGTATTTACCGGCATCCTTGGACGTCGCGCTCATCGCGGCGTCCACACCATCGAGCGCCTGCTTGGCCGGCTCCATCTGACTGCAGGCGGTCGCCAGCAGCGCGACCGCGGCAAGCATCGCAAAATGAGAAATCGCTTTAGGCAGATTCATGAGTAATGAACTCCTCGGAGGTTTTGCATGTGAGTGACAGCCGGAGTTTTTTTCGGCTAGCGAGTTCTAGGCATGGCCTTTCAATGCGGCCGAAACTCGGGGGGCGTTATGTTACGCCACTGTGGCGGGCGGCGCAGCGCCCGGCAGTCGGATAGCTAACACGTTGATAAGTAGTCGGTTTTCCGGCAATACCTGCTGTTGCAGCGCAGTGCTTGCAAGAGGCGAAAAAGCGCCGCACGCAGAGCCATCACGATTTGCGCGGACCGGATCCGTCGCGCGGCGCCGACCGCATCGTTGCGACATTGTTTTATAGCGCCACTGCGCACCGCGATTGTCGATTTCCTACCAGGCGGACAAATGTCAGGCTCGCAGGAGCGGATCGCGCGCGCCTGACGGCCTAGCGATCTCGCGTATGATTCTGCGATGGTGACAAAACAGCAAGACGGCATGACGGACCTGCGCAGCATTGCGCGGCGGGCGATGATTGCAAACGGGCTGGCGCCAGATTTTTCCCCCGAGGCATTGACGCAGCTGAATGCAATCAAGGCTCCGGCGGCTGCGTCCGGCCCGGGGATCCGGGATCTTCGGGATCGGCTCTGGTGCTCGATCGACAATGATGACTCGCGCGATCTCGATCAACTTTCGGTGGCCGAGCCGCTCTCGGGCGATACAGTCAAGATTTTAGTGGCCATTGCCGATGTCGACAGCACGGTAGCGCTTGGCTCACCAATCGACGGACACGCACGGACCAATACCACTTCCATTTACACCGCCGCGCAGATCTTTCCAATGCTGCCGGAGCGCCTATCTACCGATCTGACGTCCCTTGGTGAGAACCAGCTGCGCGTGGCGATCGTGATAGAGATGGTGGTCGCCACGGACGGCACAGTTACGGCATCAGACATTTACCGGGCGCTGGTGCTCAATCGCGCGAAGCTTGCTTACAACAGCGTTGCTGCGTGGCTGGACGGCACGGGCCCGATGCCGGCTGCAGTCGCCGCGGCACCGGGCGTTGACGCGCAACTGCGGCTCCAGGACCGGGTCGCGCAGCAACTGCGGCAGCTACGCCACCAGCGTGGCGCGCTTAACCTGGAATCGATCGAGGCAGTGGCTGTCTTTGCCGATGGCGTGCTCCGCGATCTGCATCCCGATCAGAAGAATCGCGCCACGGAGCTGATCGAGGATTTCATGATTGCGGCCAACGCAGTCACCGCACAATTTCTTGAGCATAAGGGTTTACCATCGCTCCGAAGGGTGCTGCGCTCTCCCGAGCGATGGTCGCGGATCGTGGCATTGGCTGCGGCAAGTGGCGAGCAGCTGCCCGCCGCGCCGTCGGGCGTTGCGCTCGCCGCATTTCTCGACAAACGCCGCAAGGCCGACCCGACGACATTCCCGGATCTGTCGCTGTCGGTGATTAAGATGCTGGGTTCGGGGGAGTATGCGCTGGAATTGCCGGGACAACCTGTCACTGGGCATTTTGCGCTCGCCGTCAGCGACTACACACATTCCACGGCGCCCAATCGCCGCTTTCCGGACCTGATCACGCAACGTTTGATCAAGGCTGGGCTAGACAAGCGTGCGGCGCCCTATACGGTTGACGAGCTGCGTGAGCTGGCCGATCACTGTACCGCGATGGAAAACAGTGCTGCCAAGGTGGAGCGGTCCGTGCGCAAGTCGGCCGCGGCAATGCTGCTGGCTCCGCGGATTGGTCAGAAATTCCAAGGCATCGTCACGGGCGCTTCTGACAAGGGCACTTGGGTGCGGATCTGCCAGCCGGTAGCCGAAGGGCGCATTGTCAAAGGATTCGCCGGACTCGATGTTGGCGATCGCGTCACCGTGCAATTAGTCGACACCAACGTAGAACGCGGCTTCGTCGATTTTGCCAAAGCAGGCTAAGTCCGGCTGGCCGTAGGCTGCAAGCGGCGTAAAATACAGCCGACGGGCAGGGGCAGGGGCAGGTCGGAGCGGCGGTGATCGTGCCGTTTTGTACGCTACGTTGGCAGGCGCTGCCGCCGGGCAACGCATCAATTTGAAAAATAAGGAATTGCCTGTGACGGTTATCACCAGTGTAGGCGATTTTCGGGAGCTGGCGCGGCGAAAGGTGCCGCGAGCGATTTTTGACTACGCGGATCGCGGCTCCTACGAGGAGATCACGATACGCCGCAACCGCACCGATCTCGATGCGCTGACGCTCAAGCAGCGCGTGATGGTCGATGCGTCCAAACAGACCCTGGCTACGACTCTAGCTGGGCAGGCGAGCGCGCTGCCACTCGCGATCGCACCAACGGGCCTCACGGGACTGTTCCGTGGCAATGGCGAGATTCACGGCGCGCGGGCGGCCGCCGCTGCCGGCATCCCATTTTGCCTTGGTACGCTCTCTATCTTATCGATCGAGCAGGTTCGTGAATCGACTGAAGTGCCATTCTGGTTCCAGCTTTATCTGATGCGTGACCGGAGATTTAATGCCGACCTGATGGCGCGCGCCAAGGCAGCACAGTGTCCTGTGCTGGTGCTGACACTTGACCTGCAGGTGATGGGTGTCCGCAGGCGCGACGCCAAGAACGGGCTGTCGGTGCCGCCACGTCTAACGATACGCAACGCGTTGGACATAGCGACCAAGCCGGGTTGGGCGTTTGGCGTATTGACGGCCAAGAGCCGAGCGTTTGGCAACCTAAAACCCCTCGCCGGTGCGGCGGACCTGAAGTCGCTCTCGGCCTGGGTTGCTAACCAGTTCGATCCTTCCATAACGTGGAAGGACGTTGCCTGGGTCCGTGAACGATGGCCCGGGAAGCTGATACTCAAAGGCGTGCTCGATGCTGACGATGCGCGCCTGGCCGTCGATCAGGGTGCGGATGCCGTGATCGTCTCAAATCACGGTGGCCGCCAGCTAGATGGGGCCTGCTCAACCATAGCGGCATTGCCCGAGGTGGTCAGGGCGGTTCAGGGGCGATGCGAGGTTTTATTTGATGGTGGCGTAATGAGCGGGCAGGACGTACTCAAGGCTTTGGCGCTCGGTGCGCGTGGCTGTCTCATTGGCAAGGCATATTTGTACGCGCTGGCGGCGCAGGGTCAGGCAGGCGTGGCCAAGGCTATCGAAATTATCGGCAATGAATTGAAGGTCAGTCTGGCATTGACGGGCGCCATAGACGTGCAGAACGTCTCACCGAGCATTTTGCGCTAAACGAAGCGGCACGAGCCCGTTACTGTTTTGGCGCGAATTCCCAAAATCCGTGCCGAGCAGCAGAGTGGCAAGCTCTGCCGCGGGCCGAACTCGGATTTAAAGGTTTCTGCAATGCGACTGATTGGCTCGTGTGTGTTGGGATTTCTGACGATCGCGGGACTGGTGGGGATCGGCAGTGCTCCGGGTGTCGTGCACAGTGCCGACGGCTGCGGCGCGCGGTCCCTGAGTGCGGGTTGGCATAGCATTCCTGTCCATTCGGGGAATCGAGTGCGTCAGCTGCAGTTGTACGCCCCGGAGCAGATCCAATCCGCTCACGCCCTGCCGCTGGTATTTGACCTTCACGGCAGCTTCGGCAATGGAATGCAGCAAGCCAAACGTTCCGATCTGGCTGCCGTAGCGAAGCGACATGGTTTCCTGGTTGCCAATCCGGACGGCGGCATTGAAGGAGCGACGCCCTCGCACGGGTATTTCTGGCATCTGCCCGGCGTGCCACTGATCGACAATGCTCCGGAACCCAGTGACGCGCCAGATGATGTGAAGTTCATCAATGATGCGATCGATCAAATCGAAAATACGACGTGCGTCGATGCGCGCCGTATCTATGCGATGGGATTTTCAAATGGCGCGCGAATGGCATCCTGGCTCGGATGCCATCTCGCAAATCGTTTCGCAGCAGTGGCGCCGGTAGCCGGCATTCGTGCGGGTCTGGCGCTCGACTCCGACCCGGGTCAACCTGATCCGGGAAGTTGCCGACCCGCTCGGCCAGTGCCAATTATTGCTTTTCACAGCATCCGTGACCCGGTCAATCCTTACGCTGGCGGCGGCTTCGGCTACTGGGGCTACGGCGTTGACGCGGCATTGCGCCGCTGGGTGGAATTGGATCATTGTCAGGGCAAGCCGCAGGAATCAGTGATCTCGGCGCATGTTACCGAGATTCGTTACGGGCCATGCGCGGCGGGCTCCGAAGTTGTCATTTACCGGACCGATGCGCCGCTCGCCCAGGGAGGCGGGCATGTTTGGCCCGGTTCCAGCGACCTCGCATCCGGACATGAGATTAATGCGAGCGAGCTGATTTGGGAGTTTTTCACCCGCCATCGGCTCTGACGGCAGCAGGCGGGATAAATCGCGGTCGTGCAACCACTGATCCCGCGTCGAAATATCCTCGTTAAAGGGACGCTAAGTGGGGGCCGCAACCAGACCGGCGCGACGTGTGAATGCCCAGTCGATCCAGCGACTAACCAATCCACCGCCGAGGCTCGCGCCGGTGACATTCTGAATTTCATAGGCGGCGCCGCTTAGAATCGTATCGGCTGCGCGCTGGCCGCTACGAATTGCCGGGCCAATGCCCTCGCAAAGATCCCGAGTCGCGAGGCCCGCCGCATCCCCGGTTACAAAGGCGTTGTCGACACGCGCGGCCGCGACCGATCCACGCACGAAATAACTGTACCCGGTGGGCTCCTCCGGCATCTGTATCCCAAACTGGCGCGATAGTTTTGCAGTCAGGTGGTTCCAGTGCAGCCAGATATCCTCATTGCGGTGCTTCAAGCGCTGTGCCATGCCGCCGACACCGACGTTAAGCCAGCCGCGTGCCTTGGGCACGTACCAGCTGTAGCCTGGCAGGCCATGCTCGAAAAACCACAGATGACAATCCGGGTCCGACCATTCAAAAGGAAATTCCAGCTCCAGCGTGACGGTCTGTAGCGCGCGCACGCGTGGCATCGCATCGCGAAACAACGTCCGGTACACCGGGCAGGAGGTACCTGCCGCGCCAATCAGGTACTGGCAGCGATACTGGCCATCAAGCAGGTAGCCGTCGGCGTCGCGCTGAATGGTTTTGACAGTATGCTGGATGACTTCAGCGCCCGAGCGCTCGAGCAGCCAGGCGTCGAATTCGTAGCGCCGGATGGAATGCTGCACACAGGGCAGTGGCAGATGCAGGCCTTTCATGTGCCAGTGCAGCCGCCTGAAACTGAGGAACCGGTGCGGGTACTCCTCGACCTTGAAATCCAGATCGCGCAGCACTTGTGGCGTGACCCAGCCGGCGCAGAGTTTCAGGCGTGGAAATTCCTCCCGGTCAAGCACCAGTACGTCGCCGCCGCCATCCTTTAGCCGCTTGGCCGCCGCAGATCCGGCGGGCCCGCCACCGACGACTATGACTTCTGCCGTACGCACACTTTGGCTCGCGTCAGTTCTGATACATGAACTGGCGGGTCAGGGGGATATTGTTATTCTCCTGCGTCGTGAACAGCACCTGGAATAGCTGCAGAGTGCCGCTCTCGAAGGCCGCGGCCGAGCCGGCCAGATAAAGCCGCCACATGCGCACGAAATGCTCGTCAAACATCGCGCGCACTCGCTGCTCGGCGGCAGTAAAGCGCTCCAGCCAGTGGCGCAGCGTCAGCGCGTAGTGCAGGCGGATGTTCTCGACATCGAGCACCGAGAAATCGTTTGGCTCGAAAATTGGCATCATCTCACCGAGCGACGGTGCGTAGGCGCCAGGGAAGATTCGCCGCTCGATCCACCGGTCCAGCGGCGCCGGACGGTTGCGGCCAATGGAATGGATCAGGCCACGACCCACCGCCGTGAGCGAGCGGCGCGCAATTCGGCCCAGATCCTGGTAGTAGCTTCTGCCGACATGCTCGAGCATGCCAACCGACGCAAACACATCGTATTGGCCGGTAATATTGCGGTAGTCATCGTGGACAAACTCGACCCGGTCGGTCAAGCCAAGATTGCCGGCCCGCTCGCGTGCAAAGGCAATCTGTTCCGTCGATATATTGTACGCGCGCACTTTGGCGCCGTAATGGCTCGCCATGTGCATCGCCAGAGTACCCCAGCCGCAACCGGCTTCGACCACCGTATCGCCCGCTTTGAGCATAAGCTTGCGGCACACATGATCCATCTTGGCGATCTGAGCCTGCTCGAGCGTGGCCTGCGCGGTCGGGTAGTAGGCGCAGGTGTAGGCCATCGTCTCGCCCAGCCACAAAGCGTAGAAATCGTTGCCGAGGTCGTAGTGATGATGAATGTTATCGCGCGAGGCCGCCGGCGTATTGCGTCGCGGCCGCTTGATCCAGCCAGCGACCCGCCGCGACAGGGAACTGCCGACGTCGACCCGCGCCATGCTGCGGTGGACCGCGCTCACCAGCTCGATTAGGTCGCCGTCGACTTCGATATCCCC
>DASWBL010000158.1:0-6185 GCA_036390615.1 Steroidobacteraceae bacterium | reverse complement strand
CCCTCGATCAACGCGCCACTCGCGCGCCGCGATGGCGCATCATGCAGGCCTCATTGGAGGACAATGCCATGGACACGCTGGCTAGCCGTGCGGTGCTGATCAGTGCCGTTGGCGGGCACGCCGAGTCGCTGCGCCAGGATCCGGTAGCGGTCGAAGAGCCGCTGGAGATCCGCATCGCGCGTCACGCAGAGACCGGCGCGGGCGATGCGGTGGCGGTGACGATGCGCACACCGGGGTACGACGCCGAGCTTGCGGTCGGGTTTTTGTTCGGTGAAGGACTGCTGCGCCAGCGCAGTGACGTTACTGCGGCCGAGGTCTTAGCGACCGATCCGAACGTCGTGCTCGTGACGCTGGCCGCGGGGGTGCTGGTGGATCTCGGGCGTATCAAGCGCAATTTTTATGCCACTTCCAGCTGCGGCGTGTGTGGCAAAAGCGCGATCGCCGCGATCAGCCCGGTACCGATGCGGCCGGCCACCGGCGTCGGCGAGTTGGATGAGGCAGTACTCTTAAAACTGCCGCAAACGTTGCGGGCCGCGCAAAGCGAGTTTCAGCTGACCGGTGGATTGCACGGCGTCGGGCTGTTCGACCGCAGCGGTAGCCTGACGCTGCTGCGCGAAGATGTCGGCCGGCACAACGCCATGGATAAGCTGGTAGGCGCAAGTTTGCTCGGCGGCGCGCTGCCGCTGACGGATGCGGTGGTGCTGCTCAGCGGCCGGGCGAGTTTTGAGCTCGTGCAAAAAGCGATGGTGGCCGGCGTGCCGCTGGTGGCGGCCATCGGGGCACCCTCGACCCTGGCGGTCGATCTGGCGCTGGCCGCCGGCATCACCTTGATTGGGTTTCTGCGCGAACAGAGTTATAACATCTACTCACATGCGTGGCGGGTTCGTCGCGCCACCGGAGCTTAGGAACATGGAGTGCGACCCACAGTTGCGCGGCCAGCTGCTGCAGATCACGGGCCGCTTCAAGGACGTTCCGGGACCGCTGCTTGAGGTGTTGCATGCGGTGCAGCGCCAGCTCGGCTTCGTGCCGCCGGCGGCGCTGCCGGTCCTCGCCGCGGAGCTGAACCTTTCGCGCGCCGAGGTGCAGGGCGCGGTCAGCTTCTATCATTATTTCCGACATTCGCCGCCGGGTGAACGCACGCTGCGGGTTTGCCGCGCCGAGGCCTGTCAGTCGATGGGCGGCCGGGAACTTGCGGCCCATGCCCAGCGGCGGCTCGGCATCGGTTTCCACGAAACCACGGCGGACGGGCGCTGGTCGCTCGAGCCAGTGTTCTGCCTCGGCAACTGCGCTTGCGCGCCAGCGGTGATGACCGATGAAACAGTACACGGGCGCGTCAGCGCCGAGCGGCTCGATGCACTGCTCGCGGGCAAGGACTGAGCGGCCATGACGGCGATAACGGTTTATGTGCCGACTGACACCAGTGCCCGATCCTTGGGGGCCGAGGCGGTTGCGCGGGCGATCGCTCGCAGCGCGGCAGCCGGCGGTCGCGAAGTGCGCATCGTTCGCAACGGCTCGCGCGGGCTTTACTGGCTCGAGCCGCTGGTCGAGGTCAAAACGCCCGGCGGTCGAGTCGCCTACGGGCCGGTCAGTGCCGGCGATATTCCCGGCCTGATCGGCGCTGGCATGCTGGAGGGCAAGGCCCACGCCCTGTGCCATGGTGATATCAGCCAGCATCCGTTTCTGGCCGGACAGCAACGCCTGACTTTTGCGCGCGTGGGCCTGATCGATCCGCTCGATGTGGCCGATTATCAGGCGCACGGCGGCTACCGCGGATTGCAGCGGGCGCTGACGCTCAAGCCGGCCGAGATCGTGCGCGAAGTAACCGACTCCGGTCTGCGCGGCCGCGGTGGCGCAGCCTTTCCGACTGGCATCAAATGGCAGACGGTGCTGGATCAGCCGGCCGGCACGAAATACATCTGCTGCAATGCTGACGAAGGCGATTCGGGCACATTTTCCGACCGCATGCTGATGGAGGGCGATCCGCTGGTGTTGCTCGAAGGCATGACCATCGCGGGCCTCGCCGTTGGCGCTACCATGGGTTACATCTATCTGCGTATCGAGTACCCGCATGCGCACCGGCAGCTGCTTGCCGCGATCGCCGCGGCCCGGGCCACGGGCCATTTGGGCAGCAACTTGCTCGGCAGCGGAAGGCGCTTCGACATCGAGGTCCGCTTGGGGGCCGGCGCTTACATTTGCGGCGAGGAGACCTCGATGCTCGAGAGTCTCGAGGGCCGCCGCGGCGAAGTTCGCGTGCGTCCGCCGTTGCCGGCGATTCGCGGGCTGTTCGGCGCGCCCACCGTCGTCAATAATGTGGTCACACTGGGCACGGTGCCGGGAATCCTCGCGGACGGAGCCACCACTTACCGCAACTTCGGACAGGCCAAGTCCCGCGGCACGCTGCCGATTCAGCTGGCCGGTAATGTCCGCCAGGGCGGCCTTATCGAGCGGGCCTTTGATCTGACGGTACGCGAGCTGATTGAAAAGTTCGGCGGCGGAACCGCAAGCGGCCGGCCGGTCAGGGCGGTGCAGATCGGCGGGCCGCTGGGCGCTTATCTGCCAGTCGCGCAACTTGACACGCCGCTGGAATACGAAGCGCTGACGGCGGCTGGCGGACTGCTTGGCCACGGCGGCGTTGTTGTATTTGATGACACCGTTGATATGGCGCAGATGGCCCGTTACGCGCTTGAATTTTGCGCAATCGAGTCCTGTGGCAAGTGCACGCCGTGCCGAATCGGCTCGACCCGCGGCACCGAACTCATTGATCGCATTGCACAAGGGGTGGACCGCGAGGGCAATATTGCGATGCTCGGGACTCTGTGCGATACCATGTTCAACGGCTCGCTCTGCGGCCTGGGCGGCCTGACGCCGTACCCGGTCCGCAGCGCGCTGAAGCATTTTCCGGAAGATTTCCGGCGGGCCCGTTAAGGACGACACATTATGTATTCAGTGGAGTATCGCGATCGCGGCACGCCGGCACCGAAGCCCGCGGCCGAGGTCACGCTGCAGATTGACGGGACGACGATTACGGTACCGGCCGGCACCTCGATCATGCGCGCCGCGGCACTGGCCGGCACGGCCGTGCCGAAGCTGTGCGCCACTGACACGCTCAAGGCCTTTGGTTCCTGCCGCCTGTGCCTGGTGGAGATTGAAGGCCGGCGCGGCTACCCGGCTTCCTGCACGACCGAGGTTGCGGCCGGGATGCAGGTGCGCACGCAAAGCCCGGAGCTGCGTCGGCTCCGTACCGACGTGCTGGAGCTGTATGTCTCGGAACACCCGCTCGATTGCCAGGGGTGTCCGGCCGACCAGCACTGCGAGTTGCAGACCCAGGCGGCCGAGCACGGGGTCAAGGATTCGCGCTATACAGCGGTTCGCGCACCGCGCGCGCAGCGCGGGACTGATAGCAGCAATCCCTATTTCAGCTTTAACCCCGAGCTTTGCATCGTTTGTTCGCGCTGCGTGCGTGCCTGCGAGGAAGTGCAGGGGACCTACGCGCTCACGGTCTCTGGTCGGGGCTTCGCCTCGCAGATTGCGGCCAGCCAGAATGAAACTTTTCTGGAATCCGAGTGCGTCTCCTGCGGAGCCTGCGTCGAGTCCTGCCCGACGGCCGCGCTGAGCGAAAAAACGCTAATCGAGCACCACCCGGCCGAACGCGAGGTCACGACCACTTGCGCTTACTGCGGCGTTGGCTGCTCGCTTAAGGCTGAAATGCGCGGCACGCAGATTGTGCGCATGGTGCCGGACCGCGACGGCAAGGCCAATCACGGCCACGCCTGCGTCAAGGGTCGCTTCGCCTACGGCTACGCGATGCATCCGGACCGGATCACGAAGCCGATGATCCGCGCCAAGATTACCGATCCGTGGCGCGAGGTCAGCTGGGATGAGGCCATTACCTACGCCGCCTCGGAACTCAAGCGGATCCAGAAAAAATATGGCCGGCTGTCGATTGGCGGTATCACTTCCTCGCGTTGCACGAATGAGGAGACCTTTCTGGTGCAGAAGCTGGTGCGCGCGGCTTTCGGCAACAACAACGTAGATACCTGCGCCCGGGTCTGCCACTCACCGACCGGCTACGGCCTGAAGTCGACCATTGGCGAGTCGGCGGGCACGCAGGCTTTTGATTCGGTCATGCAGGCCGATGTAATTTTGCTGATCGGCGCCAATCCAACCGACGCGCATCCGGTCTTTGCCTCGCAGATGAAGCGCCGCATCCGCCAGGGAGCGCAGCTGATCGTCGCCGATCCGCGCGTCATCAGCCTAGTGAAGACGCCGCACGCCGAGGCCAACGTCCACCTGCAACTGCTGCCGGGAACGAACGTCGCGCTGATCAATGCCCTCGCGCACGTGGTCGTGACCGAAAGCCTGACAAAAGAGGCCTATGTGGCGGAGCGCTGCGAGGCCGAATCGTACTCACAATGGAAGGACTTCGTCGCGGCGCCGCGCAATTCACCGGAGGCGACCGAAGCGTTCACCGGCGTACCGGCGGCCAAGGTACGTGAGGCAGCGCGGCTGTACGCCGCCGGTCCCAACAGCGCAATCTATTATGGCCTTGGCGTAACGGAACACAGCCAGGGCTCGACCATGGTCATGGGCATCGCCAACCTGGCGATGGCAACCGGCAATATTGGCCGCGAGGGCGTGGGCGTCAATCCGCTGCGCGGGCAGAACAACGTGCAGGGCTCCTGCGACATGGGCTCGTTCCCGCACGAGTTCAGCGCCTATCGGCATGTCTCGGACGATTCCGTGCGGCAACTGTTTGAAAGCGCCTGGGCGGTGCCGCTCGACAAGGAGCCGGGACTGCGCATCCCCAACATGTTCGATGCCGCCATCGATGGCAGCTTCAAGGCGATGTACATCCAGGGCGAGGATTTGGCGCAGTCCGATCCGGACACGCACCACGTGACCGCAGCGTTGTCGTCGCTCGAATGCCTGATTGTGCAGGATCTGTTCATCAACGAGACCGCGAAGCTGGCGCACGTATTCCTGCCCGGCTCTTCATTCCTCGAAAAGGACGGTACTTTTACCAATGCCGAGCGGCGCATCTCGCGCGTGCGCAAGGCGATCGAGCCGCTGGCGCAGCTGGCCGACTGGGAGGTGACCGTGCGGCTCTCCGAAGCGCTCGGCTATCCGATGCGCTATACGCACCCGAGCCAGATCATGGATGAGATTGCGCGAGTCACGCCGACATTTGCCGGCGTTACCTACGAGAAACTGGACCGACTCGGCAGTATCCAGTGGCCGTGCAATGCGGCGGCGCCCGAGGGCACGCCGACTATGCATGAGCAGCAATTCGTGCGCGGCAAGGGCAAGTTTTTCGTCACCGAGTACGTGCCGACTTCCGAGCGCGCCACCGGCCGCTACCCGCTGCTGCTGACGACCGGCCGCGTGTTAGCCCAGTACAACGTCGGCGCCCAGACGCGCCGCACTGCGAACCTCAACTGGCACGCGGAAGACCGGCTCGAGATTCACCCGAGCGATGCTGAACTGCGCGGCATTCATACTGGCGACTGGGTCGGCGTCAACAGCCGCGCCGGCGAGACCGTGCTCCGTGCCATCGTTACCGAGCGGATGCATCCGGGTGTGGTTTATACGACTTTTCATTTCCCGGAGACTGGTGCCAATCTGGTGACCACCGAAAACTCGGACTGGGCGACCAACTGCCCCGAGTACAAGGTGACGGCAGTGCAGGTGGCCAAGGTCAGTCAGCCGGCTGAATGGGTTCGAGCCCAGCGACAGTCGCGACCGGCGCACCGGCACGCCGGAGCGGCCGCGGAGGTCACGGGAGGGTCGCGTTGAATACCGAGCGGCTGGTCGCGATGGTCAACGATATCTCGGCATTCTTTGCGAGTACCGCGGTGTCGGATGAAGCGGTGGCTAGTATCGCATCGCATCTGAAGCGCTACTGGGAACCGCGGATGCGCAAGGAGATTGTCGCGCATCTGGCGCAAGGCGGCGCCGGATTGAGCGAAGCGGGGCGACGGGCGGTGCAACTGCTGGCCGATTCGGCGGTCGCCGCCGGCCGGCAGGGTGCAGGCCCCAGCGCGCGTGCGCCGTAGCGGGTTCAGCCCGAAGGCCGGCGGGCGTGAGCGGTTGGATGGAGATGACACGGTGGACGCGTACGGCAAAATCTTCAGCTTCGAACGTGATTTTGCGGGCTCGCTGCAGTGCATTCCCATGGCCGTGCGGCT
>DASWBL010000157.1:0-13677 GCA_036390615.1 Steroidobacteraceae bacterium | reverse complement strand
GGGCGAGCTGTCAGGGCGCGATGGCGCTGAAGCTGAGGGCGCGGCCATCGAACGGCCGGTTATCCCGAACTACACGCTGCTGTATCCGCTCGGCGAATCGGGACGGGCCTCCGTCTGGCTCGCTTACAGCAACGCGGTGGAGCGCCGGGTAGCCCTCAAGATCAGCACGCCCGATGCCGATGAAAAATCACAGGCGCCGGCGTTCGAGCGCGAGTACGCCGCCATCGCGGCGCTGCGACACAACAGTATCGTCGATATTTACGACTATGGCGTGCATCAGGGCCGGGAGTTTCTCGCCATGGAGTACTTTCCGTGCGGGGACCTGAAGCGCCGGCTGCTGAATCCGATTTCGGCCGCCGAGTGCGCCGAATTTGCGTTGCGCATTGCTGAAGCGCTCGTGGTCGTGCATGGCGCGGGGCTGCTGCACCGGGATCTGAAGCCGCCTAATATCATGCTGCGTGCCGACTGCTCGATCGTGCTGATCGACTTCGGCCTGGCCAAGCGGGTAGACGCCAGCACGCAAAATACGGCGATCGGGGTATTGCGCGGCTCGCCGTTTTACATGAGTCCCGAGCAGGTCCAGGGCCACGTGCTTGACGCCCGCAGTGACCTGTACAGCCTTGGCGTGGTGCTGTTTGAAATGCTGACCGGCCGCAAGCCCTATCAGGGCACATCGGCCATGGATCTCATGCAGCAGCATGTCACCGGGCAGCGCCCGCCCCTGCCGCCGGAACTGGCGCAATTCGAGCCCGTGCTGGCCCGGCTGATGGCCCCTAACCGCGATGACCGGTTCCCGGACAGTGCGGCCGTGGTGGCGGCCCTGTCGGAACTGACCGGCAACATTTTCGATACCAGTGTCAACCAGGCACTCAGCCGTGTCGTCTGATACTACCCAGACTTGCCAGCTGAGTGGCCTGCAGCAGCCGCTGAACAACATGCGTGAAGAACGCGATTTGTACCGTGCCGTGCTGCTGTTGCCTGCCGATGCGCTCGCCGCATTCCTGAAAGGCGGCGCGGGCAGTGCGCGGCGCATGCGTCGCGTGCTCGCCGAGCGGACCCGGGATGCGGCGGCGTTCAAGCAAAAATTGCAGAATGCCCACAGCGAAATCTCCCGCTTTGGCAAGCTGTCGGCTGAAGCTGGGCTCGGCGAATTGCTGCGGCCCATTGAGGCTCTGTCGGCAGACCTGCAGCGGCTGCTGGAGCACGAATCCGTATCCGGCAACGAGCTGCTGCCGCTGCTGCCGACAATCGAGGAGCTTTACACGCGGCTGTGGCCGCCGACGGCCGTGGAAAAGGCCTCAGCACGGGCGGGACGCCCTGGTCGCCATCATCGCAACCGCAAGCGCCGGCAAAGCGACCGTGAACCGCCGAAGCTGGCACTGGCGCTGCGCGAACTGGCCGCACAACTGGCGGCAACGTTTGGCCGGTCGGTCAAGCTCGAAACCAGCGGCCTAGATCAGGTTCCGGCGGATTGGGAAGTGGCCCTATTTGATATTTGCAGCCAGCTGTTGCGCAACGCCGTCGAGCACGGGATCGAAAGTGCGGAGCAGCGCGAGGCTCGCGGCAAGCGGCCCGCCGGCAATGTCAGCGTGGATTTCATCAGCCGCGATCACCATGGATTTGAGTTGCTGTTCCAGGACGATGGCGGTGGTCTGGAAGCGGCTGGAATTCTCAACAGCGCTGCCGAACGCGGCCTGCTGGAGCAGGATGACCCGCGGCTGCGCGACCCACGCAAGGCGCTGACCATGATTTTCAAGCGCGGCGTTACCACCAAGGGCCCGGAGCGGGGCAATGGCATGGACATCGTGCGCACACAGGTGCAGCGGCTACAGGGGCAGATCCAGCTCGCGACCAAGCCCGAGCGCTTCACCCGAGTGCGTATTCGGCTGCCGGCCCCACCGGCCGCTACCAAGGCCCGCGCCCGCAGCAAAGGCTGAGGCGACCAGCACCCCAGCAGCATCAGCGCTCGAGTGCGTACACCGACAAGCCGCCGTTGCAATCGGCAGCGGCCAGCTGCCGGCCGTCTCGCGACCAGCGCAGCGCCACCACCTCTGCCGCCAGAAGATCAGCATCGATTGGCTCGCTTTGTCCCGGCTGCCACAGCAGCAGGCGGCAATCCCGCGACCCAGTCGCCAGATGCGCCCCGACCGGCTGGCATGCAAGCTGCGTGACGCGTTCATTGTGCCCGGCCAGCTGCAATGGTTTGCTGCCTTCGGGTCCGCCGCCGGAAAAATCCCACAACACGATCAGCGCCTCGGCTGCCGTAGCCAGGTAGCGACCGTTGGCGGTCCAACCCGTCAGCGTGACCTTCGAAGCATAGCCGCGCATTTGCGCGTCGCTCCCAGCGTCCACATACCAAAAATGCACGGCGCCGTCCTGCATGCCGGAGGCCAGCACGCGCCCATCCGGGCTCCAGCAAGCCGTCAGCGCAGCACCGGGCCACGGTAAATCCCGCGGTGCGGCGGCCGCATCGGCCGCGTAAATTCTGGCGCCGCCGTTAAATACGGCAGCCAGCTCGTTGCGACGTGGCCGCCAGGCGAGCGCCGCCACCGTACCCGGATGAGGGCCGAACACGTGCTGCGGCTTACCCTCGGTGTCGAAGAGATGGAGCTGGCGGCCGCTGGCCACCGCCAGCTGCCGACCATCGTTCGAGAAGGCGAGCTGCTGCGTCCAGTCGGCGCCGACGTGAATCGGTCGCGAAGTACGCGCGCGCGAATCCCACAGCAGCACCTGCCCATCCTGGCCGGAAGATGCAAACAGCGGACCTGCGGGTTGCCAAGCCACCGCTAATGCGCCGCCTGCGTGCCGGCCAAGCGGTTGTGGCGTCGCTGGCGACTGGTTCATTCCGTACCAGAAGATTGCGCCCTCGCCGCCAGCGATGACGATGGCCTTGCCATCCGGCGCCCAGGCGAGCTCCACCGGATAGTCACCCACTTCGGTCCGCGCACGGCGCTGCAGCCTGAAGCGGCGCGCACTCATGCGACGCAAGACTCAAAGCCCGCCTCGATCTCCTGCCGATCGAGCCCACGCCCGATGAAGACGAGGCGGCTGATCCGGGGCCTATTGCCCCACGGCTGCTCCAGCTTGCCGTCAAAGATCATGTGCACGCCGTGAAAGACGTAACGCCGATCCTCGCCACGAAGATTTAGCACGCCCTTCATCCGCAGAATGTCCTGCCCCCGGCTCTGCAGCAGATAGGACAGCCAATCGTTGACTTTATTCGGATCGAGCGGGCGCTCATCGCTGATGCCGATGGAGGTGATCTTGGCATCGTGGTGGTGATGTGAGCCAAAATTAAGCGCCGCCGCAGCTTCGGTTCCCGGGCCTTGCAGATCAAATTCCTCCGGGGCGTGCTCGGTAAACAGCGCCCAGGCGCCGGTGCCCGGCAGCCGCAGAAAAAACCGGGCTGCCGGTGAAAGCTTCAGCCGGTACAACACTCCCGGCGCGAGCTCATCGCCGCTGCTGACATCGCGCGGCTCGCCGGCAAACAGCTCGCTGGCCGAATGCACCTTTTCATTCAGCGCATCGACGCTCGCGGCACCGGCCGGCAGCACTGCCACCAGCACGGACGCAAGCTGGCCGTGCTCGTGATCATGGTCGTGGTCGTGATGACCGGCATCGGAATGCGATGCGCCGCTGCGTAACTCGTGCCTGCCCGCGTCCAGCTGAAAAACAGCAGCCCATTCGAATGGCTGCAACGGCTGCAGAAATGCCGCATCGTTCGCCAGCGCCCGGTCCAGGTCAAAGGCGCCGATATCGAGCACCTGATCGAGCGGCAGCTGCGCCTGCTGCGTGCGCACGATTCGTGCGTTGCGGTTCATCGCGCGCAGCTGCTGCTCGATCCGCGCCAGCCGCGGCGCATCGACGAGATCAGTTTTGTTGAGCAACAGTACGTCGGCAAACGCGATCTGCTCGGCGGCGATTGCCGACTCGCTGATCTGGCCCAGTACGTGCGCAGCGTCGACCAGCGTCACGACGGCATCGAGCAGGAAATCCTCACGCAGATCCTCATCGACGAAGAACGTCTGCGCCACCGGCCCAGGGTCCGCAAGGCCCGTGGTTTCGATCAGCACATAGTCGAAGCGATCGCGCCGCTTGCGCAACTGGCCGAGGACGCGGATCAGGTCGCCGCGCACGGTGCAGCAGATGCAGCCGTTGGCGGTTTCAAAGATTTCCTCCTGGGCGCCGATCACCAGTTCGTGATCGACCCCGACCTCGCCGAATTCATTCTCGATGACTGCGATGCGCTTGCCGTGCCGCTCGGTCAGAATCCGGTTGAGCAAAGTGGTCTTGCCGGCGCCAAGGAAGCCGGTCAGCACAGTGACGGGGATACGCGCTGGCATCGGAGCCTAGCTTCGCAGCCATTGCAGCAGCCGGACCAAGCCCGGCAGGCGCAATGCCAGCAGCAGTAGCCGCCACCCGGCGCGCGTTGTCCACGCGAGCCGCTGCGGCGGCAGCACGCTTACCAGCGCAAGCGTGGCGTCGCGATGCACCTGCACCGAGGCGGCCGCCAGGCCGAAGCGCTGCGCGCCACTGCGCAGGTCCCAGCTCGGGCTGGTCGCGTCGGCCGATTCATAGAGTTCCGCGTCGGCCAGCTGCTGAGGCGGCGGTGGCTGCGCAATGCCGTTGATCTGTACCGCCAGCGGCGTCAGTGGGCCGCGCTCGCAGCCAGAGAGGATCAGCCGCCGCGGCTTGGGTTCAAAGCGGCATGCGACCGGGCCGCTGAAGGCCGCTAGCAGGCGATCGCTCATTGGCCACGCACAGCCTGGAGCTGCTGATAGCTCTTGAAACTCATCACGCAGAGAAACAGCAACAGCAGCACGTAATAGCTGCCATAGCGCAGCCGTGCCTCGAACGGCACTTCGTAGTAGCGTGGATTGCCAGCCGGTGTTTCGCCGTGCCACGCCGACCGCAGCGCCGCCCAGATCGTCGGCGCGAGCAGCAGCAGGATGATCAGCAGCATCGGCGTGCGCACGTAGAAATAAACGACGATCAGCGCCGGAGCACCGATAAACCATACCTTGGGCGACAAGATTGCGACGATACGGCCGCCATCGAAGGGACTGACTGGCACCAGGTTAAACAGATTAATAATGAAACCCGAGTAAGCGAGCGCGAGCAGCAGGTGGCTGTTCTGATTCAATGCGGCAAAGTACATCGCGGCCGCCGCGATCGTTCCCCACAGTGGCCCGGCAAAGGCGATCGAAGCTTCATGCTCGACCGACAGCGGCTGGTCCTTCAGTGAAATCCAAGCGCCCACGAACGGAATGAATGTCGGCAGGCCGACGTTCAGGCCGAGTCGCCGCGCGGCCTCATAGTGGCCCATCTCATGAATGAAGATCAGCAACACGAAGCCGACGGCAAACTGCCAGCCGTACAGCAATGCGTAAGCACCGACCGACAGCAGCATCAGCGCGGCCGCCTTCAGCACCGGCCCGAACTTGGCGAATTTCAGCAACAGCATCAGCGAACTGAACATGCGATCGCTGCCGTTACCGTGCCGAATCCAGTTCCCAGACCGTCAGCGGCGCACCGCGCCGCAACCACATCCCGAATCCCAGCGGGCGAAAGCCGCGGCTCAGTTCCTGCCGGTACCAGGCCGCGGGGCGCAGGCTGACGAGCCGGTCGGTACGCGTGCGGTCGCAGTTCTGGCGCCAGTCTTCGGCCGTCAGGGCGCCGAAATAAAGCGCGCCGCGGCAGACGCGGGTAAGACTGGCGATCGCGCGGCCGGCGGCCGCCGTATCGAGATACTGCAGCACGTCGTAGCAGACCGCGAGATCAAACCGCTCGCGCGTGCGCAGCCCCTGGATCGTTCCCAGGCGCCAGCCGTAGCGCTGGCACAGATACCGGCTCGCATCGAGGCCGGTGTATTCGGCGCGCCTGAAGTGCCGGCGCAGCGGTGCGCGCAACAGCCCCACGCCGCAGCCCGCGTCGAGGATGCTGCGCACCGGCAAGCCGACATAATCGACACAGGCCGCGATCATCCTGGCGCGACCGCGCATCTCCGCCCGCGAAGTCACGGCGGTTCGCGGGTCGAAGTAATACTTCTGAAAGTAGGTTCGGTCGAAAGGCGAAGCTGAATCTGGCATCGACGGCTCGTGTACTATAGGCGCTAAGGGCAATTGTACCGGACCGACCTGGCCGGAGCCCGGTCACTTATGAGCGCCGCGATCCACTCGCCGCCTACGGCGGAAGCCAAGTCCCCCGCTGTCGGCTTCGTCAGCCTCGGCTGCCCCAAAGCACTGGTTGATTCGGAGCGGATCATCACTGAGCTTAAGCTGCGAGGCTATGACATCGCTCCCGGCTACCAGCAGGCTGATCTGGTAGTCGTCAACACCTGCGGCTTCATTGATGCGGCCATCGATGAATCGCTCGAAGCCATTGGCGAGGCGCTCGACCAGAACAGCAAGGTGATCGTCACCGGCTGCCTCGGCGCCAATCCGGAGCGCATCATGCGCCGTCATCCGCGGGTGCTTGCGGTGACCGGGCCGCATGCGACGGCCAGCGTGCTCGCCGCCATCAATGAACACTTGCCGCAGCCCCATGATCCGTTCCTTGATCTGCTGCCACCGCAGGGGATCCGGCTGACGCCACGGCACTACGCCTATCTGAAAATCTCCGAGGGCTGCAATAACAAGTGCAGCTTCTGCATTATCCCCGCACTGCGCGGTCTGCTGGTCAGCCGCCCGCTCGATGAGGTACTGCGCGAGGCCGAGCAGCTGGTCGCAAGCGGCGTCAAGGAACTACTGGTCATCTCCCAGGACACCAGCGCCTACGGCAGCGACATCCGCTACCGCCAGGTCAGCTGGCGCGGCGAGCAACTCGAATCACGCTTCATCGATCTGGCGCGCGCCTTGGGCGCGCTGGACGTCTGGGTACGGCTGCACTATGTGTATCCGTATCCGCACGTGGATGAGGTCATTGCGCTGATGCGCGATGGCGCCGTGCTGCCGTACCTCGACATTCCGTTTCAGCACGGCAGCGCTGCGGTGCTCAAGCGCATGCGCCGCCCGGCGCACGCCGAGAATACGCTGGCCCGCATCCGTGCCTGGCGCCGCGAATGTCCGCAGCTGACGCTGCGCAGCACGTTCATCGTCGGCTTCCCCGGGGAAACCGAGGAGGAATTCGCCGAGTTACTCAGCTGGCTGGACGAGGCGCAGCTCGACCGCGTGGGCTGCTTCAAGTACTCGCCGGTCGACGGTGCCGCGGCCAATGCGCTCACATCCCCGGTGCCGGAAACCGTGAAGGAGGAGCGCTACGCGCGCTTCATGAGCAAGGCGGGCGAGATCAGCGCGCGCCGGCTCACGACCCGGATCGGCCAGCGCATGCAGGTGCTCGTCGACACCATTGACGGCAGCAGTGCGATCGCGCGCGGCCCCGGCGATGCACCGCAGATCGACGGCGTGGTGCATATTGGCGCGGCGGGTGGATTGCGCGCCGGGGAATTTGCCGACGTCAAGATCACCGGCGCCGATACCTACGATCTTAAGGCCAGCGTTATTCGACCGTGACGCTCTTGGCGAGATTGCGCGGCTGATCAACGTCGGTGCCGCGCAGAATGGCGACGTGGAAGGCGAGCAGCTGCAACGGCACCGTATAGATAATGGGCGCCTGAAAGTAGCTGACGTGCTTGGGCATATGGATGACCTGCACGCCGTCGCTTGATTCGATGCCGGCATCCGGATCGGCAAACACGTACAGCTGGCCGCCGCGGGCGCGCACTTCCATCAGGTTTGACTTGAGCTTTTCCAGCAGGTCGTTGTTCGGCGCCACCGAAACGACCGGCATGTCCTGATCCACCAGCGCCAGCGGCCCGTGCTTCAGTTCGCCGGCCGCGTAGGCCTCGGCGTGGATATAGGAGATTTCCTTCAGCTTCAGCGCCCCTTCCATGGCGATGGCGTGCATGGCACCGCGGCCAAGAAACAGCGCGTGCCGCTTGTCGGCAAAACGCAGCGCCAATTTGTGGATGGTGCCGTCGAGCTCCAGCGTCCGCTCAAGCAGCGCCGGCAGCTCGATCAGGCGCTGCACCAGGCCGTGCTCGCGTTCGGCGTCGGCACTACTGTGCTTGGCGAGCGCAACGACCAGCATCGCCAGCGCGGTCAGCTGTGTCGTGAATGCCTTGGTGGAGGCGACACCGATTTCGGGGCCGGCACGGGTGAGCAGCACGAGCTCCGATTCCCGCACCAGTGAACTCTCCGGCGAATTACAGATCGTCAGGATCGACAGGAAGCCGATCTGGCGCCCGAGGCGCGCCGCCGCGAGCGTGTCTGCCGTTTCACCCGACTGCGAGATCGTCACCAGCAGCGTATTCGGGCTGACCACCGGCTGGCGGTAGCGAAACTCGCTGGCAATCTCCACGGTGCACGGCAGGCGGCAGATCTGCTCGATGAAATAACGCGCCACGATGCCGGCGTTGTAACTGGTGCCACAGGCGACGATGTGCACGGCCCGGCAGCGCCTGAATACTTCGGTGGCGGCCGGTCCGAAGGCCGCTTCCAGCAGCCGCCCGTTGGCGACCCGCTCCTGCAGCGTATTGCCCACGGCGCGCGGCTGCTCAAAGATTTCCTTGAGCATGAAATGGCTGTACTGGCCTTTTTCCGCCGCATCGGCCGATAGTTCGCTGTCCTTGACAATCCGTTCGGCGCTGTTGCCTTCGCGGTCGATGATGCGCACGTTCGCGCGCGTGATATCGGCGACATCGCCTTCTTCGAGGAACATGAACCGGCGGGTCACCGGCAGCAGCGCAGCCACATCGGAGGCCACAAAATTCTCGCCCTCGCCGACGCCGATGACGACCGGGCAGCCGACTCGCGCAACAATGATCCGCTCGGTCTCGTGCTGGCTGATGACCGCGAGCGCGTAGGCGCCTTCGAGTTCGGCCACCGTGGCGCGCACCGCCTTGAACAGGTCGGCGAGCTTGGTGAAGTGATAGTGAATGCGGTGCGCGACGACCTCGGTATCGGTCTCGGAGGAAAATTCGTAGCCCTGCGCAATCAGTTCGCTGCGCAACTCGGCGTAATTTTCGATGATGCCGTTATGGACCAGGGCCAGGCCGTCGCGCGAGATATGCGGATGCGCGTTGCGCTCGCTCGGTACGCCGTGGGTGGCCCAGCGCGTGTGCGCGATGCCAAGCTCGGCGGCGAGCGGCTGCTCGGCCAGTGCCTGCTCGAGCTCGCGCACCTTGCCAACGGTGCGCAGCCGCACCAGCTGGTGGCGGGCATCCAGCACGGCCACGCCGGCGGAGTCATAGCCGCGGTATTCGAGCCTTTTTAAGCCCTCGATGAGCACCGGCACGATGTCGCGCCCGGCGGTGGCGCCAACTATCCCGCACATAGCACGCTGTCCGCTCGGCCCATCACTTGCGTTTGGTTGGCCGCTGCCAGTTATCGATGGTCTCTTGCCGGGCGCGCGCCAGCGTCAGCTTGCCGGCCGGTGCGGCCTCGGTGATGGTCGATCCGGCGCCGATGGTGGCGTCCGCCCCAACGCTCACCGGGGCTACTAGCATGGTGCCGGAGCCTATAAACGCCCGCGCCCCGATCGTCGTGCGATGCTTGTCGGCCCCATCGTAATTGCAGGTAATGGTCCCGGCGCCAATATTGGTGGCCGCACCGATCTCGGCGTCGCCGAGGTAGCTCAAGTGATTGGCCTTGCTGCCGGCCTGCAGCTCGCTGTTCTTGACCTCGACATAATTGCCCACGTGTACGCCCGCGTGCAGTCGCGTGCCGGGTCTTAAGCGGGCGAATGGTCCGATCCGGCAACGCTCACCGATCTCGGCGCCTTCGAGCACGCTGTTGGGCTCGATGACCGTGTCGCGGCCGACATTGACCGCGCTCAGCACGCAGTTGGCACCGACGCGCACGCCGTCGCCGAGCATCACCGGACCTTGCAGGAGCACGTTGGCCTCAATCACCACATCGCGACCGACGCTGATGGCGCCGCGCAGATCAATTCGCGCCGGATCGATGAGCGTCACGCCGCTTGCCATCAGCTCGCGCGCGCGTCGCTGCCGGTACACGGTCTCGAGCGCCGCGAGCTGCAGCCGGTCATTGACACCGAGTACTTCGGCGGCGCTGGGCGCCGGCAGCGGCACCACCTTGACTTTATCGCGCACCGCGAGCGCCACGATGTCAGTGAGGTAGTACTCGCCCTGAGTGTTTCGGTTGTGCAATCGCCCGACCCACTTCTTGAGCAGCCGGGCCGGTGCGACGATAACGCCGGTGTTGCATTCCTTGATGGCGCGCTCGCGCGCCGTAGCGTCGCGCTGCTCGACGATGCGCAGCACCCGGGCACCACTGCCGCGCACAATGCGACCATAGCCGGTTGGGTCGGGAAGCTTGACCGTCAGCACGCTCATGGCGCGCTCGCCGGCGAGCGCACACAGCGCACGCAGGGTGTCGGCCGCGATCAGCGGCACGTCGCCGTACAGGATCAGCACCTGGTGGTCATCGGGTATTGCAGGCGCCGCCTGCTGCACGGCATGCCCGGTGCCGAGCTGCGCGTCCTGCAGCACCCAGTTAAGCCCTGGCGCTTGAATGGCGGCGCGCACCTGCTGCCCGCCATGGCCATACACCACGTGGATGGCGGCGGCGCCAAGCGCCGCGGCGGTTTCGAGCACGTGGGCGAGCAGTGGCTGGCCGGCGAGCGGCTGCAGGACCTTGGGCAGCTCGGAGTGCATGCGCTTGCCCTGGCCGGCGGCCAGCACCAGCACCGACAACGGAGCAGCCGCGGACTTGCGATTCATGAGCTTAAGCTAGCACATCAGCGCGGGGGCCTACTGATAACGGCGTCCCGCGAATCCTGACTAAGACTTGATCTTGCGCAGTCGCTGGATGAGGGCCAGCTGCGCGGCGGCACGCGCCAGCTCCGCCAGTGCCTCGGCCTGCTCGATCCGGTCGATCTTGCCCGACAGCGCTTCCTCGGCGCGCGCGCGCGCCGCAACGGCCGCGGCCTCGTCCAGATCGCTCGCGCGCGCCGCCGTATCGGCCAGCACCGTGACTTTGTTCGGCTGTACTTCGAGCGCGCCGCCGCCGACATAAAACGATTGCTCGGTGCCATCGGCGCTCTGCACCCGCACCTCGCCCGGCTTGAGCAGCGTCAACAGCGGGGCGTGACGCGGCGTGACGCCGATCTCGCCCTCCGAGGCCGGCAGAAACACCATGCTCGCCGGGCCCGAGAAAATCTCGCCTTCGGCGCTGACGATGTCGACCTGTATGGAATCGGCCATGCGTAATCCGGTAAATCTTATTGCAGTGTCTTGGCTTTCTCGATCGCTTCTTCGATCGTGCCGACCATGTAAAAGGCCTGCTCCGGCAGCTGATCGTAATCGCCGGCGATGATGCCCTTGAAGCCGCGGATCGTGTCCTTGAGCGCCACAATCTTGCCGTCCTGGCCGGTAAAGACCTTGGCGACGTTAAACGGCTGCGACAGGAAGCGCTGGATCTTGCGCGCGCGGAACACCGTCAGCTTGTCTTCCTCGGACAGCTCATCCATGCCGAGGATCGCGATGATGTCCTGCAGCTCCTTGTAGCGCTGCAGCACGGCCTGGACGGCACGGGCCGTGTTGTAGTGCTCCTCGCCGATCACCAGCGGATCGAGCTGGCGGCTGGTGGAATCGAGCGGATCGACCGCCGGGTAGATGCCGAGCGACGCAATTTGCCGCGACAACACCACGGTGGCATCGAGGTGGGCGAAGGTCGTGGCCGGTGACGGGTCGGTCAGATCGTCCGCCGGCACGTAAACGGCCTGGATCGAGGTGATCGAGCCGGTCTTGGTCGAGGTGATGCGCTCCTGCAGCACGCCCATCTCCTCGGCCAGCGTCGGCTGGTAGCCGACCGCCGAAGGCATGCGACCGAGCAGCGCCGACACTTCGGTGCCGGCGAGCGTGTAGCGATAGATGTTGTCGACGAAGAACAGCACGTCGCGGCCCTTGCCGCCCGCCTGTTTCTCGTCGCGGAAGAACTCGGCCATGGTCAGGCCGGTGAGCGCGACGCGCAGGCGGTTGCCCGGCGGCTCGTTCATCTGCCCGTAAACCATTGCGACTTTGGAGTTTTGCAGATTGTCCTTGTCGATGACGCCGGATTCGATCATCTCGTGGTAAAAATCGTTGCCTTCGCGCGTGCGCTCGCCGACGCCCGCGAACACCGACAGGCCGCTGTACTGCTTGGCAATGTTGTTGATCAGCTCGAGCATGTTGACGGTCTTGCCGACGCCGGCGCCGCCGAACAGGCCGACTTTGCCGCCCTTGGCAAACGGCACCAGCAGGTCGATCACCTTGATGCCCGTGACCAGCAGGTCCTGGCCGCCGGTCTGCTCATCGTAGGCCGGTGCCGGCCGGTGGATGCTCCAGTGTTCCTTGGTGTTGACCGGGCCGCGGTTATCCTGCGGATCGCCGAGCACGTCCATGATGCGCCCCAGCGTCTCGGTGCCGACCGGCACTGAGATGCCCGCGCCCGTGGCCTCCACGGCTAGGCCGCGCTTCAGGCCCTCGGAGGCGCCCATCGCGATGGTGCGCACCACCCCGTCGCCCAGCTGCTGCTGCACTTCCAGCGTCAGCGCCCGCTCGCCGTCCTTCAGACGCAGCGCCTCGTAGACCTTTGGCACCGCTTCGCGCGGGAACTCCACGTCGACGACCGCGCCGATGATCTGTGTGATCTTGCCCATTGCCATGACTTACTTCCTTCCGGCGCCACCGCTTAGGCGGCGCATCAAGCCAAACCAAAAATCGCTTTCTAAACTGCCGCCGCGCCGCCGACGATTTCCGCCAGCTCCTTGGTGATCGCCGCCTGGCGGGCCTTGTTGTAGACCAGCTGCAGGTCCGCAATGATCGTGCCGGCGTTGTCGCTGGCGCTCTTCATCGCCACCATGCGCGCCGCCATTTCGCAGGCGGCATTTTCCGCCGCGCCCTGGTAGACCTGTGACTCGATGTAGCGCATCAGCAGGCCGTCTAAGATCGAGGCCGCGCCGGGCTCATAGATGTAGTCCCAGTGGGTCTGCAGTTCGGCCTTGTCCAGTGTCTGGATCGGCAGCAGCTGCAGCACGTTCGGTTTTTGCGTCATCGTGTTCACGAACTGCGCGCTGACCATATAAAGATGATCGATCTTGCCGTCGCGGTAGGCATCGAGCATGACCTTGACGCAGCCGATCAGATCCTTGACGTGCGGATGATCGCCAAGGCCCGTACAGCTGCCCAGGATCGGCAAGCCGAGGCGGCGGAAGAACGCCAGCCCCTTGGTGCCGATGATGCAAAGACTGACGCTGGCGCCCTTGGCCTGCCATTCGCGCAGCAGCAGCAGCGCGGCCTTGAACACGTTGGTGTTCAGCCCGCCGCACAGTCCGCGATCGGTTGACATCAGGATGATGCCGACCGATTTTGACTCGCGCTCGACCAGGAACGGGTGGTGCGAGTCCGGATTGGCTTCGTTCAGGTGGCCAATCACGGTGCGCATGCGCGCCGCATACGGCCGCGCCTGACGCATGCGCTCCTGCGCGCGGCGCATCTTGCTGGCCGCGACCATCTCCATCGCCTTGGTGATCTTTTGCGTGCTCTTGACGCTGGCGATCTTGGAGCGGATTTCCTTGGTGCCGGGCATGGCTTTTAGTACGACCCGGTCGCCTGGAAGGCTTCGCAGATTTTCTTGAGCGTCGCCTCGTGCGCCTTGAGCTCCGGCTTGGCATTGA
>DASWBL010000156.1:0-19298 GCA_036390615.1 Steroidobacteraceae bacterium | reverse complement strand
CCCTCGAGATCGCGACCACCCTGGCCATGGAGCCGGAGCTGATGTTGCTGGATGAGCCTACGCAGGGCATGGGCCACGAGGACGTAGTGCGGGTCACGGCCCTCATCAAGGCTGCTGCAACGGACCGCACCATTCTTATGGTCGAGCACAACATGCACGTAGTCTCGAGGATTGCGGACACCATCACGGTATTGCAGCGCGGACAGATTATTGCCAGCGGCGCCTATGCCGAAGTGTCGTGTAACCCACTCGTGGTGGAAGCTTATATGGGTTCCTCTGATACTGAGCTGCGAAGCACGCGATGACGGCCAGAGAGCTTTTGCGCGTGAGCGGACTGCACGCCCACTACGGTGAGTCACACGTCCTGCACGGGGTCGATTTTCATGTCGAGCGCGGCGAAGTAGTGACGCTGCTGGGACGCAACGGCGCGGGCCGCACTACTACTCTCAAGGCACTGCTCGGCCTGGTCAGCGGGCGTTCAGGCTCGGTGACCATCGACGGACACGAAACGATCTCGCTGTCACCGCACCGCATAGCCCAACTCGGAATTGGCTATTGCCCCGAGGAGCGGGGGATCTTTTCCAGCCTTTCGACCGAGGAGAATCTGCTGTTACCGCCACCGGTCGCCCCGGGCGGCATGTCGGTCGCGGAGCTCTACGCCATGTTTCCTAACTTGGAGGAGCGCCGCGCAAGCCGCGGCACGAATTTGTCCGGCGGCGAGCAACAGATGCTGGCACTGGCGCGGATCCTGCGCACTGGAGCGCGGCTGCTGCTGCTCGATGAGATTTCTGAGGGGCTCGCTCCGGTGATCGTTCAGGCCCTATCCCGGGCCGTGCACCGACTGCGCGAGCAGGGCTATACCATTGTCATGGTGGAACAAAACTTCCGTTTCGCCGCGCCGTTGGCGGACCGTTTCTATATCATGGAGCGCGGCCGGATCGTGGAAGATTTCGCGGCGCGGGAACTACAGGATAAAATGCCGCTCCTGCACCGGTATCTGGGTGTCTGACTCGCTAAGCCACAACGAGGATAAAATCATGAAACTGCGGATGCTGGCGATGGGAATAGCGGCAGTATTGGCGGCGACCGGAGCGCGCACGGCGCTGGCTGCCGGCGACCAGGTTGTAATCGGTGACATTGACGACATGTCGGGTGTGTACGCCGATGTGATGGGCGCGGCCGGGGTTGAAGCCATCAAGATGGCAATTGCCGATTTCGGCGGCACTGTGCTCGGCAAGAAAATCGTTGTCCTGAGCGCGGATCACCAGAACAAGCCTGACATCGGGGCATCGAAATTCCGTGAGTGGGCTGATGAAGACGGTCTCAACATGTTGCTGGGCGGATCCAACACCGGGGTCAATATCGCCATGGCAAAGGTTGCGGCCGTAAAGAAGGTGCCGTTGTTCAACATCGGCCCTGGGGGAGCGTCGCTCACCAATGAGGACTGCACGGCTTACTCAGTTCACTATGTCTACGACACCACCGCGCTCGCCAATGGCACGGCCACCGCAATCGTCAATGCCGGCGGCAAAACTTGGTTTTTCCTGACTGCAGATTACGCTTTCGGCAGCCAGTTGCAGGCGGCGGCCACCAAAGTCGTCGAAACCAACGGTGGCAAGGTACTCGGCTCAGTCCGGGTGCCGCTCGGCGCCGCGGACTTCTCCTCCTTTCTGCTGCAGGCGCAGGCCTCCGGTGCCCAGGTGCTGGGGCTTGCCAACGCCGGTACCGATTTCAGCAACTCACTTAAGGCGGCCAACGAATTTGGGATAACGCACACCATGAAGCCGGCGGCGCTGCTGGCTTTCCTCACCGACATAAACAGTCTTGGTCTTGCGACGGCGCAGGGACTGTATCTCACCACCGGGTTTTACTGGGATTTGAACGCGGAGACCCGCGCGTTCTCCAAGCGCTTCATCGATAAGGTCGGGCGCGAGCCAACCATGGATCAGGCGGGCGCTTACTCGGCCACCATGACTTATCTGAAAGCCGTGAAATCCGTGGGAAGCACGGATTCGGACAAAGTCATGGCGGAACTGAAGAAAATGAAGATCAACGACATGTTTGCGCATGACGGCTACATCCGCGCGGACGGCGCAATGATCCACGAGATGTACGTGATGCAGGTCAAGACGCCGCAGGAATCGAAATACCCCTGGGACTATTACAAGGTAGTGAAAAAGATGAGCGGCGAGGAGGCGTTCGGTCCCATCACGGGTCTATGCCCTCTCGCGCCCAGGTAATTTGCTAGCCATGCGCAACCGCCCCGGCGCGAGATCCGGAGCGCGCCCCGCCGTGCAGCACCATCCCGTCTCTGTGTTACGACCGTGACCCAGATATTCGGCTTCCCGGTTGCCGTCATTCTCGGGCAGCTGATGCTTGGCCTTGTGAATGGCTCTTTTTACGCGATGCTCAGCCTCGGGCTCGCAGTAATATTTGGCCTCCTTGGTGTTGTCAATTTCGCCCACGGCGCCTTCTACACGCTCGGGGCTTTTATCGCGCTGCTCGCGCTGAAATTGCTGGGTGTCAATTATTGGGCCGCGCTGGTGCTCGCTCCGTTGGTAGTGGGGCTGATCGGCATCATCGTTGAACGGTTGCTGCTGCGGCGCCTATACGGGCTCGATCCCCTTTACGGCCTGCTGCTGACCTTCGGCCTAGCGCTGATTTGCGAAGGCTCGCTTCATCAGGTGTTTGGGGCTACCGGCGAATCCTACCCCGTCCCGGCGGCGCTCGCCGGAGGCGTCAATCTCGGCTTCATGTTCCTGCCGCTTTACCGGGCCTGGGTCATTCTTGTATCGGTGCTGGTTTGCGTCAGCACCTGGTTCGTTATCGAGCGTACCCGCCTTGGCGCTTTGCTGCGGGCCGCCACCGAGAATGCCCCGCTCCTGCAGGCATTCGGCGTCAATGTGCCGCTGCTCAGGGCAGTGACGTACGGGGGCGGTGTCGCCTTGGCGGCGCTCGCCGGCGTGCTGGCCGCGCCGATCGTGCTGGTGAACTCGCACATGGGCAGCTCGCTCGTCATCGTCGTTTTTGCGGTGGTCGTGATCGGCGGCATGGGGTCTATCTTCGGCTCGATCATCGGCGGACTCGCGCTAGGAATCATCGAGGGTTTCACCAAAGTTATCTACCCGGAAGCTTCAAATATCGTCATCTTCGTCATCATGGCGGTGGTGCTGATCGTGCGACCGGCGGGACTGTTCGGCAAGGTTTGAACCCGCATGCCAATCGCAGCAATGTTCTATGCCCTGGCCGCCCTGTTCGCGCTTGGCGTTCCATGGCTTGGCATCTATCCCGTGTTCATGATGAAGCTGCTTTGTTTTGCCATGTTCGCCTGTGCCTACAACTTGTTACTCGGCTTCGGCCGCATGCTGTCATTCGGCCACGCGGCATTTTTCGGTTTTGCTGCGTATTCAACTGCGTGGCTGGTCACAGCCCATGGCTGGGGCGCAATCCCGGCGATCCTGGGCGGCATGGCGACTGCTGCAATATTGGGCTTCGCCATCGGCGGTCTCGCCATCCGCCGCCATGGCATCTACTTTGCCATGATTACGCTTGCGCTCGGTCAGCTGGTGTATTTCGTGTGCCTCGAGGCGCCCTTCACCGGCGGCGAAAATGGTCTGCAGGGCGTGCCGCGCGGTTCCTTCCTCGGGCTTCTATCGCTCAGTTCCGACCGCGCGATGTACTTCCTGGTGCTCGGGGTGTTCATCGCGGTCTTCCTGTTCATTGGCCGTGTGGTCAGATCGCCGTTCGGCCAGGTGCTAAAGGCCATCCGGGATAATGAGCCTCGTGCCATCTCCCTCGGTTACGAGATCAATCGCTATAAACTCCTCGCCTTCGTGTTGTCCGCGACCCTTGCGGGGCTGGCAGGTGCGCTAAATGCCCTGGTGCTGGGATTCGCCACGCTCTCGGACGTGCAGCAGTCGACCTCTGGCGAGGTGATCCTGATGACGCTGTTGGGCGGAACCGGGACGTTCTTCGGCCCGGTGGTCGGCGCCGCGATCGTCGTTACACTGCAGGAGTACCTCTCCGACCTCGTCGGCGGGTGGGTCACCGCCATCATCGGAGCAATCTTTGTCGCCTGCGTGCTGGCGTTCCGCCGCGGCATCGTCGGCGAGTTGTCGGCCGCGGCTTTGCGACTGAAGCGCTGAATCAACTCGGCGGATAGCGCCTCAAGGCCATCGCGTCCGCCAACGGCCGGCAATGCGAGGCGATGCCGGCCTTCGGTCTGGCTGAACAGCCTTCCTTAAATGGAGTAAAATCATGCGGTTGAAAGATAAAGTTGCAGTCGTTACTGGGGCTGCCAGCGGCATTGGCCGGGAAATCGCACGCAAATTTGCGCGCGAGGGCGCGAAGCTGGTCGTGGCGGACATCAATGCCGCGGCAGCCAGTGCCGCCGCGACTGAGCTTGATGGCTCCGGCATGCGGGCGGTCGGAATCGCCGTGGACGTCGCCGACGAAGCGCAGGTCGAAATGGCCATGAAATCTGTGATCAGCACATTCGGACAAATTGACGTCTTGGTGAGCAATGCCGGGATTCAGATCGTGGCCCCGCTCGAGACATTTCCGTACGACGACTGGAAAAAGGTTCTCGCCGTACACCTGGACGGCGCTTTCCTGATGACGCGTGCGGCTTTGCCGCAAATGTACTTACAGGGTGGCGGGAGCATCATCTACATGGGCTCGGTCCATTCGAAGGAAGCTTCCGTATTGAAGGCACCCTACGTCACGGCCAAGCACGGGCTGATTGGCCTCGCAAAGGTGGTTGCCAAGGAAGGCGCCAAGCATGGCGTCCGCGCCAACGTCATTTGCCCCGGCTTCGTGCGAACTCCGCTGGTGGACAAGCAGATCCCCGAACAAGCACAGCGTCTCGGCCTCTCGAATGACGCGGTCGTCAAGAATGTCATGCTCAGCGAGACGGTCGACGGTGAATTCACTACGACTCAGGATGTCGCCGAGGCCGCCTTGTTCTTCGCTTCCTTCGAGTCAAATGCACTAACCGGTCAGTCGCTGATCGTGAGTCACGGCTGGCACATGCAATAGCTGCCACAGCGGTGATCCGCTTGGCGCTATCCCACCAAGCCGGAGCTCTAAGTCCTTGCGGCGCCACGTCGCCGTCGACACGACCGCTCAGGAGGTAACCATTCGCCGATCCGAACGAACTTGAAGGGTATCAGAATGAACGTTGCCGGCCCCTAGGGGTCGGACCCAGTCAAGGCTGATTTTAAAGTTTCGGAGTAATAGATGTTGCTTGCCACGCTCGCGTTCCTAGGCGGTGCACTGACGATTGTCAGCCCTTGCATACTTCCTGTGCTGCCGTTCGTATTTGCGCGCGCCGGGCAACCGTTTGTCAGGAGCATACTTCCGCTGTTGCTGGGCATGGCCGTTACCTTTGCGGCCGTTGCCACGCTGGCTGCGGTGGGGGGCGGCTGGGCGGTGCGCACCAATGAATACGGCCGTATCGGCGCAATGCTGTTGCTGGCGTTGTTTGGGGTCTTGTTGCTCTTTCCGTCGCTGGCCGACGCCCTCACCCGGCCGCTGGTAGCGGTTGGGAGCCGAATCGCTGAACGCCAAACAGGCTCTGGCCCGGGCATGATCGGAACCTCTTTCGCACTCGGCATCGCCACTGGCTTTCTTTGGGCGCCTTGTGCTGGACCCATACTGGGGCTGTTGCTGACTGGCGCGGCCATCCAGGGCGCCAACTTTGCGACATCGTTGCTGCTGCTTACCTATGCGGCCGGCGCTGCTACTTCCCTGGCGCTTGCCATATTGGTAGGTGGTCGCGTCTTCGCGGCAATGAAGCGATCGCTTGGCGCCAGCGAATGGATCCGTCGCGCACTGGGAGTGGCGGTATTGGCCGGCGTTGCCGCAATTGGCCTGGGAATGGATACCGGCGTGCTGACGCAGCTGTCACTGCCGCGCACAGTCAACGTTGAACAGGCATTGCTCGATCGGCTAAAACCGACGTCAGCGGCTGGCGGTGCCATGATGGCCAGCGGCGTGATGACTTCCGGCGCTGCCATGAGCGGCAGCAACACGATGACGAACTCGAATGCCATGGTCGGCACGACCGCAAACAAAAGCGCCGCTGCCGAGCTGCCGGTTGAGGGCGATTTGCCGGCACTGGACGGCGCGGTCAAGTGGTTCAACTCCCCGGCCCTGTCCCCGGCTGATTTACGCGGTAAGGTCGTGCTGGTCGATTTCTGGACCTACTCGTGCATCAATTGCCTGCGATCACTCCCCTATGTGCAAGCCTGGGCTGAGAAGTATCGGGATCACGGGCTGGTGGTCATCGGGGTACACGCGCCGGAATTCGCGTTCGAAAAGAACCTCGATAATGTAGCGCGTGCCGTGCGCGACTTAAAAATTACCTACCCGGTTGCGGTCGACAACAACTACGCCATCTGGCGGGCGTTCGACAACAATTACTGGCCGGCACACTACTTCGTCGACGCCTCCGGCAAGATTCGCGGTCACCATTTCGGTGAGGGCGACTACCCGGCCTCCGAGCAAATAATCCAGCAGCTGCTTGCGGAGGCTGGCGTTGCCAATGTCCCGCAGGGGACCGCCAAAGTACAGGCCAGCGGTGTGGAGGCCGCTGCGGCGGATGCGGAAGTCCAGTCCCCCGAGACCTACATCGGCTATGGCCGTGCGCAGAATTTCCAGCCGGCAGGTGCTGAGCGGCCCGATCAGCCGCAAGATTACCTGACCCCCAAGTCGCTGAACCTGAATGAATGGGGATTGGATGGTTCGTGGCAGGCGAGTGAACAGCAGGCCGTGTTGCTTAACGCGCCGGGGCGCATCACCTATCGGTTCCACGCGCGGGATCTGCACCTGGTGCTGGGTCCGACTGCCGATGGCAAGCCGGTCCGATTCAGGATTAAGTTGGACGGCGCACCGCCCGGCACCGAGCACGGCGTGGATGCGGATGCTCAGGGAAATGGTACTGTCAATGAACATCGCCTGTACCAGCTGATCCGCCAATCTGGCAGCGCGCGCGACCGGACCTTCAGCATTGAGTTCCTGGATCCAGGCGTACAAGCCTACTCATTCACCTTTGGCTAGAGCGGAAGGAATTCCTATGAAACTGCCTGATCCTGCGAGCGCCATTGACGAGCAAGTGGCATTGCGCGTCACTCGCCGCCAGGTCCTTGGCGGCGCCATTGCGGCGCTGGGCGCTTGGACAGTCCTCGGCGCACGGCGCCCGGCGGTCGCGCAGACCGGCGGTTCGCCCGGCATTCCCATCGAAGGCTTTTCAAAATCAGGACAAAGCCTCGGCGTCTCGCTGCAACCCAAGCTCACGCATACCGAGGCGGAATGGCACCAGCTACTGTCGCCCCTATCCTTTGATGTGACCCGGCGCGCGGGCACTGAAGCGGCATTCTCCGGCGCGCTCTGGAATAACCACGCCGATGGGCTTTACAGTTGCATCTGCTGCCCCACGATATTGTTTGATTCAAAAACCAAATTCGAGTCCGGCACCGGCTGGCCGAGCTTCTGGCAACCGATTTCGAAGTACAACGTGGTCGAACAGCGGGATTTCGGTCTTGGCATGATTCGCACCGCAATTTCATGCCGGCGCTGCGATGCTCATCTCGGCCATGTATTTGATGACGGGCCCAAGCCGACCGGGCTGCGCTATTGCATGAACTCGGTGGCGCTCAGGTTCCTTCCCCGCGCCTGAAGTCAGTACAGCTCGGCATCCCGGAGAGCAGAGTATGTCCCCCACGACCCGCCGCACCGCTCAGCAAATGGCGCGCAACGCGAAATTCTTATGCGCAGGTACACTGGGCCGCGCGTTGCCAATCTTGGCCGCGCTGCTGACTGCGACACTGGCCGGCAGTCAGGCGGCGCAGGCATCCGACGTTTGGGTCGCCCTGCCGGCCCCGGCGCTCGACAATACGAAAACGTCTGGCCCATTGCAGTCGACAGTTTTGTCCGGCGGTTGTTTCTGGGGCACTCAGGGGGTATTTGAGCACGTGCAGGGCGTCCGGCAGGTACAAGCCGGCTACGCCGGTGGCGAAAAGGCGACGGCCGATTACGAGTCGGTCAGTACCGGCAGAACGGGCCACGCCGAATCCATTCAGATCAGTTTTGATCCGGCCATCGTCACGTACGGCGAGATTCTGCGCATATTCTTCTCAGTGGCGCATGACCCGACTGAAGTGAATCAGCAGGGTCCGGACGAGGGCACGCAATATCGTTCTGAAATTTTTTATGCTGATGCGAGCCAGCAGCGAATCGCGCAGGCGTACATTGCGCAACTCGATCAGGCTCACCTGCTCGGCCGACCGATTGCCACTCGGGTGGACCCGCTGAAGGGCTTTTATGCGGCCGAGTCCTATCACCAGGACTATTTGTACCGCAATCCCCATAGCCTTTACATCATGGTCAACGATTTACCGAAGATCACAAAGTTGCAGCGGTTGTTCCCCCAAGAATACAGCGACAAGCCCGCGCTGCTCCCTAATGCCCGATAAGCGAAGTTTTTGTACCGACCATCGTGGCAGATTTCATTTCCACAACCGGAGTCATCGATAATTGACTGACTGTGGCGCTTAGTAACCCACACAGAATTAGGGTCCGGTATTGCAGGTATGGCCGTCAAAGTCTACGAATTTGATCGCGCCATCGTGCGTAGTCCCGGCGCGAGCGTTACCAAGGGGCTTCGCGCAACTGATCGTGGCGATCCAAGTTTTCCCGGCGTAAAACGGGAACACGACGCCTACGTTGCCGCCCTGCGCGAGGCTGGCGTGCAGGTCGAGGTGCTGGCACCACTGGAAGAATATCCGGATTCCATCTTTGTCGAAGACCCAGCGCTGGTTTTTACGGCTGGTGCGATCACACTGCGCCCGGGAGTCGCCAGCCGCGCCGGCGAAGCTCGGTTCCTGAGTGCCGTGCTGGCCCGGCACTTCACAAAAGTTTTGCAACTACCGCGCGGCTTCGTCGACGGTGGCGACGTGCTGCGCACGCCTGAAAAAGTAATGATCGGCCTCTCGGCGCGCACCAACCTGGACGGCGCCAGAGCACTGATTGAGTGCCTGCCCGAACTCGGCTTGAGCGGCGTCATCGTCAAAACGCCAGAAGATGTCCTGCATTTTAAGTCCGACTCGTCGCTGCTCGACGATGTCACGGTATTGACTACTCGCCGACTGTCGGCTTCAGGAGTATTTTCAGGCTTCAGGGAATTACTAGTACCGCCGGGCGAAGAGGCAGCGGCCAATGCGCTGCGCGTCAATGACCGAGTCCTGGTAGCTGCGGATTTTCCTGCGACGATTGCGCTGCTGTCAAAGGCGGGTTTCCAGGTTTTGCCACTACGCACCGCTGAGATCCGCAGGATCGATGCGGGGCTATCCTGCATGTCGCTTCGTTGGCACCGATGACCGGAAGCCGTAGCCGCCCCCGTAGCGCCGGCAGCCCACGCATAACATCTTGCCGCCTATAATTGCCCGGCGGGCTGTCTGACCGACTCTGAAACCGAAGGACCAAGACCGCTTACTGCTGCAGGGGAACCATGTCCGTCACGCCATCTAGCGCAGGATTGAATGAGCCGGCATGGGTCGTTGAAGTTCTTCGCTACTGGTTTGAAGAGCTCGGGGAATCTCGCTGGTTCGAAAATACGGTGCAGCTTGACTCCCAGATCCGGGATCGTTTCCTGTCACTGCACGAATGGCTGGTGATACGTGACGGGCCTGATGCAAAGACGCCTCGATCGCTTTTGGCCGCGGTCGTGGTCCTGGATCAGTTCTCGCGCAATCTGTTCCGCGGCACGCCTCGCGCCTTTGCGGCTGACTCCATCGCCGTACGCCTTTCCAGATTGGCCATCGGGCTCGGCTTTGATTCCAGCCTGAACCCACAGCAGCGGCTGTTCTTGTACATGCCGTTCGAGCACAGCGAGGCCCGCGAGGATCAGGTGCTCGCGGTCAAGCTGATTTCAGCTCTCGGCAACTCGGATTGGACCCGATACGCGGTGGGTCATAAGGAATTCATCGATCGATTTGGCCGCTTTCCACATCGTAACGGGATCCTTAATCGACAGTCGACGGAAGACGAGCAGGCAATCCTTGGCAAATCTTCGCCATGGTTCTGAGCGCCCCGCCCGCGCCGCGGGCTCGACCCCCTGCTCGGATTATTTGAAGCTGGACTCGGAGAGCTGAATCTCCTGGGTTGCCACGATGTCTTCTGCCGATCGCGCCAGCACAATCCGATAGATACCCGGAGCAATGTGCCAGCGATCCGCCCCCTCGTCGAATCGCGCGAACAGGCGCCGATCGAGCGTCAGCTTTACAAGCTGCCGCTCGCCAGCTGCGAGCTGGACCCGCTGAAACCCGAGCAGCCTGCATTCACGCTGTCCGGCTGCCGAAAGCAAGTACACCTGCGGCACGTCGGCGCCGCTGCGAGTTGACACATTCTTGATACTAAAGCTGACACTTAATGCATTTCCCGCTTTCGCCTCAAAATCGCCGTAATCAAATACCGAGTAGCTCAATCCATAGCCGAACGCATAGAGCGGCTTGATATCGTGTTTTCTATACCAGCGGTAACCGACATCAGCGCCCTCCGTGTAATTGACTGTCACATCGGAATCAGGCTCGGCACCAAGATTCGGCAAGACGGGCCGCATCGACTGGCGCTCGTCAGCGGGAAAAGTGATCGGCAGATGCCCGGACGGATTTACTGTGCCAAATAGAATGTCAGCAATTGCTCGGCCTCCTTCCTGTCCGGGATACCAGGCAGCCAGCACCGCGCTAACCTTGTTGAGCCATGGCATCGCCACCGGATTGCCAGTCTCAAGCACAACAATCGTGTGAGCGTTTGCTTTCGCGACTGCATCAACGAGCCCGTCCTGCCCATTGGGAAGTCTTAGGTTTGGGATGTCGATACCTTCAAGCTCATGGCGCGTGACGAACACGATCGCGACATCTGCCGTCGCTGCCAGTGCCGCGGCATCTTCTGGAAATTTCCCGGCGTTGTAGAGCACCTCGGCATTGGGCGCGGCAGCCTGGATCGCCTTGCCAGGGGACGACGGGAAATAATGCTCATCTAGGTACCTAGTCGATAGATCCCGACCGCCCACCGGAACTGTCACCGCCGGGCCGTTCGACGGTGTGACCTGAGAGGAGCCGCCACCGGAAAGAACACCTACGTGCGCCTGACCGCCAATCAGCGCAATACGCTTGAGCAACGGCGACAGCGGCAGCAACGGGCCGTCGTTCTTCAGCAAAACAATGCCTTCGCGCGCCGCCTCCAGCGCATCGGCGTCGTGACCTTTGTAGTCAATCGCCTCGTGAATGGGCGGGTAATCGACAATCCCAACCGCGAACATTGTGCGCAAGATTCGCCGCACCATGTCGTCGATCCGGCTCATGGGTACCGAGCCTGCTTCGACCGCGGCCTTCAGCGCGGCTCCGAACCACACATGTTTGTCGTTTTGCTGACCCGACTCCTGGTCCAGCCCCTTCATCTCGTAGCCGGGGGCGTAGACCGCGCCCCAGTCGGATAGAACCCAGCCCCGATACTGCCAGTCGCGCTTCAGTACTTCGTTGAGCAGCCAGCTGTTGCCGCACGAGTAATCGCCATTGATCCTGTTGTACGCGCACATGATCGCGCCGGGTCGGCCCCGCTCGATTGCTATCTCGAACGCCAGCAGATCCGATTCGCGCAGCGCTGCCCGGTCAATTTGCGCATCGAGCATCGAGCGGTTGGTCTCGTGCGCATTGAGCGCAAAGTGCTTCAAGGTCGAGATAACATGCTGATCCTGCGTGCCGCGAACGGCCTCGCCCGCCAGCGTACCGGCAAGCAACGGATCTTCGCCGAGATATTCAAAGTTGCGACCGTTACGCGGATCACGGGTCAGATCCATGCCGCCTCCCAGCAATACATTGAACCCCTTGGCATGTGCCTCGATGCCGAGGTCGGTGCCCAGCCGATACGCCAGCGGCGGATCAAAAGCTGAAGCCAATGCCAACCCGGCAGGCATCGCCGTGGCCACGTCGCCGTCGCGCTGGCCCAGCGGATTTACAACTCCAAGGCTTGCATCGGTCTCAAACATTGCCGGGATGCCAAGACGTCGCACGCCTGGAATATAGCCAGCCGTCGGAATTGCACCTTCGGGTATTGACGTTGGCTCCTGCCCCGGTGGCTCCGCTGGCATGGGACCGTGCAATAGACTGAGTTTCTCCGGCAGCGTCATGGCTGCCAGCGCCAGTTCGGCCCGTTCATCCGGCGATTGCCGGGCGTCCAGCCACGGCCGCGCGGCAACGTCCGTCGCCGCGGTCGCCGCCGAAGCGCACCACGCCAAAGCGCAAATGATCAGCAGGCAGCGGCTTCCGGACCAGGCCTCGGGCCCGTTCCGCAATTCTCTGTTCATATAACTCTCCCCCGTATCGATAGACCGCGTGGCATGATTAAGAGGCTTTCTATTCATGAGATAAAGTATTTTATAATCAATATGTTGTAATATATTCTTAACTTTTAATGACGGTTAGAAATCGTATGGAAGTCTGCGATTACCCCAATCGCCAAGACTGCGCCTGTAGGGACGCCGAAAGTCGACGCAGCAAGCCGCCGTCCGTTCGCCACGCTTCCCAGAGCTGAAAATGCGTTGCCCGCGAGGTAGCTGAAGCTTTCAGGTCCGGCGGGCACGCGGGAGTAAGAGGCCAGAAAGTCCCTCAGCGCGCGACGCTCCAGCGGTAAGTACCTTCCAGTACCCACATGCACATAGGCCCAGGAATCTGCCAGGCGACTACCGGCGGCCCCGCCCCACCAGGAACCGTGATCGAGCCGCCGTTATAGGCATAGTGCTGATTGGTAAGATTCGTGCCATAGAACGCAATTTCCCAGGACCGGGACGGAGATGCCAGCGCGACACGTGCGTTGAGGGTGCCGTAGGCGCCCTGATAATTGAAGTCGTTAATGACATTGAACTCAACTTTGTCCTGCCAGGCGTAATCGGCCGAGAACCGCAGGAAACCCGGCGCAGTCACAAATTCATAGCTCGCACCGAGCGAGGCCTGCAGTGGCGGGCTCTCGTTGAATTTGTTGCCCGCGAGATTCTCCGGCGGCTGGCCGGGAATCGGCGCGAACATGAAGTTCTTATAGTGGGCGTCGGTCCAGCTAAACGAAGCGTCGACTGATGCATGCGCCGTTGGGCGCCAGTGGCCGTCGAACTCAGCGCCGCTGACAGTCGCATTGCCAGCGTTGACTACAAGCGTGTCCGGCGTGCCGTTCTCCAGCACACCCAGCAACCGTTGCATGTCCTCGTACTGACCGAAAAACACATCGGCATTCAGCGCCAGTGCGCCATTAAATTGCTCAGCCTTGGTTCCTATCTCATAGTCGGTAAGCTGCTCGGGCCGGTAAGGCGCATCGTCATATGAACCCAGCGGCGCGTTCCAGCCACCGGAACGCTGACTGCGCCCAATACGGGCGTAGGCTGTCCATTGTGGCGTCAAGGAGTAGTGACTGGACAGCTCCCAGGACCAGTAGCCAAAGTCCGCCACTTTATTGATATAGGGGCACGGCCCGTTGACGGGAGCACCATTGAGATCCAGTTGGCAGGCCTGGCCAAGCCCTGGAATAACCAAGTAATCATTTTCCTGAATTTCGCGCTTATCTTCGGTGCGGCGCGCTCCCGCGGCGACTGCCCAGTCTGGCGTGATTTTATATTCGCCGTGTAAGTAGGCTGCCTCCGAGTTGTTGACGACCGAATTTTGTTCGTAGCGCGGATACGGGTCGAACTCGCCGACGAGATTGGGATTCTGTCCCGTCTCCAACTGCAACAAGCCGTCGAGCTGGCCAAGTGCCGCGAGGAATCCTGGTGAGGCTGGTGATTCGAGCGATGGCGCGCTGCCGTTGTCGCGGAACCAGTACAGGCCGCCAACCCAGTCGAGCTGCCCGTCTAATGCCTTGTCAGCAAACTGCAGCTCGGCACTTTTCTGATTCGACGTGTTGTAGACGGTGATATCCGCAAACGGAATCGGCGAGGCATCGACATCCAGTGCCGTGCTGGCGTCAAGGCGCCGGAAACCGAGAATCAATTTGGTGGATAAACCTCCATCAAAGCGATGCGTCATCGTCAGCTGCGACGCGTCGGTGCGCGCATCATCGAAGCCAGGCAAACTCCCGTCGGTTTGATACAAATCAGCCGGGAACTGCACGGTCGGCAATCCGGCAAGCGGAACTTGAGCAAACAATTGGCCGAGCTGGGCGACTTCGGTCCCCGGGGCCGGACCTGCCAGCGGATGCAGTACGGCACCATACTCATTGGCCGCAAAATGTTCGTAGGTAAAAAATGCCTCGGTGGCATCTCCCGGTTTCCACAGGGCGCTGAACCGCGCCGTATAGCGGTGCTGATTCTCAAGGTTGTTCTGGTCATTGCCCAGGCTCGAACCGAATCCGGCGCGGCTGTTATCCTGATAGGCCGCCCGCACGGCAAAGGTATCGCCAAGCGGCACATTGACGATGGCTCGACCCATGAATTCCCCGTAATCCCCGCCTGAGGCAGCAACCTCAATCGAGTCCGCGCCCAGGTCCGGCTTATGGGTGGCAAGCGAGATCGATCCTCCCGTGTTATTCCGTCCCGACAACGTACCCTGCGAGCCACGGGTCACTTCAACCGAGTCGATGTCAAGCAAGGTGGCCATCGCGCCCTGGCCATTGGCAACGTAGACGCCATCGACATATAGCCCGACCGCGGAGTCGAACACGATGGCTGAGCGGTTGACCGTCTGCCCGCGCATGGTCACATCGAGCGCAGAAACAGATTGCGGCGAGCTGACCATTCGCAGATTAGGAACATCCCGACCCACATCCTGCATGGTGTCCGCCGAATCTTCACGAAGTTGTTCGCCGCTGATGACGCTTATTGCCAGCGGCGTGTCCTTGACCGGCTCGGCGCGCCGGCGCGCATGGACAATTACTTCCTCGAGCGGCTCAGTGGTGGCGGCCGCCTCGGAACCTTGACCCACATCCGCTGAGTGTGCGCCTGCCGACAGCGCTAGGCCGACGGCGAAGACTACGGACCGATGTCCAAAGCCACGGCTGGCCTGCTGGCCGCCGGTATCTGTGGTGCTAATGGTGCTGCTCCCTAAGCTGGGTGGATCGGACCATTGTTATCATCCCCTTGGCAGGAATCGATGTTATGAGACCCGGTGCCCGACGGCCGACCCGCTGCCAAGCCGGTTACACGCAGCGTAGCGGCAACACCCGGTCGCCTTCAAGATCTTCATAGCATTTCGGCGGATGGACGATCGGCCACTGCCATTATTTTCCTAAAGCACTAGCTACGCATACTAACCCAGGGGCGCCGGCTGGCTGGCGTCGGTGCGCGGTTCCGGTGCGGGCTCAGGGGTCGGCGTTACTGGCGTGATCGCCGGCGGCAGCGGTGCTGGCTCAGGTGTGGGCACTGGCTCATCGAATGACGGCAGATCCGTTGGCACCGCATCGCCCTCGATCTCGCCCTGTTTATGCTGTAGGTAGGCGGACCGCAACGTGGCATAGGGATCCACTGCACTGCCAAGCAGTGCCTGCAGATCGGCTTCCGTCGCAACCTCCTTGTCGAGATCTGAAAATCCGAGTCTGGCGTTGAGAATCGCGCTCTGATGCGAGTAATCCAGCCAACGCATCGGGTCCAGCACGAAATCGACGCCGCTCCCCACCAGGTCGCGCAGCGTGCTCGGACCCATCATGGGTATATACACGTAGGGGCCAGACTTGATCCGGTAGCGCCCAAGCGTAACCCCGAACTCGTTGTCGTGATGGTACAGGCCGACGTGCGCCGCGACGTCGACCAGGCCCAGCACGCCAACAGTCGAGTTCAAAATAAGGCGTGCGGCTGGCGTCGCCGCTCGCTTGATGCGCAGCTGCAAGACATCGTTGAAAAGTGCCGCCGGCTCCGACAGGTTGACCAGTACGTTATGAATGCCACGGCCGATTGGCCCTGGTGTCAGGAAGCGGTAGGCCTTCGACAGCGGGTGGACCAGGTAGCGATCGAGCCGTCCCTGGATCGCGTAATCAGTGCGGTTTAAGCGCTCCCACGGGTCAACCTCCAACCTGGGGGCTGCCGGTACGGCCCTGCCCAATGACCCGCAACCGGTAATTACCGTACCCAGTAAAAACGCCAGAAAAATGGTGTGGCTGGCGACCGGGAGCCGCACGAATGAACCCGATCGCTTAGCCGGGCTGGACCGCACGTGCACAGTCGTGTTCAATCGCAGGCCATCGCAATCATGAAAATGCCAATGACGTTTTTTGGAACCCGCGGCCCCGCGCGGCACATGACGCGGTGAGCGAGCGCCAGTCGCTAATCGCGCGTTTGGTAGCGCGCATTGCCGATCGGGCCTGGATGGTCATTGCGGCAAGCGTGGCGCTTGGCTTTGCGGCGGCCTGGTACGCAGTCGGCCACTTTGCGATGAGCACTAACACCGCCGAACTCCTCTCGCCCAAGTTGCCCTGGAGAATTCGCGAGGCAGCGTTCAACGCACTATTCCGGCCGGATGGACCGCAGATCGTGATCGTCATCGACGGCGAATCGCCGGAGCAGAGCGAAGCCGCAGCCGCAGCGCTCGCAGCGCGGCTGCAGACGCAGCCGGCGCTATTTCCCGCCGTGCGGCGCCCTGATGCGGGTGCATTCTGGTCTCACAATGGACTCCTGTACACGTCTACCAAAGATGTTCAAGCTACCATGGCCGAACTCATCAAGGTAGAGCCGTTGCTCGGGCCAATGGCTGCCGATCCATCGCTACGCGGCTTGATGACAACGCTGTCGACTGTCCTGCAGGGCATATCCGCAGGCTCGGGATCCCTCGAGGATATGCGCAAGCCGATTCAGGCGCTCGCCGTCGCACTTGAGCGCCAGCATGCCGGACAGCCCAGCTTTGTTTCCTGGCAGACAGTGACTCGCGATACGCCGCCGGAACCGCACGAGTTACGGCATATCATTCTGGTCACGCCGCGGCTGCAATTCGAGCAGCTGGAAGCGGGCAAAGCGGCCACGGAAGCCATCCGGACGGCGGTCAAGGCGCTGCAACTTAATCCAGAGCACGGAGTTCGTGTGCGCCTGACCGGCCAGGTCCGCCTTGAGGATGAGGAACTGGGCACGCTCTCGGAACGAGCATCACTGATTGCGACTCTCGCGATCAGTTCAATTGTCATCATGCTGTGGTTTGCGGTCCGCTCATTACGATTGATCGCTGCCATTCTCGTCACCACGTTCCTCGGGTTGATCGTCGCCGTTGCCGTGGGCCTTTTTATATTCACCCGCTTCAATGTGATTTCAGTAGCCGTGATTCCGCTGTTCGTTGGCCTAGGCATAGACTTTGGCATTCAGTTCAGTGTTCGCTATCGAGCCGAAAGAATCCCCGGCGTCGAGGTCCGAACGGCCCTGATCGAATCAGGTCGGGCTATGGGTCGCTCGCTGTGCCTGGCAGCCACAGCCATCGCCGCCGGGTTCTTTGCCTTTGCGCCGACAGACTATATTGGCGTATCCCAACTCGGTATCGTCGCCGGGCTCGGGATGATCATCGCCGTGTTCCTGAGCCTAACTACGCTGCCGGCCCTGATCCAGCGGATTCGGCCGCCGGGAGTGCCCGGCAAAACCGTTAGCCGCGGGCTCGCGCGCATTGATGAATTCGTGCTTGGCCATCGGCGGCTCGTGGTGGGAACCGGCTGCGCGGCGGCGTTTTTGTCCTTACTGGCTCTGCCGCTGCTACATTTTGATTTCAACCCAATACACTTGCGCAGCCCCAAGGTTGAATCCATCTCGACGCTGATTGACCTCACGCGCGATCCGGACCAGACAGTTAATACCCTGGAAGTTCTCAGCCCCAGTCTCGCCAACGCCGACAGGCTCGCCGGCGCGTTCCGCAGCCTTCCCGAGGTGCTGAGCGCGCATACCTTGTCAAGCTTTATACCTGATCATCAGTCGGAGAAGATTGCCATCATTGCGGACGCCGCTAATCTGCTGGATCTAGTCCTGAACCCAATCGCCGTTGCCCCGCCACCGACTGACGCACAAACAGCGACGAGCCTAAATCAGACTGCGGCGGATCTCGATGAGGCGGCAACCAGTCAGACTCCCGCCTCCCTGGCCGCACACCGGCTGGCGGTCGAGCTACATGCGCTCGCCGTGGCCCCTCCGGCAGCACGCGTCGCCGCAAACGAGCTCTTGATACCCGGCATGGCGCGAACGCTCGCCGATATTCGTGCTTCCCTACAGCCCGAGCCCATCAGCCTCGCGACATTGCCGCCGGATTTGGTGCGTGACTGGCTTACAGCCGATGGCCGCGCGCGGGTATCGGTCGTACCGCGGGGGGACTCCGATGACAATGCAGTGCTGAGTCGCTTTGTCGCGGCCGGCGCAGCAACAGCTCCGACCGCGACCGGCACGGCCTTCGGTTATTGGGCGTCAGGCCGGGCGATCGTAGGGGCCTTTGTCGAAGCGGGCGTGCTGTCATTTATTGCCATTGCAGCGCTGCTGCTGTTCGCACTACGACGCTGGCGCGATGTGGCAATTACTATGGCGCCAATTGTGCTGACGGGCCTGCTGACCATGGGCACCTGCGTGCTCATCGGTCAGCCGTTGAACTTTGCCAACATCATCGCCCTGCCCCTGCTATTTGGGATCGGTGTCGCCTTCCATATCTACTTTGTGATGTCCTGGAGGTCGGGAGGAGCCCATCTGCTGACCTCGAGCCTGGCGCGCGCCGTGTTTTTCAGCGCGCTCGCCACGGCGACCGGATTCGGCAGCCTTTGGGCTTCGAGCCATCCCGGTACCTCGAGCATGGGCAAGCTGCTGATGATCTCGCTGCTTTGGACCCTTGTGTCGGCACTGCTGTTCCAGCCAGCGCTGATGGGTCCGCCGCGAGTCAGTATTTTAGGAGATCGTCACTGAGCGAGTTCAGATGTGCGATCAGCCCGGCCACGCCACCGGAGGCGATAGGCGCAGCGAAGTCGGATCTGCGGATCGAGAGCTGACTTACGGCGCCATAATAGACGTCGATCACCTTCCACGACCCCGCTACTTCACGCATGCGGTACAGGAGGTTTACTGGCGCCTTTTGCAGCGGGATAAGTTGGGTCTGGACTATCTTGTCAGCGCCGCGCGATACAACCGCCGGCTCGAGCTCGAATCGCTCGCCGCCGAATGAACGGAAATTCTTTGCGTAGCTTGCGATCGTCAGGCGCTCAAAGGCCGCAACCGCCGCTTGCTGCTGTTCAGGTGAAAACCCAGCCCAAGCGGGTCCCACCGCAAATGCAGTCATCGCCCGCAGGTCGAAAACATTCTCGATAATCGGTGTAAGCCT
>DASWBL010000155.1:0-2003 GCA_036390615.1 Steroidobacteraceae bacterium | reverse complement strand
TCAAGCAGCTCGACGTCCACCAAAGATTCCGCCGCCGCCTGCTCACAGCGTTCAACCATCGCGCCCCAGGTGACTACCGTCAACTCTCCGCCAGCGCGCAGCTGCTGGGCCACACCGAACGGCACGATGTATTCATCACCTGGATACGGTCGCCGCGCCCAAGCGCCGTCGAGCATCGCCCGATGCTCGAAAAATACTGTCGGATCGTTGCCGCGAAGGGCCGAGCGCAGTAACCCTACCGCATCCGCGGCGTTGGACGGCATGGCCAGCCGCCAGCCAATGGCGTGAGCGAATTGCACCTCGTTGCTCTGGCTGTGCCACGGATCGCCGCATTTAAAGTAGCCGCCCGGCACACGCACGACCATCGGCGCGGCAAACCGGTTTGCCGTACGCCAGCGGATCGTGCCGCAATCATTGATCTGCTCGGTGGCGGGCTCGGCGTATTTGCGAAACTGCAGCTCCGGCACTGGCATCAGGCCCGCAACAGCCATACCCACGGCCCGGCCAATGATGCCTTCCTCCGACAGGCTCGTGTCGAAGACCCGCGCTTCGCCAAACTTCTCCTGCAGTCCCAGGGTCGCGGCGTGCACTCCGCCCTTGCGCCCGACATCCTCGCCGAAGATGACGACACGCGGATTGACAGACAATTCATGCTCCAACGTGCGCCGGATGGCGGTCAACATGTTAATGCGCGGCCCGTCATGACGGGCCGGCGTCTCGCCGCTCCTCAAGTCATGGCCAGCATTCCATAAACCGCCCTGGCCTTGCAGCTCGGCCGAGCCGTCCCCTGCTTGCTCGGTAAAAACGTAACGCGTGACGCGGGCCGGGTCGGGCTGCGCCAACTTGTCCGCGCGCATTAAGGCCGCATCGACCTCGCCGCGGACGCGCGCATCGAGCTGCGTCCAGTCATCGGCCTGTAGCGCGCCGGGCACCAGCAACTCCCGCAATTTTTGAATCGGGTCGCGCGCGCGCTCGGCGGCGAGCTCGGCCGCGGGCTTATAAGTCTGGGTGTCCTGGCCTGAATGGCCGGACAATCGTGGCACGGTCAGCCGCAACAGCGCGGGCCCGGATCCGGACCGTACCGTGCCGACCGCCTCCGCAACCAGCGCCGCGGCCGCCCGCAGGTCTGAGCCATCGCCGTCGAACAATTGCAGGTTTCGAAAGCCGGACAGATTCCTGGCGATATTGCCGCCCGGCGTCTGCAGTTCCGAGCGGACGGAAATGCCGTAGCCGTTGTCTTCAATATAAAACAGCAGCGGCAGCCGAAGTGTGGTTGCAATATTCAACGCCGACCAGAAGCCGTTGGTGGCGGTGGATGCCTCGCCGCCCATCGCTACGGCGATGCTGCCGGCGAAACGCGCATCTCCCAAGGTCTCGGTGTGGTAGCGGATCGCCTGTGCCCAGCCGACGGCTGGCGTGTATTGCGTACCGACACCGCCGCAGGCCGGCAGTACGCAGGGTCCCTCCGCCAACGGACGGTTGAACACCACGCCGATATCGCGCCCTTCGCTGCTGCTGCCGGTACGCATCATCGTCCCGGCCAGCGCCTGCTCAAGCGTCAGTCCGAGCGCCAGCATCAGTGGACGGGAACGGTAGTAAAGGCTGAGTCCGTCGCGCCGGCCATTCAGTTGGCAGGCGAGCAATGATTGGGTGACTTCATGGCCGCGCGCTGAAAAGTAGTAAAGCACCTTACGCGCAGGCACAAGGCGCGATTCCTCCAGATCATCCAGGGCACGCGAGCGCAAGGAGCGTTCTGCCACCAGCTGCCAGTCGATATCGGCGGCGTGGGCAGGCGGGCGAACGGCCGGGATTTGGGCGCTCATTTAATTAGTGTGCCGGTAGTTCCGAGCTCGGATTAGCCCCTTGGGAGCTTATTCCCGCTTTCATAGTATTTAACACCATATTTCACGCTCTGGTGAGCTATATTTAGTGATATTCTCTAATTTGATGGCGCAGGATAGCTTAAAATGAAACTGGATCGTGCCGACGCCCGCATCCTATCC
>DASWBL010000154.1:0-3151 GCA_036390615.1 Steroidobacteraceae bacterium | reverse complement strand
TATTGCGCTCTACCCCGATCCTCTGCTCGCGCAAGTTTTGGCCAGCGCCACCAGCCCCGGCCAGGTCACCGAAATGAATAACTGGCTGCAGCAGCAGAATCTGCAAGGCACGGCGCTGCAGGAGGCTGCACAACAGCAAGGCTTCGATGCCAGCTTTGTAGCACTGGCGCTGTTTCCGGATGTGCTGAACCAGCTGGCCAGTCAGATCGAATGGACCACTGAACTGGGCACCGCTTACTTGAGCGATCCGGCCGGCGTGATGAATACCGTGCAGAAATTGCGCGCCCAGGCGCAAGCAGCCGGCAACCTTAAGTCCTCACGCGAACAATCAGTCGTAACCCAAAATCAAAGCGGCCAGCAGGTCATCGTCATCCAGCCGGCCAATCCGCAGGTGGTTTACGTGCCGGTATACAATCCAACCGTCGTCTACTACCCGCCCCCGCCGGACCCCGCCGCGGTTCTCATCGGCTTTGGTCTAGGGGTTGCCATCGGTGCGGCGATGAGTAACAGCACCTACTACTATTCCCCCTGGGGTTGGGGCGCATGGGGCATGGGCTGGCACTCGCATACCGTGGTGGTCCGCGGCGGCGCGTGGGTGGTGCCGCCCTATGCCCGCTATCCCTATGTTCGACCGGTGCCGGTGCCGTATGGCGGCTACTACCGTCCGCGACCGTATGCGTATTCCTCGACCACCGTGAATATAAATAGAATCACCGTGAATAATCCGGGGTACCGGGGTGGTGTTACTCCGCGACCCACTCCCTACAAGCCGATGGCGCGGCCGGCGACTCCGCTTCCCGCGACACCACCCGCAGCACGCCCCGGCGGCGCGACCGGACAGCGCCCGACGACATTGCCGTCCGCAGGCGGTAGCAGCGCGACGCAGCCCGCGCGACCCGCGATGGGTGCCGGTACTCGTCCCGCCACGCAGCCCGGCACGCCCACCCAACGCCCCGCTCCAACGCAAAATCTTGGAAAGCCCGATTATGGATCGCGTGGCTACGGCGGCGCGTCCAATTTCAGACCCACCGAGCGCGCGCAAACCAGCTCCAGCGCGTTCACCGGCTACCAGAACGGCAATGCCGAACGCGCGGCGGCGCAACGCGGACAGGGCAGCGCGTCGCGCGCGCAGAGTGGCGCTCCGCGTGGACAGGGCGCGCCTCGTGCGCAGGGCCGCAAACCAGGCTAGTCGTGTCAGGGATATAGCAAAATGAAAATTTCTTCGATGTTTACAGGTTTCGCGTTAACAGCGCTGCTTGGCTCAAGCTCCGTGCTTGCGCAGAACGCACAACCGAAAGTTCAACAGAAATCCTTCGCTACTCCCGAAGATGCCGTCGTCGCCCTGGTCGACAGCAATAAGTCGGGCGACCTCAATGCGCTGCGCGCCCTGTTCGGGCCCGAAGGCGAGAAAATTCTGGATTCCGGCGATCCGGTCAGAGATCAGAACAGTCGCGAGGTTTTTCTGGTGGCCTATGGGGAGAAGGCGGCGCTCATGGCCGTAAGTCCAGCCCGCGAGATTCTCTATGTGGGCAATGAGGAGTGGCCGTTCCCCATTCCGTTGGTGAAGGAAGGCCAGGCATGGCGTTTTGATACGGCTGCAGGAGCTCAGGAAATCCTCTACCGGCGCATTGGCCGCAACGAGCTGACGACCATTCGCGTATGCCAGGCTTATGTCGACGCGCAGCAGGAATATGCTTCCCAGGCTCACGACGGCAAGCCTGCGGGCCTGTACGCACAAAAAATTGCCAGCACTCCCGGCAAGCACGACGGTCTGTATTGGAGCTCCGACGATGCGGAGCAATTGAGTCCGCTGGGTGAATTGGCGGCGGAAGCGGCGGCCGAAGGTTATCGAAACATCAAAGGACAGCCGCCTGCCTATCATGGATACAATTTTCGAATTCTCACCGGCGAGGGCGGGCCTGCCAAGGGCGGCGGCACCGGCAGCTACATCGTCAACGGCGAGATGCGCGGCGGATTTGCGCTGCTGGCCATCCCCGCCATCTACGGGAGTAGCGGAGTCATGAGTTTCATTGTGAACAAGAGCGGCGTCGTGTACGAAAGAGATCTTGGCCCGAACACAAAGGACATTGCCGCCAAAATGACTCAATTCAATCCAGGGTCCGGCTGGCAGAAGGTCGAGTAAACTGTCCGCTGCACACGCCGCGCCGCACCTGCAGCAATCACGGACCACCGAAGATGTACCGCGTATTGGACCACCCACTGCTGTTGTTCGCGCTGTCATTCCTGATCCTGTGGCTCGCAGCACGATTTGGCGCGTCCCTTCTCAGGCGATGGATCAGGCTGGATCCGGACGCGCGCCGGGATTTCGCCACCATCCTCGCGGCCACGCTCACGCTGAACGGACTCATCATCGGATTCACGTTCTCGATGGCCATTGGCCGTTACGAGCAGCGTAAGAATTACGAAGAGACGGAGGCCAATGCGATCGGCACGGAGTTCGTGCGCGCCGATCTGATGGCCGCGACGGACAGGACGCAGGTACGCGCGTTACTGCGGGCTTACATTGATGAGCGGTTGGCATTCTATCGGGCAGACAGCGCGGAGGAGCTACGGCAAATCCAAACCCGCACTTCGCAGTTGCAGACGCAGCTGTGGTCCGCAGTGCTTGGCACCGCTGCGGCACAGCCCACCGCCATTGGGGGCCTGGTGATCTCTGGGATGAACGAAGTCTTGAATTCGCAGGGAAATACGGACTTTTCCTGGTGGAACCGGATCCCGCCATCGGCGTGGTTTCTGATGGCGGCAATTGCCGTCATATCCCAGGTGTTGATCGGTTACGGCGCGCAAAACACGCGACTGGAAAGCACCCTGCTGGGGGTACTGCCGCTCGTCGTATCCATTTGCTTCCTTCTCATCGCCGACATAGACAGTCCGCGGTCCGGCATTATTCTCGTGGCACCGCGTGACTTGACCGCCCTGTCCGAATCGATACATGCGCGGTGATCGCGACGCCGTCGCTGCCGACGTGTCCGCCTAGCAACCAGCGTTACTGAGCTACGAAACAGCCATCGCCCCCCTGCGCGCACAGCACCTGTAGCGTCTCCCGCTGGCCGCAGCCGGTGACGCCGATCGTGTACTGAGCCCGTTCCGGGCCTTGATTTATCATCAATGCTCGCGGCGGCGGTTGGAT
>DASWBL010000153.1:0-7851 GCA_036390615.1 Steroidobacteraceae bacterium | reverse complement strand
CTGGCCGGGGCGCAGCCCGGCCAGACTGAGTTCGGCGGCGTGCAGGCCGAGACCGGTATCGCGGGTCAGGAGCGGCGGGCCGAAGGCGTCGCTGTCGATTCGGGCGCGGATAGCACCGCTCGCGCGCAAACACACGCGCAGCCGCGAGTTGGCCGGGGCGCTGCCAATAGGTGCGTGCTCGCACCAAAAGGCCACCGATATTTTGGGCGCGCGGCCCTGGTAGCGGCGCCAAACCGCGGCAGGTCGGTCAGCCGCGTGGCCACGGTGCAGCGAGGCGGCCAACTGAATGAACTCGGCGTGCGCCCAGGCGAGCGGTGTTGCCGAGCCGGTGGGCTTGCCCCGGCGCAGCAGGCGAGCGGGAATATCCTCGGCATCCCATATTTGCTCGGGAATCATGCCACCGGCCGATGCGGTGGCCGCCATGGATCTGAGGTATGGCAAGGCATCCTCGCCGCGGATCAGCGCGTAATGGCCGCGCTCGCCTGCGAGTAGCGGCCACAGCCTGCCGCGACCGGTGCCGTCAAAAGGCGAGCCGTCCTCGTGCTCGCCATAGCCGTCGTCGGTATATCGGTGCCAGCCGGGGCCGGCCGGCGTTTCGTCGCGCAGCAGCGCGTCCACCAATCTGACGCTGCCGGTTACGACGGCATCATCAGCCGAACGCAGGCCAAGACGCACCAGATGTAGAAAATCCACACCAATCTGTTCGGCCGCGGGCACGCTGCGCTCCGGCCACCAGTTGCGTATCGGGATCGGCTGCGCCATCGCGGCCGCGTCCATAAGAACCTCCGCCGGGGCGGCGCGCACGTAATATTGGGAAACGCCGCGGCTGAGACCGAACCGCGTGTCCCGCACGCTGATCCAGTCCTCAATCTTTGCGTTCCAGTAATCGGCTAACTCCAGCGCGCAAGTGCGGCCAGGCTCATCAAGAAATTCGGCACCCTCGACCAGCGCGATGATGCAGATCGTGAGCGTAAATGCGTTCAGGCCGGCGTCCTCTTCCCAGCGGTCCTGGGGACTGGCAGGCCCGGTGCCGGCAACAAAGGTCAGCGCCCGGCGGATCATGTCGGCCGCCTCGATGCCGCCTAACTGATCGCGGCTGGCGAGGGCCGCGGCCAGCAGCACTGGAAATACCGCCTCATCGACCTGCACGCCTTTCCAGAATGGCTTGCCGCCGAGCCACTGGTTCTGGTTCCAGTGACCGTCGGTGTGTTGTGTGGCGATTAGATACTGCAGGATTTGCCGGGGTTCCTCGGGACAACCCAATTCGAGCAGCGCCAGGGCGCATTTCACCAGATCGCGTGGCCACACCAGGTGATAGCCGCCGAGATCGTCATGGGAGTTGCCCCAGGGCACACTCAGGCTAGCGACCATCGAGCCCGGATAAATCTTGTCCTGATGCACCCGCAGCACCATCGCCGATAGTAAAACCTGCTCGGTCAGGTCGGGCGGCAGGCCCAAGGATTTAACCGCTTGGTTGGTGCCGGCCTCATGCCAGGCATTCCACATCCCAAGCTGCCGCTGCCAGCTAATCTCGAACGGTTCCATCAGCGCTGAAACCGCCAACGTTGCCGCCGAACCATGACTGGCCGCGAAGCCAAGAGCGATGACCGCCTGGCGTGGCAACTCGCCAAGCAGTGCGACATTGCCAGGACCAGCCGCGGCGTATTCCCAGGTCATCGCCCCGTTACGCGAAAAATCCTGCCAGCCGTCGCTGGCACCGACAAAGCCAGCGCTGGCGCGACTCCAGGCATCACGCTGCTTGGCATCGACCGCGGCAAGCGCGAGCGCGAATGGTCCCTGCTTGGCCCACAGCATCTTGCGACCATGATGGACACCGATCTCAGCTTGATTATCGCGGCCAGTGCCCCCGAGGTGCGGTGCGAGCAGGGCATACGGCCGCAATGATGCATCGCCGGTAAGTGCCACTTCCACCAGCAGCACATCGCGATGTGAACACGGCACGACGCGCAGGACGAGGCGGAACCGCTCGTGTTCATGCACGATGCAGACGGCCGGTACGCCAGCCGCGGTAGATTCAAGGCGATAAGCGGCCAGTCGTTTGACCTCAACCCAGAAGCCGCGGCCGTCAGCGACGATGAACCCAAGATCGCGGATCTGCGGGATGTCTGCCCGCGGGTAATACACCTCGTTGATGATGCCGGCGCCGATCGTGAACCACAGGCGCGACGGACCGAGCGAGCAGCCGACCATGTCCTTGGTGCCGTTGCACCAGGTCGGGCCGATGCCGGGCGCTCCGGGGGCAGCCGCGCTCTCAGCCGACACGGCGGCCTCCTGATTTTCGGATACGGCCTGAGGTCACGCTCGTTGCAATCGCTGCCGAGATCTTGGCCATGGAAGAATCAGCCCCCGCCGCGGATGATTTCGGCTTCGCCTTCGATTTCGACCGGGATATTAAACGGCAATTCCGCCATGCCAACGGCGCTGCGACTGTGCGCGCCGGCTACCGGACCGTACAGCTCGAGGATCAGATCGGAAAATCCGTTGATGACGTTTGGCTGCTGATTGAAGCCAGGTGCCGAGTTGACCATGCCAAACACGCGCGTCCAGGCCGATACCCGATCCAGATCACCGAGCGCGCGCTTGAGACTGCCAAGAATTGCCAGAGCCGTGAGCCGGGCAGCCAGGTAGCCCTGGTCGAGCGACAGCTCGCGACCGACCTTGCCACGCGGCTCGGCGATCGAGCCATCGGGCCGCTGCGGCCCGTGACCGGAAATCAGCGCGCGGCTGCCGACAATGCGGACAAAATTAAACGGCAATACCAGGCCCGGTGGCGGCCGCATTTGCGGCGGCAAGGCGAGTCCGAGCGCTTGCAGCCGATCTTCGACCTTTGACATTCGCAACCTCGTTATTGGTCAGCTGCCCGATTTCTGCTCGCCGGCGTCCGGATTAATGATGCCGAACTGCGCCGGTATCCGGGCATAAAAGACCCGGATCTTTTCGGCCGCGATCGAATCAAGCAGCTGCTGGGCTTCATCGTCGGCAACGATGAATTCAACCTCGACGGTCAGGCTGCCGGCCAGCTCGAAGAAATGCGCCTCGTGCAGCACGTGGTGGCGGCCAAATCCGGCCATGGCGCGAAACGCCGAACCGCCGCGAATACCGATCTTGTTGGCCCGGGTGAGCAGCCATTCCCAGAGCAGCACATGGTGGTGTCGCTGATTTTCATGCACGTAGAAGCGCAGAAATGAACCATCCATGCGATGCTCTCCTGGCTAACAAATTTGTCGACCTCGAATGACGCCGCGCACGCCTCCGCGGCTGCTTGACGTCGCCATGGTAGCGGGGAATCAAATGCTGGTGAACGTGGCCGATGGTCTGACCGGCGGCCACTCCTATCGGTATCTTTAAGCCTGGCGGCGGACTGGCGTGGCATGCCATCTGGTTGCGGCTAAAGTATAGGACGCGCTTGCCGGGTCAGGCAAGCCAGTGGCCGCGGCGTTGCTTGGCCAACGGACGCCGCAGAATAGTGTTGGGCTGCAGTGCAGCGGAGATTGCGTAGCGCAACCAGGCCGCGCGATCGTGGACTCATCTTTGTCTGAAGCGTAACATTTTAAAATCCGATTGCACTGTGCCGCGGACCGGCGATTCGATCCCTTGGATCGGGTGGCGCCAGTCGATCAAGGCGCGACTTAACTCGCAGTGAACCGAAATGGAAAACGCTAAAGTTGAATTTGCGATCCTCGGCGCTGGTGCTATGGGTTCCATCGTCGGCGCGCATCTGGCGCGCGCCGGCCACTCGGTACTCATGCTGGCGCGCGGCCGGCGTGTACAGCAGATTGAGCAATCGGGCCTTTGCATTAAGGGCCTGGCAGATTTCTCGCAATCCGTCGCGGTATCTGGCGATGCGTCGCGGTTGAAACAGGCCGACGTTCTGGTCGTGGCGGTCAAGACGCACGGCACTGAAGCCGCCCTTGAACCGTTGCGTGGTGCGCGGATCGGTGCGGCGTTTTCCCTGCAGAATGGCCTGATGAAAAACGAACAACTCTCGGCGGCGCTGGGGCCGGAGCGGGTACTAGGAGCGCTCGCGAATTCCAGCGGCGAACTGCTGGCGGGCGGAGAAGTGCTCTTTACCCGCAACGAACAAATCTGCGTGGGCGAGCTGGCTGGCGGGGACAGCGGGCGGGTACAAAGGATTGCCAGAACTATTGATGCCGCGGGCGTGCGCACCAGCGCGGTGTCCAACATCCAAAGCCTCGAGTGGTCCAAGTTTGCCGCCTGGGTGGGATTGATGGCGCTGTCCGTCACGACCCGCGCCGAGACCTGGCGATACCTGATCGACAAGGATGCGGCACTGGTACTCGTCCGCCTGGTGCGGGAAGTAGGGCAGCTGGCGACCGCCGCAAATGTGGCCGTGTCCGATCAGTCGACACTGCCGGTGGCGTCGATCTGCAGTGGATCAGAGGGCGATGCGGTCGCGACGATTCAGGCTCTCGGCCAGCAGCTTAAGATCAAGGCTCCGCAACACCGCATGTCAACACTGCAGGATTTGGAAGCCGGGCGCCCGCTGGAAGTTGAAGAAACATTGGGCTTCGCCGCGCGCAAAGCGGCGCAGCTGAAGCTGCCTTTGCCGCTGCTCGATTCGTTTTATTCTCTGATTGCCGGTATGGACCGCATGCGCCGCTAGCTTGCGATACGTCGTCGCCTAGGGCTGCACGGCCGTGAATGCCAGTACGTTGCTGGTGTAGGTCTCGATAACCTCACTGATCGGGGTCCCGTCCGGCAGCAGCAGCAGCGCCCGATGCTCAAGCACCTGCGCCGGTGCGTACAGAGTTCCCGCGGTCGCTGGCGTCGTAACCTGCTGCAGTTCCCAACCGTCCGGAAGCGGTTGCCACAGCAGCTGCGCGGCGATCGTGTGGCGTTGGAAGTGCAGCGCCTGCGTGACTTTGCCGAAAGGCGCGTCGGTGGCATTGAGCTGTTGATTCATCACCGCTGTCAGGCGCGACGGTACGTACCAGTTCTCGGCCTCCGAGAGGACAATGGTGCCACAACGCAATTTCACGTGGCGGTAACGCACGACTTGCGTGGGAGTGACGTGAAGCTCCCGTCGTCGCTCAGCAGTGGGCGGTTGATCAGAGGCCGGTAGTCTTTCTGCGGTAATCCGTGCTGGATTGGCCAGATGATGCGTAGCGCACCATTGCTCAAGCGTTGCCGTGGCGCTGTCGTGGCTCAAAAGTTCTGCGTTAAGTGTCTGCAATAGCGCCAGCGCTTCAAGGCGCGCCACGAAGCTGTCGGGCCAGGCTGCTAAGCCGTCATCGGCGCGGCTCAACCCAGCGATCAGCAGCACGCATCCGCCCATGCAAGTCAATTGGATACGGCTGGGCATCGATTGCCTCCTTCTATTGGGCCCGATGGGCGGCACCCACAACAACGCCGAGTCAAACGCCTGGAATCACCGCTCGCGTAGCGACGCGGCACGGAAATGGCTGGTCGCGAGCTATAGGCGACGGCTACCGGGTGTGCGAGGATACCAGCCTGTTCAGCGCACGGAATTAGGATGACGAAACTGGTCGGGTTGTCCGGCAGCTTGCGGCGCGAGTCGTATAACACAGCGCTGTTGCGCGCGGCCGCGGCCGTATTGCCCGCGGATGTGACACTCGAACAACACACGCTGCACGGCATACCCCTGTATGACGGTGACGTCGAAGCAACCGAAGGCATTCCGGCCGCGGTTACCAAGCTAAAAGACGCCATAGCCGGCGCGGACGGTGTGCTGCTGGTGACGCCCGAATACAACAACAGCGTTCCGGGTGTCCTCAAGAATGCCATTGACTGGCTGTCGCGACCGCCCGCGGACGTCAAGCGGGTATTCCGGGACCGGCCGTTTGCATTGCTCGGGGCTTCACCCGGCAACTTCGGCACAACGCTGAGCCAGACCGCCTGGCTTCCCGTACTGCGGACACTCGGTACGCGGCCGTGGTTCGGTGCCAAAATGCTGGTGTCGCGCGCACAGAGCGTGTTTGCTGCCGATGGCACGCTACAGGATCAAGCAGTGCGTGAGCAATTGCGCCTATATCTGGCCGGATTTGTCGATAGTTTGCGCGCCTGAGGGCTTGAAAGGTCAGGTGCTTTCGTCGCGCGCCTGTGCTCGCGCGTAGGCCGGTCGGGCCACGATGCGCTTGACGTATTCGTCTATGGCGGCGGATTTCGGAACTGCCGGACTATGCGCAAAAAGCGCGAAGGTCGTTCCGTACAGCACATCCGCAGCGCAGAACCGCCCGCCGAGCAGGTAGGGCCCGATGGCAAGCGCTCTGACGATCGTCGCCACCGCCTCCTCGACAGGAACCCAGCCCGCGGTACCGCGTGGCACTTCCCAATTCATGAATTTCGACATGAGCGCTGGTTCCAGCACCGCGGAGTAGTAGCTGAGCCAGGAGAGATAGGCGCCGCGCCCGGAGTCGCCGACGCGCGGCCCGAGACCGTTTTTCGGAAATTTATCGGTCAGGTACAGCGCGATGGCCGGCGACTCAAAGACAGTGACTCCATCATCGGAAATTGCCGGCACTTTGCCAAGGGGATGAGGATTGGCCGGATCCGCCTTTCCGGTGCCATCGGCGGTCCTGGTCGTAACCCGTTTGATCTCATACCGCACACCCAGTTCTTCCAGCAGGAATATGAAGCGCGTCGATCGGGTCTTGGCACGATGAAACAGCGTGATCATAAAGCCCTCAACTCGTGTAACAGTCGGGCCGGATTGTGCCACGATCACGGCGCAAATCAGAATCGGCGCAAAGCAGCGCGCGGCGCTGGTGCGAGCCACCGTCAGTCGCCGGGTTCCGGGTCGTGTGGCCAATCAGGAAACCCGTCGCACGCGGCGGGCTGTTTAGCCAGGCGAATCGAAAGCTTTGCACGCATTGACGGCGCGATGTACGTTAATTGAAAGGCAAAGATTTCTAGCGAAAGGATAAGTCCGTGAATGATGATTTAGCGCAGGCGACTGCGGATAAGGTGCGCGATGAAATGTTCGCCCGCGACCACGCGTCCCAGGGCCTGGGAATTCAGGTACTTGAATTGACACCCGGCGTTGCGACGCTGTCCATGACCGTGCGCGAAGATATGCTGAACGGTCATCGCATATGCCATGGCGGGCTAATTGCGGCACTGGCCGATTCTGCGTTCGCCTTCGCCTGCAATTCCGGCAATGAAATGACTGTGGCGTCGGGATTCAGCATTGATTTCTGCGCCCCGGCACACTTGGGAGACGTACTCACGGCCCGATGCGCCGAGCTGGTGAGGGGAAAGCGCACGGGCGTATACGACGCCGAAATTGTCAACCAGAAAGGTGAGCGCATCGCATTGTTCCGCGGCCGCTCGTATGCCCTGCAGGGCCGCGTGGTGGTGGCGCGCTGAAACGCACGCAGCCGGCGTCGTCGCGGCGCGAGTCCAATCAGCAATGGGTTGCGCCGGCTATTTTTCGAGCGCTAAATGTGCCAACGGCAGGCGCGCAGAGCGCTTGATAGTTTCAAGGACAATGCTCGAATGCAGGTCACGGACCCCGGGGATCTTCAGCAGTTTTTTCAGGACCACGGAGCTGAGCGTTTCCAGATCCGGCACGGCAACATAGACCAAGAAATCCGATTCGCCGGTAGTCGCGTAGCAGGCGATCACTTCTTCGAGTTTGGCGAGCTCGCGCTCGAAGGCGGTCACGATCTCGTCGGCATGCTGCTGCAATTTGACCTGAATGAAGGCCTGGACGTTGAGCCCCAGCCGCGCCGGATTGACGATCGCCGCGTAGCCCTCAATAACGCCGCCTTGTTCCAACTGGCGTATGCGCCGCGCACAGGGCGTCGGCGACAGGCCGATACTCTGGGCGAGATTAACGACCGACAGGCG
>DASWBL010000152.1:0-4996 GCA_036390615.1 Steroidobacteraceae bacterium | reverse complement strand
CGAAGATTTCCTGCAACATCGGCGAAGCCATGCCGATCACCCCAATGCCGGCGCTAACATTGAGCGTCAGCACCGCCCAGATCAGCCAGAACTGCGGCGTCTTGTGCGCATCGCGCAGGTGCACCTCATGGGCGGTGATCATCGTCTGCTTCTTGAGCTTGTCGGTCGACCAGCCCTCCGGCCGCCACCCCGTCGGCGGGACGCGATAGCCGAGCGCCCCGCAGACCATGAAGACAAAATAAACCACTCCCAATGTTACAAAGGTCTGCCAGGCACCCACCGACGTGGGTGTCTTAAAATAATTCATCAGGATATTGGCCAGCGGCGAGCCGATCATGGCACCGCCACCGAAGCCCATGATGGCCATTCCGGTCGCCATGCCGCGCCGGTCCGGAAACCATTTGATCAAGGTGGAAACGGGTGAGATGTAGCCGAGGCCAAGGCCGATACCGCCGATCACGCCGGAGCCCAGCCACATCAGCCACAGCTGGTGCACACTCACGCCATAAGCGGATATAAGCATGCCGCCGCACCAGCACACCGCCGCCGCCAGTCCGGCCCGGCGCGGACCGCCGCGCTCCACCCAGCCACCGAATACGGCCGAGGAGGAACCCAGAAAAATAAAAAATAGCGTGTACATCCACCCCAGATCGCTGATGCGCCAGTCGCAGCCAGATGTCGTCAGCGAGCTGAGCAGAGTCTGATCTGCGCAGACGATCGATTTTTGAATGCCGATCGCATGCGACAGCGGCAGCCAAAACACGCTGAAGCCGTAGGCCATGCCAATGCATAGATGAATGGCGAGTGCCGCCGGTGGCACCAGCCAGCGATTGAATCCCGGCCCAGCGATGATCCGCTCGCGATCGAGAAAACCGCCCTTCGAAGTAGAGGTCCGCACTGCCGCTTCGTCAGCCATGGTGAGCCCGCCCCGGTTTGTGGTTTATTTTTTTGGCCGCCAACGGAGAGCATGCACCCGACGACCCGGGCCCGGCAAGCGGCAAAAAGTCGAATCGGATCGGCCGCGCACGCCGCACCGTCATAAATGACGTAGTCGCCGTCGGCCCAGAAGCTGATAACTGACCTGGCCGATTGCATCCCTGGGGAGCCGTGATTAATGTCGAATACGGGGAACACCAAGGCCCGTTTATCACTCTATAGGTACCATGGGCCAAGCCACTATGCCGTACCGTAATCTGCCAATTATCTTTAATTTCGGACCGGCGACGGTGTGTGCCGTTGTGCTGGCTGCAACGATTGTCGCCCCCGCCACGTCGCTTGCCGGCACAACCTGCGCAACACCTGCCGGCAGCATGGCCTGCAGCAAGGGACCGGTTCGCAAGCGCGTGGCGTTGCCGGCCCCGGCAGCCCAACCGTCGCGAGCGGCAGCGGCAAAGCTTCGCCAGCAACAGGTGACGGCGCAGCGCCAGCAGCAGGTTGGCGGTCAAAGGCAGAATTTGCTGAAGCAACGGCAGGATGAGGTGACCAAACAGCGTGCCGGAATCCGTAGCGGGCTTAATTCCAGGAATCCGAAGAACCCAAGTGGCCGCCAGGCGCCGACGGACTGAGGATTGCTCCCAGGTCCTGCAGGCGACCGCGGATCAGCGTATCGCCGCGGTGCCCGTCTCGCTCGCCGCGAGCGGTGTGCACTGGCCGCTGTTTCGTACCGCCGCCAGCGCGGCGCAGACATTGATGGCCTGATTCCCATCAGCGCCTGCCGCGCTGGTGCGCTTGAGCAATCCGTAGATCGAGGCAGTATTGAGTTTGCCGTCTGCAGACAGCAGCAACGCAACCGCGCCGCTGACGTGCGCCGCGGCCAGCGAGGAGCCGGAGACGAAATCATAGTGACCGCCCGGCGTCAGCGTCAGCACCTCTTGTCCGGGAGCGCGCAGCGCACCGCCTTCGGCGCCTGAGTGTTCAAGCATGTCAGCCGCGATTACACCGGCAACTCCCACCGGAAATCCATCCAGCCGACCATCGGGGGGAACGGCACCGACGACGATGATGCCGCGGCTTAAGGCGTAGCCCAACAATTGCGTCAGCAGCGGATCGGGCGGACCGCCGAGACTTAAATTGATGATGCGCGCGCCGGAATCGATGGCAATCGCCAGCGCCTTGGCGAGGGTGAAGGAATTGCATTGCGCAGTATCGCTGCGCGCATCGAGCTGCCAGCAGGCCTTAAGGGCGAGAATCCGCGCCTCCGGCGCCACGCCGACGATGCCCTCGTGATTATTGGCGTCTGCGCCGATGACGCCCGCGACCTCGGTGCCGTGCCGATCGGCGGAAAATTGCGAGGCGTTGCCGTCGACGAAATTGCGCTGTAGCTCGATGCGGCCCTGCAGGTCCGGGTGCGCAGCGTCGAGGCCGGTGTCAATGACTGCGACCCGCACGCCGTCGCCACGCGACCAGAGCTGGGCGTCGGCGGCGTCGATGCGCGCAAAGCCGCGCTGCAGGCCGAAGTACGGATCGTTGTAACCGCTTGAGTAGGTTTCAAAGGTCTGAAGCGGCTGCGCCAGCCCGACCGACGGGTCGCGGGCCAATCGTGCCAGCAGCACATCGCGCGCCTCGCCCGACCCGATCCGGAACACCTCGCAATCAACGCGCAATGCGCGTATCGGCCAGGCTGCCACTTCGCTCATCTGATAGCGCGCCGCAAGGTTCGCCAGGGCGGCACGGGCCCGGTCACTTTCCTGATAGGTCGGCAGTGCGTCGTAACCGCGTAGTCCCGAGGCGGCCCGCACCGGCACCGGTTCGGTAGGGTTCCGCACCGTGATCACCACCAGCTGATCGGTGGCATCGCGCATTTGGTCAATCGGATTGACCGGTGCCACCTGCTGCGGCACTCCGGCGCAAGCGCCAAGCAGCACACCGATGACACCGACTGGGAGGAGCTGATTCATGGCTGCGAGCTGTTCGCCTCGATGGGTTCAGCAAAACGCACGCCCGCGTGGCTGCGCAGTGCAGCGACAATCCGCGCCGTATCACCAAGCCTGCCTGGATCCGCCGGCGCCAGCGAATATACGCCGGCATCGGTGGGGCCTGCCACGATCTGCAGTTTGAAGCCGCTCAACAGCTCCTGCATGCCCTGCAAATTCAGCGCCGGATCGAGCACTGCGCGAATGGTCGCCGGCCGGGGTACCGCCTCCCCGCTGCCAAGGGTTCGGTAAACCGCCAAATTATCCTGGCTGCCGCGCACCCACAAGACGCTGCTCAGGGCCACAATACTGACGGCCTCGAGCACCACCATCGCGACCAGCAGCCGCCCGCCGCCACTCCACGCGCGGTGCGTGGGCATCCGCCCCGCGGTCTCATCGTCAAGCCGCTGGCGCAGCCTGTTGTAGGCCGAGGTCGCGTCGGTCAGCGGCGGTTCAGATCCGCTGATTGCCGCACGCAGCTTTGACTGCAGCTGATATTCCGCCGCGCAATCCGGACACGCCGCTAGGTGCGTGGTCAGCAGCGCCCGAGCGGCCTCGTCGGCGGTACCGTTTACGACCCAGGGAATCAGCTCCCAGGCGGCACGATGGTCGGCGAATCTGTCATCGATTGGGCTCATTGCTGTTCTACCTTGGGTGGGCCCGCCAGCTCGGGCAGCAGATTGCGAAGTTTTACACGCGCGTGAAACATGCGGGCTTTCACAGTTCCGACCGAGCAGTCCATGATCTGAGCGATCTCCTCGCAGGAATGTCCCACGTAGTACGCCAACTCCAGCGTCGACCGCTGCTCAAGCGGCAGATGCTTCAGGCCCTGGCCGAGCCAATCCTCGCGCTCACGGGCCACGCCAGGTTCGTAAGCCAATTCGTCCGGCTCGAACGACCCGGCGGACGTCGCTCCGGCATTGCGCCGCAGGGCCTTCAGTGCGCAGCGATAGGCAATGCCGATTATCCAAGTGGAAACCTGCGATTGGCCGCGGAAGTCTCCTGCTTTCTGCCATACGACCCAAAAGGTGTCGTTGATGGTTTCCTCGATAATCTCCGTGCGCCGCGTCAGGCGGCCAAGGAAGCGGTTCAGTCGGCCAAAATACCCGCCATAGAGGTCTTCGAAGGCGCGACGGTCCCCGGCCGCCACCAGGCGCAGCAACGCCGCCTCGTGGTGGCTGTCCGGAACCGGCGCCGGATCGAATCCGGCAGGCGTCACGACCGTCGCTCGCATCTCACAGCTCAGTTACTCAGGCCAATATATGACGTGCACTGGCATGTGGGTGAGTGCCGACCGCCGGCCGGAAGGTTGCAATCACGCCGCCCGGGCCCTCAGAAATGCCACAACGCCGTACCAATCAAGCGGTTACATGCCTCGCCGTTGGCATAAAAATCATGTGCTGCGCCGCTGACGCCGATGAACGATAAGTCAAGGTGCCACGCTCCGGCTTCATATGCCAGGCCGGCACTGCCATAGCCGTAACCGCTGCTGTATTGCTGCGCCAGACGGTAGTAGCCCAGGCCGGCGTTCACTGAAAAGGCATGTCCGAATGAGCGATGCAGCGAAAAGTCGGCGGTCAGCGCCGTGCGCCGGATCGAGTCGTAGCTGTAGCCGGAGTTGTAGTCGTATACGACGTACTGGGTCAGCGTATTCGGTGAAACTGACAGCGTCAGGAAGGCCGCGGAGCGATACGCCACGGTGCCGCTGATTTCGGTGAAATCGGCCGTCGAACTTGGGTTGGTGCCGGCATAGACATGTTCGACTGCAGACAGGCGCGCGCTCCATCGGTCGGAAAATGTAAACCCGTATCCGAGGTAAGGATCAAATTCCACTCCGGTCGGCGCCGCTGCGCTTTGGCGCACGTTGCTGGCCCACAGACCGGTGATCCAGCCGCTGACTGCGTAGTAGTGCAGATCAACTTGCAGCGCCGGGTCGTTCGCAGTTTCAGTGGCGCCGCGGTAAATATAGTTGCTGGTCAGCGCCACGAATCCGCCCAGTTCGTCTGCCTGCGCCAAAGCAGCAGGCGGGCACAGCGTCAGTCCTGTGCCGCAAAGGATCGTCACGCCGATTGCCTGCCAGACCG
>DASWBL010000151.1:0-3750 GCA_036390615.1 Steroidobacteraceae bacterium | reverse complement strand
CGGACAATGTAATTCAACCCGTGCACGCGAACTCGCGAATTCGTGGTGCCGATACCTGTGTAGTGCGAGGTGCGAATCGCAATGTGGTCCGTTTTGATCCCGCAATAATCGAGTATCTCCTGCACCGCGATACCCACCGGCGTGCCGCCGCGCCATATACCAATGATATGGGTGGGCCGATAACCACTGTCGAGGATTTTCAGCCCGAGCCGGAAGGAATCGGACAGCAGCTCGTCAGCCGTGATGTAGAGCTTGTCGATGACGTTTGAGTCAGGCATTTGTATCTCGGTAGCGGACTGCGGTACAGGGCGTCGGATGCCGGGCAAGTATTCTGCCATTTTTTCCTGGGCGAATGGTGCCGTTCATACCTTAGTCGGCACCTATACTGAGCCCGCGTCAGCCGGAACGGCGACCTGCGCCATGGCGGAGTTTTCAGTTCGCAAGTCCAGTCGCCGCCGCCGCGTCGTGGATCACCTTAAGCCAGCGCCGCTTCTGCGCTGGCGGCAGAAACGAGGCCTCAATGGAGTTGGCGGCGAGCGTTGCAAGGTCCTGCAGGGACAGATCCAGCGCACGCGCGGTGGCAAGAAAATTTTCCAGCAGGTAGCCGCCGAAGTAGGCCGGGTCATCGGAATTAATGGTGATGCACAGTCCTCGATCCAGCAGCCGTTTCAGGTTGTGAGACTCAAGCCGATCGAACACCTTGAGCTTGACATTAGACAGCGGGCAGACTGTTAGCGGAATCCTATCTCGCGCCAGTCGCTCGACCAGTGCCGGGTCCTCGTCGCAACGCACACCGTGATCGATTCGTTTTACCTGCAGAATATCCAGCGCTTCCTCAATGTAGGCCGGCGGACCTTCTTCCCCGGCATGCGCGACCGTGAGAAATCCTTCTTGCCGGGCGCGATCAAAGACCGCTGCGAATTTCGCTGGCGGATTGCCGAGCTCAGCTGAATCAAGCCCCACTGCAGCGATTGCATCGCGGTGTGGCAGCGCCATTTCCAGCGTCTGCATGGCGCTCGCCGCGGTCCGGTCCCGCAAGAAGCACAAAATCAATCGATGCGAGAGGCCAAGGCTCTGTTCCGCATTGAGCAGTGCCTGACGAATGCCGCCGACGACAACATCAAAGGCGATGCCTCGGTCGGTGTGAGTCTGTGGGTCAAAGAAAATCTCGACGTGGACGACCCCTTGCTCGTGGGCTTTGTGAAGATAGGCCTGAGTCAGCGCACGAAAATCCTCTGCATCGCGCAGCACGCTCGCACCGGCATAATAAATATCGAGGAAGGATTTCAGGTCGCTGAACTGGTAAGCCGCTCGCATTGATTCGATGGAGGCGTAGGGCAGGGCAACGCCATGTTTATTGGCGAGGCTGAACGCCAATTCCGGCTCAAGCGTTCCTTCGATGTGAAGGTGAAGCTCCGCCTTCGGCAGATTCTTGATAAACGCCGCCGTCGAAATCACAAAGCGCCCTCCGGACTTTACTTGCGTGGCTGATCGGGACCAACAGGCACTTTAGTCCCCGGTGACGAGCAGCCCCGCTCGGTGCCGGCCAGCGTGTCGCGCCGCCTATTCGCCGTACGGCACCCAGATATTCTTGATCTGGCAGGCGTGCTCAAGATACCAGCGGCCTTCACCGTACCGCGAGTCAGTAAAATCGATTTCCCGGCCTTCGTTGGTCCAGACCTGCTTCAAGTTCCCGGCCGACAGCGATTTGGCCATGGTACACAGTTGTGTATCCCCGTAGCACCATAGCGCAGCCACATCATCGTGTTCGGCCAGCACCTTCAGAAGTTCCGAGGCCTGACCGGTGACCAGGTTAACAGTCCCGGGCGGAACGTCGCTGGTGTCGAAGAGGGGGTACAGGTCGCCGACGATCAGCGGGTAGCCGGACGATGGCACCGCCACCACGGTGTTACCCATGGCGAGCAGCGGCAGCACCAGCGAAAGGAAGCCGAGCAGCGGGCGCTTTGCCGGACACAGCACGCCAACCGTGCCGAGCGGCTCGTTCATCGCGATGGCGATATTGCGAACGGGCGGCTGGTGTACGGCGCCGTCGTACTTATCGGCCCAGGCCGCGTAAAAGAACAGGCGTTCAATACTAAGTCGCAGCTCCTCGGCAGCTCCGCGTCGTCCTGCGACAGCGGCCAGCCGGGCGGCAATGTCGGTGCGGCGCTGCGCGAGATTTTCCGCGAGGTAATACAGCACTTGCGCACGGTTATGCGCCGTCGCGCGGCCCCAGCTGTCTGCGCGATGGGCCGCCTCAACCGCATTGCGGATGTCCTTGCGATTTCCAAGCGCCACTTCGCCGAGCAACGTGCCGTCGGCTGCGCGGCATTCTGCGCTATAGCCCGAGTCCGCCCGCACCTGCTTGCCGCCAATATATAATTTTACTGTCCGTTCGATCTCGGGAACTTCGGGCCTGGCGAGATCTGGCGGCTGGGGCGCACTGTCCGAGAGCTGCGGCGCATGTTGAAACCAGGCCGGCTCCAGATACTCCCGAATACCCTCGCGCCCGCCTTCGCGGCCAAAGCCGCTCTCGCGATAACCGCCAAATCCGGTGGCGGCGTCAAAGGCGTTGGTACTATTAACCCACACAACGCCGGCACGAATCTGCGCCGCCACCTGCAGGGCGAGGTTGATGCTCTCGCTCCAGACGCTGGCCGCGAGACCGTACACTGTGTTGTTGGCCAGCTCGACAGCCTCCACCGGGGTGCGAAACGTCATTGCCGTCAGCACCGGTCCGAAGATCTCCTGTTGCACAGCGGCGGAGGTCGGATGGGCGTCGGTCAGCAGCGTCGGCTTGTAATACAGGCCGCCTGGCGGGACGGTTCCATCGGGCTGCCAGCAGCGCGCGCCATCAGCCACCGCTCCCTTCACGAGACGGTCAATGCGCTCGAGCTGGACCTGGTCGACAATCGCGCCGACGTCGGTGGTTTTGTCCAGCGGTGGCCCGATACGTAAGCGGCTCATCCGCGCCCGCACTTTCTCGATGAGCCGCTCAGCAATGCTCTCCTGCATCAGCAGCCGCGACCCGGCGCAACAAACCTGACCCTGATTCAACCATATGCCATCCACCAGTCCTTCGACGGCGCTGTCGAGGTCCGCGTCCTCAAAGACTACGAACGGCGACTTGCCGCCCAGCTCGAGCGACAGTTTCTTGTGTGAATCGGCGGTGGCGCGGCGGATTGCGCGCCCAACTTCCGTTGAACCAGTAAAGGCGATCTTGTCGACGTCCGGGTGGTTTACCAGCGCCTCGCCCGTTGTACCGTCGCCTGTGACAATGTTGATGACACCCTTGGGCAGCCCGATCTCCATGCACAGCTGCGCGAAAGCCAACGCCGTCAGCGGCGTATATTCAGCGGGTTTAAGTACCACCGTGTTGCCGGTGGCCAGCGCCGGTGCGATCTTCCACGCCAGCATCAGCAGCGGGAAATTCCACGGAATGATCTGTCCGACGACGCCGCAGGGCCGGTGATCCGGAAATTCCTGCCGCAGCAGCTGCGGCCATCCGGCGTGATAATAAAAATGCCTCGCCGCGAGCGGAATGTCGAGATCTCGGCTTTCGCGGATCGGCTTGCCGTTGTCCATGCTCTCCAGCACCGCCAGGCGCCGGGCATGTTTTTGAATCTGGCGCGCCAGCGCATACAGGAACCGGGCGCGCACATGAGGCTTAATTGCCTGCCAGCCCTTGAGGGCCGTACGTGCCGCGACAACTGCCGCTTCGACATCGGCGACGTTGCCTTGGGCAATTTC
>DASWBL010000150.1:0-2682 GCA_036390615.1 Steroidobacteraceae bacterium | reverse complement strand
CGCGGATTGCTGGCGCCGCTCGACGATGTGCCAACGCGCGAAGCGGTCCTGGCCGAGCGAGCGCTCCTCGCAGCGCGCGGCGGCGGGTGCCATCAGCGCCTGGGCGCGACGCAACGGATGATTGGGGGCCTCGGCACCTTGCTTTACTGGCGAGAGGCAGTGGGCGAGGAGCTGCTTGAGCCTAAGCTGGACTGGCGCAGCGAAACACCGCTTGCCGCTGCTGTCGCACCAATAGTCGCCTGGGATGGCAGCCGGCAGCCGCCACAACCGATCCAGGTTTTGCCTGGCGCTGGCGAACAATGCGCGACGGCGCTGGCGGCGGCCGGGGCTGCGTTCATTACGCACCGGCAGGCGTTGCCAGAAATGCCGGCCGCAGCCGTCAACGTATGCCGGCACATCTGGGTGCCGGGCACGGAAAGCTGGTTTGCACTGGCCGACCGCGGCGCCTGGGTCGAAGGCTGTGCCGAGGGGCTGGGCTTTGCAACGCTGGCGTCGACGCTCGCCGAGGGTGTGCTTGCTTTGCCAGCGGCTAGGCAATGGCTGGTGCTGACCCATGCCGCCGCCGCCGCCGACTGGCGCGGCAGCAAAGTTCTTGTGACCTACGAGCATCGGGCGAGCGGCAGCGCCAGCGGCGAATCACCCAAGCTGGCGACACATATATATTGGCACAGCACCGCCCAGTTCGAGCGCTGGCGGGACAGTATTGGCGAGCCGGTGCATCATGCCTGCGGACCGGGCAAGACGGCCGAGTATCTGCGTCGCATGGGCGTGCGGACATTGCAGGTTTTTCCGTCGTCCGGACACTGGCGGGAGTGGCTGTCGATATGAACCGCAAAGCGGGCCAGGGCGGTCTGAGCAAAGTGCCGGCGCGCCGCGCGCGGCTGGTCGTCGCGGTCGCCGCCTGCTGGCTGGTGCTGGTGCTGGCGCTTGCGACTTGGTGGACCACGCTCATTTTTCGCCAGGCGCAGCGCATTGCCGAACTTGAGGCGCAAAACGGCCAGTCAAGCGGCCTCGTGGCCGAGCAGTGGGCGCGTACGCGCCTGATGCTGGTCGGTGAATCCTCGGTGTTCCTGTTGCTGCTGCTCGGGCTTTCGGCGCTGCTGGTGTGGCTGTATTGGCGCGAAAACCTGCGCGCCCGCAGCATGCAGGCGTTTTTTGCCGGCGTAACGCATGAGCTGCGCACGCCGCTGACCAGCATGCGATTGCAGGCCGAGGCCATTGCCGAGGGCGATCAGCGGACCGAATTGGCGCGCCGGCTGCTTGAGGACTCGCACCGCCTCGAATCGCAGATCGATAAGACACTGGAGCTGGCGCGCATCGAAGGCGGAGGACCGCTGGCCGAGCAAGAAATTCCGCTGCGCGGCTGGATCGAGCGTACGGTCGCGACAATTACCGCCACTTACGGTCCGCGGCTTGAGGTGCAGGTCAGGCTCGAGGGCGAGATTGCACCGATTCAGGCTGACGCGGCCGCGGTGCAGATGATCTTCCGCAATCTCATCGAGAACTCGGCGCGGCATGCCGGTGTCGATCCGGTGAAGATTGAACTGCAAGTCAGCCAGCGCGGGCCCAAGGTGCAGGTGCATTACCAGGACAACGGCGTAGGCAGCAGTGCCGATCCGCAGCGCCTCGGCACGCTTTTTGGCCGCGGCGAAGGCTCGATAGGCGTCGGCGTCGGCCTATATCTGGTGCGGGCGCTGATGCGCCGAATGGGCGGAGAGGTGCGGTTTGCAACGACCCCCGGTGGTGGGTTTGCGGCGCGCCTGATTTTTCTGGCCAACGCTGGCTGAGGGGCACGCATGGCCGCGACGGCAAGAATCCTGGTAGTGGAGGACGAGCGCAACGTCGCCGAGACGCTGAGCGAGCGCCTGGCGGCCGCCGGCTATCTGGTTGGCCGGGCCGAGTCGATGGCGCGCGCGCGCACATTGTTCACGGAACAAAAGCCGCAGCTGGTGCTGCTCGATGTTGGCCTGCCTGACGGCAATGGCTTTGCGCTCGGGCGGGAACTGCGCGCGCAGGCGCCCCAGGCGGCGATCATTTTCCTGACAGCACACGGCAATCCCGAAGATCGCGTGCGCGGCCTGGAGCTGGGTGCCGATGATTACGTGACCAAGCCGTTTAATTTCCGCGAACTGCTGCTGCGGATCCAGAACTGCCTGAAGCGCGCCGCGGAGCTGGCGGTTGTGCCCGGCGAGCTGCGGCGCGTCAGCATCGGCCGGGCGCGCGTGGACTTTGAGCGCTTTGCCGCCGAAGTCGACGGTCAGCAGCAACCGCTAACGCACAAGGAGTGCGCGGTGCTGCGGCTGCTGGCGAGCCGGGTCGGCAAAGCGGTCAGTCGCGACGAGATCCTGGATCGCGCCTGGTCGGCGGACGAATTCCCCACTTCGCGAACGGTCGATAATTTCATCGTGCGGCTGCGCCGGCTGGTGGAGGAGGATGCCGCCAATCCGCGCGTGATCCGCAGCATCCGCGGCGTCGGCTATCTGCTCACGGAACTGACCCATGAGTGAGCCGGCGCGCGCGACGGCCCTCAGCCGCGCGCTGGCGCGCGACAACCACGGCCGGCCACCGGTGTGGTTCATGCGCCAGGCCGGGCGCTATCACCAGCACTACCAGCGTCTGCGGGCCCGGCATGAATTTATTGAGCTTTGCAAGAACCCGGAACTCGCTGCCCAGGTGACGCTC
>DASWBL010000149.1:0-10267 GCA_036390615.1 Steroidobacteraceae bacterium | reverse complement strand
TGCGCGTGAACCGCAGTGTGTGCGGTATGGGGAATCTCAAGACTTAAATTACCGCCGGATTGCGCACATGCTGGCGACGCGCCGCCTGGCCGGCGACCGCCATTGTTCTCATAAAGAGACCGTGAGTGTATCGAGGGCCGTAAGTCGGGGACCGTAGGCTGACTGGAATATGCCGATCCCATTGGCTGGTCTGATCAGATTTACGCGGTCAAGAACATTGAGTATTGCGAGGCGGTTGGTGAGGCGGCAATGCCCTGGGAGCACCCAGGAGCGCTCGGCGCTGATGTTCACCTGCACTACGCCAGGCAGTTTTTCCTCATCGGCGAAGCCGGCGCGCAGTCCGCTGCTGTATATGGCATCCACACTGAAGGCATACGATTGCAGCCGGTAGCTGCCTCCGGCTGAGGCGCCAAACAGCGGCTGGTGATCCAAAACAATGGGGTGGCTGTCGATATAGGCCAATTCTGCCGGAGCAAAATTAAATTGCCCGGTCGCGACCCCTTTTTCCAGGTTTCTGCCAACCGTCAGGTTGGCGTAGGCAGAAAAGCCTTGTGCCTTGTAGCGTGTGGCCAGCTCAGTGCCCCAAATCGTACCGTGACCATAATTAAATGGCGCAAAGATCGGCACGACCCCGAACTGGCCGGTATCAAGGTAGTTGTGCGTCAGCTCGTAATAGCCGTCCGCCGAGATCGTCCAGTTGCTCGTTAGCTGGTGTACGACGCCTGCATCCCACTCGCCATCGTCCTCGGTGACTGGGGTCGGATTGCCCGGCGGACCGGCGGCAGTCGTGCCGACGAACGCGGGCTGGACGGTCGGTGAGATACCAAGCAAGGAAGGCACCTGCATATAGCGCGCGAATCCTGCATGCCAGGTCGTGTGAGTGCTGGCCTGAAAGATGAGATTGAGGGTCGGGTCGAGCTGCTCGCCGCGGCTGAAGCCACTCAGTCGGTCCCAACGAAGACCGGTGTTGGCGCTGAGTCGATCGGTCAGTTTCCACAGATCGCTCACATAGACGCCCGCGACCACGTTGCTGGCGTGGTCGCTGTTATTGACCGCAACCGGCACGTTGCTGCTTTGAGCGCCCGTGGCATCCACCGGAAATACCAGCGAGTAATCGCTGACGCGCACGCCATAGTCGCCAGCATAGAAACCGGCGCCAAGCGTATGTGCGCCGAGCGTATAGGTGAAATCGCCTTCCAGCGTATGGTCGCGATCCGCGTGATTCGCGGTCGAGGCGACACCCTGGTAGATAAGCTCGCCCGCCTGGTCGGGCCTGAACCGCTGCGAAATCGAATGCTCGGAGTAAGCCAGTTGGTAGGCAAGCTGGTCGGTCGGCGTGCTCGACAGCGAAATGACCGCCAGCTCGTCGGTGAAATTCAGGTCGGAGTTGATGGCCGCTGATGACGGGATATTGGTCAGCCCCGCGAGCGTGTACTGCGGCATCAGGTTGCCGACATTTGGCAATTGGTTGTCGCTGGCCGCCGCCGACAGCAGCACGCTCACGGTAGTACCGGAATTCAGCGCATAGGAAAAGAATCCAAGCAGCTGGCCTTGCCGCGTGCGGTCGTGTATCGGATTCGGGCCGGGTGTGGCAGAGCTAAAAGCGCTATTGCCCTGATCGTAAATGGCGCTGATGTAGGCGCTGAGTGCCCCGACGCACCCCGCGTACTGCGCGCTCGGCTGCACCGTATCGAGCTGGCCCGCGGTGACGCTCAGATTACCGCCAGATTGTTCGCAGCCATCCTTGGTCCTGATGTCCACCACGCCCCCGGTCGCATAGCTGTAACGAGCGGGCAGTACGCCATCGAGCAGGTTGACCTGCTGGATGAACATCGGATTGATCATCGACAAAAATGCCGGGTTGGTATTGATATCGAGCGGAACCAGCACGCCATTAATCTGGTACTGGAATTGCGGCCCCTCGGTATTGCGGATGTGGATTTGCTGGTTCTGGTCGATCGCCACGCCCGGCATTTGCGCCAGCACCTCGGTCAGGGGCGTGTGCTCTCCGCCGGGCGAATCGCTGATGTCCTGCGCTGTCACGGCATAGGCATTGGCGCCGGTATCCGAGACATCCGGGCCACCCAGGCGCGTGGCCTGGACAATCACGGTTTCTAGCGGCGTGTCATTCAACGCTAGCTGTTCGGTCGCCACGGAAACCGCAGCGCCGACACCCTGCACCGGGGCTCCGGCACTAGAGGATTCCGCGTGAAGCGGCAAAACCATAGCCAAACCGGCCAGGAGCCAGGCGAGGCCCAATAAATAGGGCCAGCCCCTGGATAGCGGGCGCACGGCTCCCGGATGCTGCGGGCTAGCAGCCCATCTGACCGACCGGCGGCCTGCCACATAACCTATTGAATAAAATGAAGAAAACCAGACAGTTTCGCCGTGAAATTCGCAATTTTGGGCCAAGGGGCTGTTAGGCACAGTCGGTCCTTAATACGAACGATAATGATTCTCATTTGCATGATAGGGAGAGACCGATAACGGGTCAAGCGATGGCGCGATGGCAGCGACACTTTGATTCGGGTCGCCGCTTGTGATCTTCTGAACCGACGCGCAAATGCCCCTATATCGCAGTCCGACTCGATCGGCATTGACACGGTGAGTACCAAAGCCCAAGGCGGCGTCGCCGAGCTGCCTGCAGAAATTCTCGCGAGGCTTCCCGATGACAAAAAAGCGTCGACCACCCGCCGGACACTTGAGGCCATCGCGCACCGCGATTACCGGATCCGATCCGCTGGTGAAATTACCAATCCGCAAGGCATCTCGGCGTGGCGGCTATGGTTGGCTGCGCGATCTACCCGACGCCCGCGACTTCGCCTATGCGGCACCGCTCTACCGTTTTCCACAAGGATTGCCGCCGTCGGTCGATCTGCGCTCAGCCTGCCCGCCCGTTTACGACCAGGGGCAACTGGGCAGTTGCACCGCGAACGGAATTGCCGGCGCCATCGAATTTGATCAGGGCAAGCAGGGCAATCGGGAATTCACGCCCTCGCGGTTGTTCATCTATTACAACGAACGGGTCATCGAAGGCACGGTCAATCAGGATTCCGGCGCGCAGGTCCGCGACGGCATTAAATCAGTCGTCACGCTTGGGGCGCCGCCCGAGACCGATTGGCCCTATGTCATCGCCAATTTCGCCGACCGACCGCCGCCGCTTGCCTTCACCGACGCCAAGCTCGACCTGGTGTCGTCCTACGCCCGGGTCACGCAAAATCTGGCCCAGATGCAAGGCTGCCTGGCTGAAGGATATCCGTTTGTTTTTGGCTTTACCGTGTACCAGAGCTTTGAGAGCCAGGCGGTGGCCAGCTCGGGCATTGTGCCGATGCCGGCCCCCGGCGAGGCGTCAGTCGGTGGGCATTGCGTTCTGGCGGTGGGCTATAACAACGCCACGCGCACATTCATCATGCGTAATTCGTGGGGCACGGGCTGGGGCATGAACGGCTATTGCACGATGCCCTATGAATACTTGCTCGACGCGCAGCTGGCGAATGATTTCTGGACCTTGCGGTCGGTGACCGGCTGATGGCCCGCAGCCAGGCGCCCGTGGCCACGGTCACCATGACTATGAACCGGCGAGGCGCTTTTCCATAAATATGCTGAGCGGATCTTCAATGTAGGCACCGAACGGCCCGCGCTCTACGTAGCCCAGCCGCCGATACATAGCGAGCGCCTCCGGTTGGCTTATTCCGGTTTCAAGCCGCGCCATCCAGATGCCGCTTTCTTGCAGATGACTCTCGAGCCGTTCCATGAGGGCCACCGAGTAGCCGCGGCCCCGGTGGGCGGGCAAAACAAAAACCCGCTTGATTTCTCCGTACTCGCCGTCATCGGCCAGAATCTTAACCGCCCCGCAGCCAACCAGCGCAGCGCCGACTAGGCAGCCCAGAAACAGGACCTTCGGCGCCGTCAGAACTTCAACGTCATCCAGGTGATTGCTCGCCGCAGGATAAAGCGATGCCAAGTATTGATCCGCCATTGCGATTAATGCCCGCGCATCGGCCGACGTGGGGTTGGTAGGTTCGATCGTCATAAAACTGAAACCAAGAACATGAAGCCTGCCTGAAATTATAATCGAGCTCAGCTGCGCGCCAGCAGAGTGCGCTGGCACGCCAACCAATAAAGCCAGCACACAGCTGACCTTGTTATACTCAACTCGTCAGCGCGGGCAACTTTCGGAGCATGAGTATGAGTTCACCGCAGAAGCCAAAGCGGCCGCTGCTGAAGCGGACATCAATTCGCATCGTGCTGGTCGTGGTTGCGCTTGTCGCGGCATTTGCGGTTTACGAACTTACGCGACCCGAACCGCCGCTGTATCGCGCCAGCGGTCAGTTCATGAAGGCTGCTGTTTATCACGACTACGGGTCACCGGACGTGATTCGCCTCGAACAGATCGACAAACCTCTGCCCGGTGACGATCAGGTTCTGATCAAGGTCCACGCGGCTGCCCTTAATCCCCTCGACTGGCACTACATGGAAGGCGCGCCATACATCATGCGCTTGATGGGGGCCGGGTTGATGAAGCCTAAGGACCCAAGACTGGGCGTCGATGTGGCGGGCGTGGTCGAATCGGTCGGTAAGAACGTCACGAAGTTCAAGCCGGGCGATGCCGTCTATGGCGTGGGCGACAGTGCTTTTGCCGAGTATTCTCCGGCGCCCGAGGGGAAAATCGCGCTGAAACCAGCCGACATTAGCTTCGAGCAAGCGGCGGCCGTGCCGATCGCCGGCATCACCGCACTGCAAGGACTACGCGACGCGGGCCAGCTCAAAGCGGGCCAGAAGATCCTGATCAACGGCGCATCGGGCGGCGTAGGTACGTTTGCTGTGCAGATCGCGAAGTCCTACGGCGCCGAGGTCACCGCCGTATGCAGCACGAAGAATGTGGACCTGGTTCGATCGCTAGGCGCCGATCACATCATCGATTACACCAAAGAGGATTTTGCGCAGAGCAACCAAAAATACGATGTGATTTATGACAACGTGGCCAACCGGCCGTTGTTGTCGTACCGGCACCTGCTGAAACCCTCGGGCATCTATGTCCTGGTTGGCGGCGGTGGACCTGAGGAAAGTCACGCATTTTTGGGCCCGGTGCGGAATTGGATCAAAGCGGGCGTGTTGTCCTGGTTTGTGAAGCAGAAGTTCGCGACGTTTCTTGCGAATATCAACGGACCCGACCTGATGGCCCTGAACAAAATGATGGAAGCGAAATCCGTGACGCCGGTGATCGACCGAACCTATGCCCTGGATGAAGTCCCGGCGGCGATGCGCTATGTGGAAGCCGGCCACGCCCGCGGCAAAGTAATCATCGTCGTGGCACCGGAGAGCTGAGCAGCGGCAATTCCGCATTCGGCGACTGCGGCCGCAAACGCGCACAAGCGCGAGCTGGCGTCGGAAATGCGTGCGGCTCAGGAACTTTACCTGGATCCGGGCGACGCGAAGTCTCCACCTTCTGACGCACTCCAACAAATATCCTGGGGGGACACTTGCATGCATCATTCCCGCCTCTGCGCCGTGCTGGTGGACTGCAAGGTCTCGAACGTGGACGAGGCCGCTCAATTTTGGAGTGCGGCATTGGGTCGCGCGCTAGACCCAAAGCACCCGGGAAGCCGCGGCAACTACCGCATGCTCGCAACGCCTCCCGATGAGCCCATCGTGCAGATCCAGCGCGTGGAGCACGAAAGTCGCGTTCATCTGGACATTGAGACCGACGATATTGCTGCCGAAGTAGCGCGCCTTGAAAGGCTTGGCGCCAGCGTAGTCGAGCGCCTTGAGCGCTGGGCCGTGATGCAAGCGCCTACCGGCCAGCGCTTTTGCGTGGTGCGCGTTCAGCGGCCTGGCTTCCCAAAGAACGCCAATCAATGGGACTGAACCGCCGCCATTGCCTGTATTTGCCGGAGAAAGCTCAATAATTGGTGCTTATGTGCAACGCAACAATTGGTGGCTCGCGGCCCGGGCGCGCGCCGTGATGCCCACCACTCGCCGGCGGTATCGGTAACATGGCAGGCCTATGACAGATGCTTTGTCCTCCTCCCGCCGCCGCGGGCGCGCCGCCCGCTCGACCGGTCCGTCACTGGCGCCTATTCCGCGGCTTACGAATCATTGGGCACCGCTTGAAATACTGAGCCCGGAACAAGTCGAGCGCATTGTCGCGGCGGCCTACCGGATTATCGAGGAAGCCGGACTTGAGATCCGCAGCGCTACGGCCCGCGAGATTTTCCGCAAGGCCGGTGCACTGGTGGACGAACCGACGCAGATAGTGCGACTCGGGCACGACATCGTGGATGCGCAACTCGCCCACGTGCCCGAACGATTCGTGCTGCATGCCCGAAATTCCGACCGCGATCTGCATGTGGGCGGCAATGTCGTGAACTTTGGCCCGGTTACCGGCGCTCCTAATATCACTGATCGCGAGCGTGGTCGTCGTTACGGTGATCTCGAAGCGTTTCGCAATATTCTCAAGCTGACGCACACGCTTGGCATTCTGCACTGGCAGGGTGGCATCGTGGTCGAGCCGGTGGACGTACCCGTGGCGACCCGGCATCTGGCGACCTACCAGGCCCATATCGAGTGCGCGGATATCGTTTGGGCGGCGCGCGGCGTGGGCGGCGTGCAAGCCACTGATGCCATCGCGCTTTCGGCCATCGAACACGGCTGCACGATTGAGGATCTGGCCGCGCGCCCGACGCTGCTGTCGGTGACGAATGTCAATTCGCCGCGCCGCGTAGATGAGGAGATCCTCGAAAACATCATGGTTATGGCCCGTCATGGCCAGTGCGTGGTCATTACACCGTTCACGCTGATGGGCGCGATGGCGCCAGTGACGCTTGCCGGTGCGCTGGTGCAGCAGACAGCCGAGGCATTGTGCATTATCGCGCTGTGCCAGATGATCCGGCCGGGCACACCGTGTGTGCTTGGCGGCTTCACGTCGAACGTCGACATGCGCACCGGCGCGCCGGCGTTCGGCACGCCCGAATACGTCAATGCCGTGCTTGCGAGCGCGCAGCTTGGCCGCCGGCTGCGGATTCCGGTCCGCACCAGCGCGGTGAATGCTTCGCCGACGGTGGATGCGCAGTCGACCTACGAGACAGCGTTTTCGCTCCAGGCGGCGATTTTAAGTCACAGCCATTTGATCAATCATGCGGCCGGCTGGCTGGAGGGCGGGTTGTCGGCTTCGCTGGAAAAAATCATCGTCGACGCCGAGTTGCTGCGCAACTGGGCTGAGCTGCTGAAGCCAATTGAATTCAGCGAGGACGATATCGCCGTTGATGCGATCAAGGGCGTCGCGGCAGGCGGGCATTACTTCGGCGCGGCGCATACGCTGGCCCGCTACGAGCATGCGTTTTACCGTCCACTGCTGTCGGACTGGTCGAACTTCGAGAACTGGACCGATGCCGGCGCCCGCGATGCGACCCAACGCGCCACGGGCATCTGGCAGAAGATGCTGGCCGATTACGTGCCACCGCCGCTTGATCCTGCCATCAAGGAAGCGGTCGGCGCTTTTGTCGCCCGCAGGACAGAAGAAATTGCCCGCAGCGGCGGCTAGCTCGGGGCAATCCGGCGCCGTTTTGCTGCTGCGGCGTACGGCGGTTCGGACGCAGAATTAGCATCGCCATGACCGCGCGGATCATGAACGCCCGCATGTATGCCGTAACCCCTGAGGTTGAGGCCCTCTGGCGGGCGCTCTTGTCGAATGTGGCCGACGATGCCGGCGTCGCACTTGACTACGTTTCCTACCCGGCCCCGCAACCGCTCGAGGACCTTTGGGCGCGGCCGGATCTCGGTTCAGTCTTCATGTGTGGCTTTCCGATTGCCAGCAGGCTTGCGCCAGTGGTGCCGCTCGCCGCCCCTATTCCCCGGGCCGCCTGGGCGACGGGGCGGCCTTACTACCGATCGGACCTTATCGTCCGCCGAAACTCGCCGTACCGTACATTCGAGGACACTTTTGGCGGTCGCGCCGGCTGGACCGTTGAGCACTCACATTCCGGATTCAACGCCTTCCGCCATCATCTGCTTCCCTACCGCACGGCGGCGCGGCCGACGCTGTACAGCGAAATGCTTGGCCCGCTCGTCACCGCGCGACGGATTCTTGACAGCGTGCGAGAAGGACGCATTGATGTCGGGCCGCTCGATGCCTACTGGCACCTGCTGCTCGCGCACCACCAGCCGGCACTGACGGGCGACGTGCGGGTGCTGGCCTCGACCGAGGCGGCGCCGATGCCGGCCTTCGTTGCGGCTGCAGACACCCCCGTGGATGTGATCGCGAAACTGCGCGCGGCATTCGTCGGCGCCGGGCGGCGCCCGTGGTTCAATGAACTAGCTGACGGGCTGTTGCTCGACGGCTTTGCCGAAGTCAGTGAGCACGATTTTGCAGTTTTGCTCGAGTGGGAGCGCGAGGCGGTCGCCGCCGATTACCACCGGCCCGCCTGAGGGCACTTAGGCTGCCTGACGCGACGGGACCCGGCCGGTGGGGTGCGGCAGCGCGTCGTGTGGCCGGAACATGAAGCGGCGCGCAACATCAAAGTACGTCACGTACAGCAGCCCGCCGTTTTCCGCGATGAGCCGGTCGCGGACCAGCCGGTAGCGGGCGTTATACTCGTACCACGGAATCGTCGGCGCTTCGTGATGCAACGAATGCAGATTGTTGAACAGGTACAACGGCCCCAAAATCCACGAGCGCTCAACGATGGCGGTGCGATGGCGCGGCTCCGTGCGCGCCCGGTGCTCGGCAAACGAGCGGATCAATAGCAAGGCGTTGCCGGGCAATACCAGCGCCACGATGTAGAGCCAGAGCGGCATGTGGCAAACCACCGTCACCCAGACTATGACCGGCACGCACCACAGCAGGTGCTCGAGCCAGACCAGTCTTAACCGTTGCTCGTTGCGCCACAGCTCGATCAGCTCGCCGCGCCAAAACTTCGCGATGCGCCACGATGAGCCGACCACGAGCCGTCCGGGCAGCGTCTGCTGCAAACTGAGGAACACGCGCGTCAGCGGTTGCATGTGCGCCAGATCTTCCGGCGTCCAGTAAAACGATTCGGGGTCATCGAGCGGATCGGTAATCCGCGCGTCAATGTGGTGCGCCACATGAGTCTGCTTGTACCGCTCATAGGGCAACCAGAACGACAGCGGCACCATGCCGAGCACACGGTTGAGGGCAGGCCAGCGGGTCGGGTGACCGTGCAGGATCTCGTGCTGCAGGGAGCTGTGCAGCGTCAGCAGCACCGCACCGACCGGCGCGACGATCCACAACGGCCAGCGGCCATACGCAAAAGTGATCGACAGCCATCCGCCATAGCAAAGCAGCAGCAGCAGCAATGTCGGAATTTCTACCGCGGCGGTTCGGGTCCAGCGGCGCGGCGCTTCGCGCGCCTCGCCGCGCTGTGTCGTCGTTGCGCTCATCGGGCGCGGTCCAGCGTCAGTAACGAAAGTGGCTGGATTATAGCTGATCTGTTCCACAAGCGTTGCGGGAGCGGGCGCGGTTGTGACGCGGTACGCGCTCCCGGGATCAGCCGACATGCACGGCCCGCAGGATCCGCCGCTCGATCGCCGCCATGCTGTCGTAAAGCAGGATGGCCATCAGGCCGGTCACCAAGCCGCCCTGCAGGATAAAGGCGGTGTTATTGGAGAGGAGCCCGGCAATGATCACTTCGCCGAGCCCCTTGGCAGCGACGGTCGAGCCGATGGTCGCCGTGCCGACGCTGATGACCAGCGACAGGCGGATACCCTCGAGGATCAGCGGCATCGCTATCGGCAGCTCGACCCACCGCAGCCGCTCGCGCGGGCTCATGCCCATGCCGCTCGCTGCCTCGAGAACTGCAGGCGGACAGCTGCGTAGCCCAGCGATCGTGTTCTCGAAAATCGGCAACAGTCCGTACGCGAAGAGCGCGATCAGCGTCGGCTTCTCCCCGAAGCCGACCAGCGGCACCGCCACCGCGAGCACCGCGACCGGAGGAAATGTCTGGCCAATGTTGACGAGCGTGCGCGAGAGCGGCAGGAATTGCGCGCCGGCCGGGCGGGTCACGAGGATTCCCAGACCGACCGCGACCAAGGTGCTGGCGACGGCCGCGCAGCACACCGTGGCGAGCTGCGCGAGGGCCAGCAGAAGGAGATTGCCCTGATCGTAGATCGGCGGTGCGCCGTAGTGCGTGAGCGGGGCGAACACCGGCGCGAAGCTCTGCGGCGAGAGCAGGAAAGCGATCAACAGCACCAGGGCCGCGCCTCGCAGGAGATTCGCGAACGACATGCGTCAGGGCCGTCCGCGCGCCAG
>DASWBL010000148.1:0-2844 GCA_036390615.1 Steroidobacteraceae bacterium | reverse complement strand
ATTGACGACCGCGGCGTCAGTCCACAGCGGCTGCGTCGCCGCCACACTTTGGCGCGCTGCCGTCAGCATCAGCGCCGCTGCGGCCGGCACCGACTCGCTCGGCCGGGTACCGGCCAGCGCACGCTCCACGGCACGGAACACGTAATCATGCACGGCCCGGCTGTCGCGGAAGCGCAGTTCAAGTTTCGCCGGATGCGCGTTGACATCGACCAGCTGTGGGTCGATCCGCAGTTCAAGAATATAAGCCGGGTGCCGGCCGTGATACAGCACGTCGCGATAGCCGAGGCGCACGGCGTTGCCGAGCAGCCGGTCGCGCACCGAGCGCCCGTTGACGAACCAGTACTGCAGATCGGTGCCAGCCCGCGAAGCGGTCGGCAAGCCGAGCCAGCCGCGCAGTGACAGTGCACCTTGTTCGTCGATTGCGACCGCGCGCGGTAGAAAGTCCGGACCGACAACGCGCCCGATGCGCGCGGCCTGCGAGCGCTCATCGCTTGCGCCTGCCAGCTCCAAGATCAGCCGCTCGTTGTGCCTGAGTCTGAAGCCCACGGCGGGCGCAGCCAGCGCGAGCCGCTCGACTAAGCGTGCAATGTGACCGAATTCGGTCGCCGCCGTGCGCACGAATTTGCGGCGCGCCGGCACGTTGTAAAACAGATCGCGTACTTCCACAGTGGTGCCCGGCGGGTGCGCCGCCGGCCGCGGCCCACCGGCGCGCCCGCCCTCGACAGAAAGCTCGCTGCCCTGATCCTCGCCGGCCGCGCGGGTCACGACGCGTAGTTTGGCAATGGAGCCGATGGACGGCAGCGCTTCACCGCGAAAGCCGAGGCTCATGACGGCCGCGAGATCTTCGAGCGTTGCGATCTTGCTGGTCGCGTGCCGCTCGACCGCGAGCGGCAGTTCTGCGCGCGCAATGCCACGGCCATCGTCGCGCACGCGAATCAGCTGCAGCCCGCCGGCCTCGATGTCGATTTCGATGCGCGTCGCGCCGGCATCGAGCGCGTTCTCGGCCAGCTCCTTGACGACGGATGCGGCCCGCTCGATGACCTCGCCGGCAGCGATCTGGTCAATCAGGGCACTGGGAAGGACACGGATCGGCATGCGCGGCCCAAGGCAATGGGAACGCGCGTCAGTTTACACGCCAGGCGCCTCAGGAGCGGCTGCGCCCGCCCGCCGGCGGATCGGCATCGGCCATGTGCCGCTGGCGGGCAAACAGCGTCCCGTCGGGCGGATGCAGGTGGAAATATCCGGCCAGGCCCGTGCCGATCGCATCGGCGAGCCGTTGCTGGTATTGCCCGGACCTGAGCTTGCGCTCCTCGGCCGGATTGGAAATGTACGCCGTCTCCACCAGCATTGAGGGAATGTCCGGGGATTTGAGCACCATGAACCCGGCCTGCTGCACCTGTTTGCGGCGCACGGCGCCGACCCGATCCAGCGCCGCCAGCACCCGGTCGGCAACCTCTACGCTCGTGCCGATGCTGTTCTCCTCGAGCGAGACATCCAGCAAGACCGAGGCGAGCGACTGATCCTTGTCGGCCAGGCGCACGCCCCCTTTGAGATCCGCGGCGTTTTCAAGGTCGGCCAGCTGGCGGGCCGCCTCGCTCGAGGCGCCGTGATCGGAGAGCACGTAGACTGACGCGCCGTCGACAGTGCGATCGCGTACCGCATCGGCATGGATGGACACGAAAATGTCGGCGTGCGCGGCGTGCGCAATCTGCATGCGCTCGCGAAGTTCGATGAAGTGATCAGAATTTCGCGTCAGCACCGCCCGCATGCCCGGTTCGCGGTTGATCCGCTCGGCCAGCGCCTTGGCAATAGCGAGCACAACGTCCTTTTCATGCGTGCCGCCGCGGCCTGAGGCACCGGGATCTTCGCCGCCGTGACCGGCATCGACCGCCACAATGATGTCGCGGTCACTGGCTTGCGGCGCATGAGCGGCGGCCACGACTACCGCGGGACTCGCGGCCGCGGCCTGTTGCGGTTCCTCCCGTGCCGTGAGCTTGATGGTCAGTTGCTGGGTGACGCCACGATTGCTGGCAACGTGCAATGATGAGCGGGCCGCCGCATTCAGTGACAGCACGACGCGCAGCGTGCCATGCGGTTGCGGCGCGATACGCACAACGTCGACTAGCCCGGTCGCTGGTGGCGGCGCCAAGGCGCCGCGCGCTGCCGTGGCCGGCAGGTCAATGACCAACCGGTCTGGGTGCGTGAGTGAAAAGGTGCGCTGCTCAACCGGTGCGGACAGCGACAGCGTTACCGTCGTGACATCCGCGGCGGCATCGAGCCGCACCCCGAGCAACCGGGTTGCCGCCTGAGCGGACGGGGCGCTGAGCAGGCCGACGGCCGCTGCCAGGATCAACCATCGCGCCGTCAAGCATTGGCTCAAACCGCTTCTCCTGCCGATCCGGTGGCCGGACTGTACGTCCGGACAATAATCATTTCAATAGATATCAGCTATCTACATCGCTTAATTCCATTCAACCATTAGCATCGCCGGCTGCGATCGCCCCAATCCAGTGCTGGCCTGCTGGCGACCCGGCCGCGAGTTCGCAGCGGCGGCCTGACTCTTCCGGCGCGAGAGTGAGCATCAGATCGGGCTTAGGCAGCACTGCTGGCGCCCGCTCCGGCCACTCGATTAGAAGCAGCACGCCGCCGTGGCAGCTATCGCGCAGTCCCAACGCCTCGGCATCGGCCTCGCCCTGCAGCCGATAAAGATCCACATGCACGATCTCGCCGCGCGCGAGCGCATAGGATTCGACCAGCCCGTAAGTTGGGCTGTGGATCGCACCATGCTCGCCGAGAGCGCGCAACAAGCCGCGGACCACGGTTGTTTTACCGGCGCCAAGTGGG
>DASWBL010000147.1:0-3493 GCA_036390615.1 Steroidobacteraceae bacterium | reverse complement strand
GTCGGTGCTGCTACATCTGTTCCCAGCTGCCGACGTGCCAGTAGTGCAACTGTCGCTCGACGGCATGCGCGCCAGCGTTGGGCATTATGAACTTGGGCGGCGGCTCGGCGCGCTGCGCGATGATGAGGTGCTGATCCTGGGCAGTGGCAACGTCGTGCACAACCTGCGCCTGCTCGCCCGCCGCGCTGACGCCCCGATCCCGGACTGGGCCAGCGCCTACAACGATGCGGTGCGCGCCGCCGTGTTGCGCGCCGATCACGCGGCGCTCATTGATTATCCGCATCTGGACGCGACCGCCGCGCAGGCGGTGCCGACGCCGGAACATTACCTGCCGCTATTGTACGTACTGGGTGCGCAGCGCCCGGGCGAATCCTGCAGCCTGCCGATCGATGGCATGGATCTCGGCACGATCAGCATGTTGAGCGTGCTGGTCGGTGAGCTGCCCGGTCACTCAACCGTGCAGAAACAGTAGGCGTAAGCCTGATCCGGCGTCGAGAGGCGCTGCCAGCGGGCGAGTTCCCGGTCGAGCGGGTCGAGATCCTTCATAAAGTGCGCCGGCAAGACCGAGATGATGCCAAACAGGCGCTGCGCCCGCAGCGAGGAAGACTGCAGCTGAAAGGCAAGCTGCTGCGCGAGGTTGAGCTGCGGCTCGAGGCGGCGCACACGATAACCGGCCGGGAGGTGCGCACGCCGTGCGGCGGCGGCCAGCGCATCCTCGTACGTGCCCAGGTGATCGACGAGCCCGAGGCGCAGCGCATCGGCTCCGGCCCAGACGCGCCCCTGGCCAATGGCATCGATCTGCGCCTCGGTCTGGCCGCGGCCATTGGCCACGCGCGCGACAAACTGATCGTAGGTGTGATTGACGGCGGTCTGCGCCAAATCACTGATCGGGCCGGACATCGGCCGCTCCAGCCGCATCGCACCGGACAGCGCCGTCGTGCCGACGCCATCGCTGCTGATGCCGAGCTTCTCAAGCGTGCGACTGAATGTCGGCACCCCCGCGAACACCCCGATGGAGCCGGTGATGGTGCTGGAGCTCGCGATAATTTCATCGGCCGGCGCAGCGATATAGTACCCGCCGGAAGCGGCGACATCGCCCATCGAGGCCACAACCGGCTTGCCGGCGGCCTTTAGCGCCAGCACCTCGCGGTAGATCTGCTCGGAAGCGAATACGCTGCCACCCGGACTGTCGATGCGCAGCACCACGGCTTTGATCTGCGGGTCAAATCGCGCATCGCGCAGCAGTTTGGCCATCGACACGCCGCCGACTGTCCCGGGCGGTTGGATGCCGTCGACGATTTCACCGCTGGCAGTTATCACGCCGATGGCCGGGCGGTGGTCAAAGTGCACGTGTCTTTCCGCATTAAGCACGCGCGAGTAATCATCGACGGATACCGCGGAAAACGATTGGCCGTCGGCATCCTGACCCACCAGCTCGATCATGCGCGCTTCGACCTGCTGCGGCGTCTTGATGGCAGTCACGAGGCCCGCGTCGAGTGCCACCGTTGCCATGTCGCCGCGCGCGGTCTTGACCGCGCCGACGTACTGTTCGGTGTACTGGCTCAGCTGCTGCGGCTTCAGGCCGCGCGCGCCGGCGACTGCATTCTGGTAGCCGCTCCACAGCGCCTGCAGGTAGACGGTACTTTCCTCGCGATCCTCAACAGACATGTCCCGGCGCACGTACGGCTCTTCGGCGCTCTTGAACTTGCCGGCGCGGAACAGGTGCATATCCACGCCGAGCTTGTCGAGCGCATCTTTGAAGAACAGGCGATAGCGCTCATAGCCGTCCAAGAGCACCGCGCCGAACGGGTCGACGTACACCTCATCGGCCTGGGCCGCGAGGTAGTACTGGCTCTTTAGCATCAGCGTACCGTGGGCAATGATCTTCTTGCCAGTGCGGTGAAACACCTGCAGTGCCGCTGCCAGTTCCTCGAGCTTGGCCTGGCCGGCGCCATTTAGATCATCGGTTTCAATGAGCAGCGCCTGGATGCGCGAGTCGGTAGCCGCGGCGCGGATCGCATCGGTCAGATCCCACACCAGGGTCTGCGGTTGATTTTCTCCCCGCGCCTGACTGAGAGCGCGCTGCAGCGGCTCGCCTTCTACTTGTTCGGTCAGCTCGCCGCTCGGGCGAATCACCAGCGCGTTGCGGGCGGCGAGTCGCGGCGTGGCGGGCCGCAGTACCGCCAGCACCACGACCAGCAGCAACAGCAGCAGCAGCAAATGCAGCACGCGGCGCAGTACGTCGAGCCCGTGCCACAGGCCGCGAATAAATCGCAACAGCGGATTCATGACGACATCGGGCCGCGGCTGCGGCCGGCCGCGGTGCGTGGCGACGGACCCGCCGCCTCAGGCACTTTAGACCTTCTCTTCGATGCGTGCCGACTTGCCGGCCCGATCGCGCAGGTAATAAAGCTTGGCACGACGGACATTGCCGCGCCGCTTGATCGAGATCTCGCTGATCGACGGGCTGTGCGTCTGGAAGGTGCGCTCCACCCCTTCGCCGTGCGACAGCTTGCGGACCGTAAACGAGGAGTTGTAACCGCGGTTGGAAATTGCGATCACCACGCCCTCGTAGCCCTGCACCCGCTCACGGTCACCTTCGATGACCTTGACCTGCACGTTGACCGTGTCGCCGGGCTTGAACTTCGGCACTTTGCGCGTCGCGCGCTCCGCTTCCAGCGTCTGAATAATGTTGCTCATAACACCTGTTCCTCAATCCTGGCCGGATCGCCCATCGCGATCCGGCGCTTCACTTAAAAATTCCTCAAGCAGCGCCGCACGCTCGGCATCGGCCGGCCAGGCCGCCAGCAGCTGCGGGCGACGGCGGTACGTGCGCCCCACGGCCTGCTTCAGCCGCCAGCGGCGAATCGCCGCATGATCACCCGACAGCAGCACCTTCGGCACCTGCCGGCCTTCGAAACACTCCGGCCGCGTGTACTGCGGGCCCTCGAGCAGCCCGGCACTGAACGATTCATCGGCGCTCGAGCGTTCATCGCCTAATACCCCGGGAATCAGCCGCGCCAGGGCATCGATCAGCACCAGCGCCGGCAGTTCCCCGCCCGAGAGCACGTAATCGCCTATCGAGATCTCCCGATCAATCAGCGACTCGAGCACCCGCTCATCAATCCCTTCGTACCTTCCGGCCACCAACAGCAGCCCGGGTTGCCGGCTAAGCGCCGCGAGCTGCGCCTGGTCGAGCGCATCGCCTTGCGCCGACAACGCAATGCGCAGGCTCCCTGCCGGCAGTCGCGCGGTCGCGGTGCGGATCGCCGCACTCAGCGGCTCGGGCTTCATCACCATGCCGGGCCCGCCGCCGTACGGCCGGTCATCAACTGTGCCGTGCACATCGGTCGTGTGCGCCCGCGGATCCTCGGTGCCGACACTGAGCAGCCCGCGGTCGATCGCCCGGCCCAGAACCCCATGCTCGATTGCATCGAGGATCAGGTCGGAAAACAGCGTGACCACTTCAATACGCATGGACCGCTCTCGTGCC
>DASWBL010000146.1:0-24495 GCA_036390615.1 Steroidobacteraceae bacterium | reverse complement strand
CAGCAGCCGCCGCAGCGCCGCCTGGTTCAGCTCACTGAGCCGCAGCACCGCATTGCCCCACAGCGCTCAAAGGCTCGCAAGGCGCCGCATGACGACATCGACCAGCTGCTGGGCCAGCGCGGCGCTGAGCACATCGCGTTCGTGCTGCTTGGCAAGCAGCGTCGCTTCATCAAATGTGTAATCGCGCACCAGCTTGTGTTCCTCGGCACTGATCAGTTCGTGTCCGCCGGCACTGACGGTGAACTTCACCGCGTAGGTCAGCCGGTAACTCGTCGGGACGTTCAGCGCGTTGACCGACAGCAGCATTTCAGACGCCGAATCCTCAAGAATGCGGATCGTGGCGCTGTCGGCGGTGCCCGGCGATTCGAGTAGCGCGGTTCCGGAGGACTCGAGCGCAGCGCGCAAGCCATGCGTGAAGTCCGATTGCGGGTCAACGGCATCGAGCTCCACCGTCGCCAGCGATCTCGGCAGTGCAATCCGGCCCTGCAGATGAAAGCCGCAGCTGCTGGCAAGCAGCAGCGCCACGGCCGGCAGCAGCCAGCGCCACTGGCGGGCCGAACCAATAGCGCCTGCGGGCGGGTGCATCAGACCACCAGATTGAGCAGCTTGCCGCGCACGTAGACCACCTTGCGCGGCGGCTGATCGGCCAGAAAGCGGCGCACCGCCGGCTCCGCCAGCGCCAGCTCGAGGGCCACCGGCTCCTCGGCTCCGGCCGGCACCCGCACCTTGCCGCGCAACTTGCCGTTGACCTGCACGACCATCTCGACGGTATCCTGCTGCAACGCGGCCGGGTCCGGCTCGGGCCACGGCTCGTCGATGATGGCGCGCTCATGGCCCAGCGCCTGCCACAGCGTGTGACAAATGTGCGGCACGATTGGTGCCAGCGCCAGCACGGCAATCTCGAGCGCCTCGTGCCGCGCCTGGAGTTCGCCGGCATGCTCACCGCTGCTGCGGCTTACGGAGTTAAGCAACTCCATCACCGCGGCGATTGCCGTATTGAAAGTGCGTCGCCGGCCGATATCGACCGTGACCTTGGCGAGCGTCTGGTGCGCCTGGCGGCGCAGTCGCAACGCCTCATCCGACCACTTGGCGAGTGGCACCGTCGCGCGCGCCGGCGCGCGGCCGTGATCGTAGACTGCTTTCCACAGCCGGCGCAGGAAGCGTTGCTGGCCCTGCACGCCATCCTCCGACCACTCCAGCGTTTGCTCCGGCGGCGAGGCAAACATCATGAACAGCCGCGCCGTGTCGGCGCCGTAAGAATCCACGAGGCTTTGCGGATCGACACCGTTGTTTTTGGACTTGGACATCGTCCCCAGTCCGCCGTAGCTCACCGGCGTGCCATCGAGCAGCGACACGGTAGCGGTTCGCCGGCCCTGGGCGTCGGTCTTGCTGCTGACGTCAGCCGGTTTGACATAGACGCGCCGGCCGTCGTTGCCCTGCTGGAAGTAAATGTGATTGAGCACCATGCCCTGGGTCAGCAGGTTGGAAAACGGCTCGGACAGCGAGATGAGCTTCAAATCCCGCATCACGCGCGTCCAGAAACGCGAATAAAGCAGGTGCAGGATGGCATGTTCGATGCCACCGATGTACTGATCGACCGGCAGCCAGTAATTGACGCGCTCATCGACCGCCGCAGCCTGCTGATCGGCGCAGGCAAAGCGCAGGAAGTACCAGGACGAATCCACGAAGGTGTCCATGGTGTCGGTCTCGCGCCGCGCCGCGCCGCCGCAGCGCGGACATTCGCACTGCAGGAAATCCTTGGCGCGGTTGAGCGGATTGCCGGTGCCGTCGGGCACCAGGTTTTCCGGCAGCACCACGGGCAGCTGCTCATCCGGCACCGGCACCGTGCCACAGCCAGGGCAGTGGATCAGCGGAATCGGACAGCCCCAGTAGCGCTGGCGCGAGATGCCCCAGTCGCGCAACCGCCATTGCACCCGCGGCTGGCCGAGGCCCTGCGCCTTAAGTGCCGCGGCGATGGCCGTGATCGCCTGCGTGGAGCTGAGGCCTGAGTAAGCGGCCGAATTGACGGTCACGCCGTATTCGGTGAACTGCCCCGACGCCGGCGGCGCAGCGCCGGCGTCAGGCACGACGACCGTCTGCACCGGCAGCTGGTAGCGCGCGGCAAATTCAAAATCGCGCTCGTCATGGGCCGGCACGCCCATCAGCGCGCCTTCCCCGTAGGCCATGAGCACGTAGTTGGCAACCCACACCGGCACCTGCTGCCCGGTGAGCGGATGGCAGACATGCAATCCGGTCGAGTGGCCGCGCTTTTCGGCGGTCGCCAGGTCAGCTTCCATGGTGCTGCCGCGCCGGCATTGCTCGACGAATTCGGCCAGCGCCGGATCGCGCGCCGCCGCGGCGGCGGCGAGCGGGTGCTCGGCAGAAACCGCCATGAACGTGACGCCAAACAGCGTGTCGGCGCGCGTCGTGAACACCTTCAGCGCGCCGGCAGCGCCCAGCAGCGCGGCAGCGTCAGGCGCGTACGGGAAAGCAATTTCCACACCCTCGCTGCGCCCGATCCAGTTGGCCTGCATCACGCGCACCCGTTCGGGCCAGCCCGGGAGCGCTTGCAATGCCTGCAGCAGTTCCTCGGCGTAGGCCGTGATCCGCAGGTAGTACATCGGGATCTCGCGCTTCTCGACCAGCGCGCCCGTCCGCCAGCCGCGGCCATCGATGACCTGCTCGTTGGCGAGCACCGTCTGATCGATTGGATCCCAGTTGACGATGCCGGTGTTCTGGTAGGCGATGCCCCGCTCCAGCATGCGCAGGAACAGCCACTGGTTCCAGCGGTAATACGACGGATCGCAGGTGGCAAGCTCGCGTTGCCAGTCGAACGCAAACCCGAGCGACTGGAACTGCCGCTTCATGTGGGCGATGTTTTCGCGGGTCCACTGCGCCGGCGGCAGGCCGTTGGCCATCGCGGCGTTTTCCGCCGGCAAACCGAAAGCGTCCCAGCCCATGGGCTGCAGCACGTTATAGCCGCGCATGCGCATGAAACGCGTCAGCACGTCACCGATGGTGTAGTTGCGCACGTGGCCCATGTGCAACCGGCCCGACGGGTACGGATACATGCACAGGCAGTAGTATTTTGGCCGCGACGGATCCTCAACTGTGTTGAAACAGCGCTGCTCAGTCCAGTAATCCTGCGCGGCGCGCTCGACGGCGGCCGGTTCATAGTGCTCTTGCATCAGGGTTCAAAGGATACACGAGAGGCGGCCGGGCAGCCGGTTGAGGCGCGGCCGCTGGCTGCAGCAACGGGCGGGCGCCCGGACCCCATCGGGCCGGGCGCCATGCGCCGTTGCATATCGCCGTGATTAAGGCAGGCGGATCGTAACGATGGTCTGCACGTGGTTGCGCTGCACGACCAGCGAGACCGAGCGGGTGGCACCGCGCACCGCTGCACGAAGTTCCGCCACCGTGTTGACCCGGGTCCGGTTGGCGCCAAGCACCACGTCGCCGCTGCGCAATCCGGCTTCGGCCGCCGCACCTTCGGCGTCCACGATCATCAGTCCGCCCTTGGTGTCGAACTGCTGCTGCTCACTGCTGCTCAGCTCGCGCACGGTCAGCCCGATCCGGTCGATCGCATCGCCGCCGCCGCGCTCACCGCTGGAGGCCGCGGTGTTGGTTTCCTTAGCCTCATCCACGGTCACGCTAAAGTGCCGCGAGCTCTTGCCACGCCACACCTCCAGGTCCACGGTCTGGCCTGGCCGCAGCGCCGTGATCAGCGCCGGCACCTGGTTGGAGTGCTCGATGGTCTTGCCATTGACGCTCAAGATCACATCTTCCGGTTTGAGGCCGGCCTTGTCGGCCGGGCCGCCGGATTCGACCGTCGTGATGACCGCGCCGCGCGGGCGATCGAGGCCATAATTGTCCGCCAGCAGCGCGCTGACCTCCTGGATCAGCACGCCGATGCGGCCACGACTGACGTGGCCGGTCTTGATGAGCTGCTCGCGCACGCCGTTGGCAATATCGATCGGAATCGCAAACGACAGGCCGGCGTACTGCCCGTTGTTGCTGTAGATCTGCGAGTTGATGCCAACGACCTCGCCGTTCATGTTGAACAGCGGGCCGCCGGAATTGCCCGGATTGACCGCAACATCGGTCTGGATGAAAGGCACGTACTTGCTGCTGTCCTCGTTCAGGTCGCGCGCCACGGCGCTGACGACGCCGGCCGTGACGCTGTTCTGGAAGCCAAAGGGCGAGCCGATCGCGATCACCCATTCACCCGGCTTCAACCGGCCCGGATCGCCGATCCGCACGGTCGGCAGATTCTTGGCGTCGATCTTGATGACCGCCACGTCCGTGCGCTCATCCACGCCGACCAGCTTGGCGACGAATTCGCGCCGGTCGGTCAGGTTGACGGTGATCTTGGTGGCATTGTCGACCACGTGTGCATTGGTGAGGATGTAGCCATCGGCACTGACAATAAATCCCGATCCTTCACCGTTGATCGGCACGTTTCGCTGCGGCACGTTCTGGAACTGGCGGAAGAAATCGCCGAACGGATCGTCATCGCCAAACGGATTGGTGCGCGTGTTGCTGCGCGCCTTCTCCACGACCGCCACGTTGACCACAGCCGCGCCGACCGACTCGACCAGGCCGGTGAAATCGGGCAGGCCGCGCACCGGAACCGGCGCGGGCGCGGCGGCAGGCGCCGGCGCGGAGGCGGGCGCCGACGGATTGGCCGCCACCGCAGGAGTCGAATGCGCAGTACACGCGGCCAGCAGCGCCGCCATCAGCAGTGTGCTTGCCAGCCGCGATCGGAAGTCTTGATAAAACATAATGGCTCTGCTCCAACCTTGACTTGAATGTTTGCCTAAACCCAATGCCTGCTACCTGCCGGCGACCACCGCTCGGCCGCCCGGTCCATCATAAACCGTGCCGCCGGCGTGTCCGAGGATTAGCGCAGCGTACCGGTGCGCCGGCGGCGCCCGAAGGCAGCGCCCAGCGCCACCAGGGCGCCGCTCACCACCGGCCAGTTGCCGACGCGGGCGTATGGGGGTAGACCATCTCGGGGCTGGACGGTTCCGCTGAGCACCGCCGGCTGGTATTCCGGGATGCGGGCCAAAACCTCACCTTCGGGTCCGATCAGCGCCGAGACCCCGTCGTTGGCCGCGCGTACCAGGTAGCGCTGCGCCTCCAGCGCGCGCATGCGGGCGATCTGGAAGTGCTGGTAGCGGGCCGAGGAGCGGCCGAACCACGCATCATTGGTCACGTTGACCAGCAGCTCGGCACTGCCCAGGTTCGCCAGCTGGTCGGCGCCGAAGGAGTCTTCATAGCAGACGGTCGTGGCCAGCGGGAGCCCCGCGCCGAACAGCGGCGGCTGCTGCGCGGCACCGGCATCGATATTCGTATACGGCAGACTCATCAGCCGCATCCACTCGCGCACGAAATCCGGGACCGGGAAATACTCGCCGAACGGCACCAGATGACGCTTGTCGTAAAACACCGGGTGGCCGCTGCCGTCGGACACGGCCGACAGCTCCATGACCGAATTGAAATACACCTCGCGACCCGGCGCCTCGCGCACGATACCCATGACCAGATCGGAGCCGGCGGCCGTCGCGCGCAACCGCAGGCTGTCGAGGTACGGGGCAATGTCGTTGGCCAGTTCCGGTAGCGCCGATTCGGGCCAGACGATCAGCTTTGCGCCCAACACCTGGTCGGTCAGCGACGAATAAAGTTGCCGCGTCGTGTCGCGATTATTCTCCAGCCACTTGAGATTCTGCGGGATGGCGCCCTGGACGATGGCGACCGTCACCGGCGGGCCATGCGGCGCCGTCCATTGCACCCGGGTGAGCAGCCAGCCTGCTGGCCACGGGGTGAGCAGCAGCACCAGCGCCCAGAGGCGCAGCGCGCCGCGGCCGTTCCACACCGCCACCAGCGCCCCGCTGCCGAGCAGCAGCAGCGCCGAGATGCCGTAGACGCCGAGCACCGGTGCAAATCCGGCCAGCCACGCGTCGGTCTGCGAGTAGCCGAGCGACAGCCACGGAAAGCCGGACAGCAACCAGCCGCGCAACCACTCGATCAAAAGCCACAGCGCCGGCAGGCCGAGCAGCCAGCGGCGCGCGCCATCACGCGGCAGGATGCGGGCCGCGAGGTACCCTGCCAGCGCCTGGTAGGCACCCATGATCAGCACCACGGCCAGCATCAGCAACAGCGCCAGCCAGATCGGGGCCTCGCCGTTGGTGTGAATGCTGATGTACAGCCACCAGGTGCCGACGGCGAAGGTGGCAGCGCCAAAGCAGAAACCGAGCCACGCAGCGCGACGCGGTGTTGCGTCCTGCCACAGCTGCATCAGCACGGCCGGGCACACCACCGCCAGTGGCCAGCAGCCGCGCGGCGCGAATGCCAGCGCCAGCAGCGCACCGGCCAGCAGCGCCAGTGCCGGCGCCAGGGCTGGATGGCGGTGCATCACTCGGCGGTGCGCGACGGCGGGTCGCGGCTCGTGATCACGCGCAGGCTGTCGATGCGGCGCCGGTCGGCGCGCGCCACCCGGATTTCAAAGCCGTCGATATTCACCGATTCGCCGCGGCGCGGCACGTGACCGAGCTGCTTCATGACCAGGCCGGCGATCGTGTCGAACTCCTCGGCCGCCAGCCGCGCCCCGAAGAACTCATTGAATTCATCGATGCGCGTCGCGCCGCGCACCAGGTACTGGCGCTCGCCATCCGGGCGGATGCTGACATCGTCTTCGATGTCGAACTCGTCGTCGATGTCACCCACGATCTGCTCGATGACATCCTCAATCGTGACCAGCCCGGCCACGCCGCCGTACTCATCCACGACCACGGCCATGTGATTGCGGTTGCCGCGAAATTCCTTGAGCAGCACGTTCAACCGTTTGGATTCGGGAACAAACACCGCCGGCCGCAGGAATTCGCGCATGTCAAAGCCATCGCTCTGGCCTGCGCCGGCGATCCGCAGCAGGTCCTTGGCGAGCAGCAAGCCGACCACGTCGTCGCGATCCCCGTCGACCACCGGGAAGCGCGAATGACCCGAGGCGACCACCACGCCGAGAATCTGCTCCACTGAATCGCCGCGGCGCACGCTGACCATCTCGGCGCGCGGCACCATGATGTCGCGAACCTGCAGCTCGGTGACCGCCATCGCGCCCTCGAACATCGCGAAGGCGTCGGTATCGAGCACGCCGCGCTGATTGGCCTCGCGCATGAGCTCAAGCAGCTGCGCACGTTCCTTCAGGCCGCTGGCCAGCGCCCGCGTGATCCGCGACCGCCAGCTGGTGCGCGCCACTGCCTTGCCTTTAGCCTTAGCCATGCGCGTCAGTGACTCCGGTAGGGATTGGCCACGCCCAGGCGCTTGAGCGTGCGCACTTCGCGCCGCTCCATGCGACGCGCCCCGGCCGCACGCTGGTGATCGTAGCCCAACAGATGCAGCAGTCCGTGGACGAACAGGTGCATGAAGTGGGCGCGCTCGGTCTTGTGCTGCTGGCGCGCTTCGCGCCGCAGCACCTGCGGGCATATCACCAGATCACCGAGCAGCCGCGGCCGCCCGGCCGCCATGGCTGACGGCGCGAACGACAGGACATTGGTCGGGTAATCGCGGCCGCGGTAACGGCGGTTAAGACTGCGGCTGCGCGCGGCGCCGACCAGCAGCACCGAGATCTGCGCATCGCGCGCACGCGGGCCGAGGGTGGTGCTGGCCCAGCGTGCAAGCTCGCGTTGCCCCGGCACCCAGCCGGAACGCTCGCGGCGGGTCAGGCTGACAAGCTCACGCGACGCTTCACTGGCCATGGCCGTCATCGGGCTGCGGACTATGGGTTTCGTACGCCTGCACAATGCGCTGTACCAGCGGATGGCGGACCACGTCGCCGGCGTCGAAATAGGTGAAGGCGACGCCGACGACGCCGCGCAGCACCTGGATGGCATGGCGCAGGCCCGACATGCGGCCCGCCGGCAAGTCGGTCTGCGTCACATCGCCGGTGACTACGGCGCGCGAGCCGAAGCCGATGCGGGTCAGAAACATCTTCATCTGCTCGACCGTAGTGTTCTGCGCCTCATCGAGGATGATGAACGAATCATTGAGCGAGCGGCCGCGCATGAACGCGAGCGGCGCGACCTCGATCTCGTTGCGCTCAATCGCCCGCGCCACGCGGTCATAACCCAGCATTTCATAGAGCGCGTCGTACATCGGCCGAAGGTACGGATCGACCTTCTGGCTCAGATCCCCCGGCAGGAAGCCGAGCCGCTCGCCGGCCTCGACCGCCGGGCGCACCAGCACCAGCCGGCGCACCCGTTCGGCATGCAGCGCTTCGACCGCGCAGGCCACGGCCAGAAAAGTCTTGCCCGTGCCGGCCGGACCGATGCCAAAGCTCAGGTCAAAGTCGCGGATGCTGGCCAGGTAGCGGCGCTGATGCGGGCCGCGCGGGCGCACCTGCAGCTGCGGCGTGTGGGCGAGGTGCGGACCACCGTCGCCCGGCGCAGCGCTGCCGCCGCCATTGGCCTCGGCATGCTGCTCGATCAGTCCCAGGTGCACCTGTTCGGTCGTCACCTGGGATTCGCGCGCCTGCAGGTACAGGCTGCGCAGCAGCGATTCAGCGACGGGCGCCTGCTCGCCCTGCGTCCAGAAGACATTGCCGCGCCGCCTGATCTGCACCGTGAGGCGCGATTCGAGCAGCCGCAGGTTCTCGTCCAGCGGGCCGCAAAGATTCGCGAGCACGGCATTGTCCATCGGCAGCAGGGTAAATTCGCGCGCGCTTGGCGCAGCCGGCGTATTCACTTAGGCCAAGGTCCCGGCCAGCATTGGCTCATGGCGCCGGACGGCAACGGTTGGGCCGCCATGCTGCAGTACCCGGCCGCGCAGCGAGTGTGGCCGCGCCTCGGTTATCTGCAGATCCACGAATCGCTGCAATAGCGACTCCGGCCCGGTGAAATTGACCCAGCGATTATTCTCGGTGCGACCGGCGAGCTCGCGCGCATCTTTCTTGGCGCGCCGCTCGACCAGCACCCGCTGCGTCGTGCCGACCATCCGCTGGCTGATGGCGAGCGCCTGGCAATCGAGCTGCGCCTGCAGCACGGCAAGGCGTTGCTGCTTGATTGCAAGCGGCACCTCGTCGGGAAACGATGCGGCCGGTGTGCCGGGACGCCGGCTGTAGATGAAACAAAAGGACTGGTCGAGCTCGAGTTCCTCGGCGAGCTTGAGCGTTGCCGCAAAATCCCGCTCGGTCTCGCCCGGGAACCCGATGATAAAGTCCGAAGACACTGCGATGTCCGGGCGCACCGCACGCAGGCGGCGCACCCGGTCCTTGTACTCCAGCGCCGTGTAGCCGCGCTTCATCAGCGCCAGTATCCGGTCCGAGCCGCTCTGCACCGGCAGATGAAGATGATTGGCGAGCTTGCCAACGTTGGCGTAGGCCTCGATCAGGCTGTCGGTGAATTCCAGTGGATGCGAAGTGGTGAAGCGGATCCGCTGCACCGCGGGCAGCGCCGCCACGTGGTGGATGAGCGTGGCCAGATCCGCGATGCCGCCATCGGCCAGCAACCCGGCGTAAGCGTTGACGTTCTGCCCGAGGAGCGTGATTTCGGCGACTCCCTGCTCGGCCAGCGTGCGCACTTCCTTAAGCACCGACTCGAACGGCCGGCTGACTTCATCGCCTCGCGTGTACGGCACCACACAGAAGCTGCAGTACTTGCTGCAGCCTTCCATCACCGAGACGAAAGCCCTGGCGCCTTCGGCGCGCGGCGCGGGCAGCTGGTCGAATTTCTCGATCTCCGGAAAGCTCACGTCCACCACCGCGCGGCCCTGGCGGCGCAGTTGCGCGATCATCTCGGGCAAGCGGTGGATGGTCTGCGGGCCGAACACCAGATCCACGATCGGCGCGCGCTGCGCCAGCGCCTCCCCTTCCTGGCTCGCCACGCAGCCGCCGACGCCAATGATCAGTTCCGGCCGCGCGAGCTTATGCTGGCGCCACTCACCGAGCAGCGAGAACACTTTTTCCTGCGCCTTCTCGCGCACCGAACAGGTGTTGACCAGCAGCACGTCGGCGCCAGCGGGATCCTCCGTGGGTTCCAACGCCAGCGACGAACGCAGCACGTCCGCCATGCGGGCGGAATCGTACTCGTTCATCTGGCAGCCGAAGGTCTTGATGTAATACCGGCCCGGCATGTCGCTGGTGATGCGCCTCAGGCCTCAGAAAGGAATATCGTCGTCGAAGTCTTCGGTCGCGGCGCCTGCAGGCTCAGCCGCCGGCGGCCGCTCGCGCGCTTCGCCGCCGCCCGACGCACTCGCCCCCTGCCCGCCGCCCCCGCCCCCGCCCCGACCGCCAATCATCTGCATGTCGTTGGCGATGATTTCGGTCGTGTACCGGTCCACGCCGCTCTTGTCCTGCCACTTGCGCGTACGCAACCGCCCTTCGATGTAAACCTGCGAGCCTTTGCGCAGGTACTCACCGGCAATTTCTCCCAGGCGCCCGAACAGCGCGACGTTGTGCCATTCGGTCCTCTCCTGCTGCTCGCCTGACTGTTTATCCTTCCAGTTCTCGCTGGTGGCCAGCCGCAGGTTGGCCACGGTCATGCCCGAAGGCATGGCCCGGGTCTCGGGATCGGCACCCAGATGTCCGATCAAAATCACCTTATTTATTCCACGCGCCATGTTCGATCCCCTGCCCAGTCACCTTATTTTATCGGGCCGCTATTGTAGACGGGCGCTGGCACCTTGAGCACCCAAACATCCGGCTGGATTTGCCCAGAAACGCGACATTTGGAGCCCCGCCTGCGCCAGGTTACCGCCGGCTGGCCCGGCCGGGGCGCTGCCGCCGGCCCCCGGACCGGCCTCGCCTCGCCTGACCCCGCCTGGCAGCCGCATAGCCGTCTGCAGCGGCGCCAATGCGGCATTGCAGTATTGGTCAATCGCCCCCATTAAAGAGGCTCGCCGAGGCCCTCAGGCGAGGGCTGATCACCGATGCCGCTGGCCAAAGACCAGTGCAACACGGCAAGCTTCGCAGTTCAGTTCCGCGCGAGACAGCATCACGCCGGGCACGGTACACCGATGAGCGTCAGCACAGCCCCAATACCCAAACTGCCCGCTGCCCCGGCCGAAGAGCCGGCCGGCACGGCCCCGCCAGCCGTCGGCGGCGCTGCGACGATTCGCATCCGCGGCGCCCGCACGCATAACCTTCGCAACATCGACCTTGATCTGCCGCGCGGCCGGCTGACCGTGCTGACCGGGCTGTCGGGCTCCGGCAAATCCTCGCTCGCGTTTGACACGCTGTACGCCGAAGGCCAGCGGCGCTACGTCGAGTCGCTGTCGGCCTACGCGCGGCAGTTTCTATCGATGATGGACAAGCCCGACGTCGACAGCATCGAAGGCCTGTCACCGGCAATCGCCATCGAGCAAAAGGCCGGCTCGCACAATCCGCGCTCGACGGTCGGCACGGTCACGGAGATCTACGATTACCTGCGCCTGCTGTTCGCGCGCAGCGGCGTGCCACGCTGTCCGCATCACGGCATCGATCTGGCGGCGCAGACCATCAGTCAGATGGTCGACCAAGTGCTGCAGGTCGCCGACGGCCACGCCGCGCTGCTGCTCGCCCCGGTGATCGTGGCGCGCAAGGGCGAACACACTCAGGTGTTCGCCGCGCTGGCTGGGCAGGGATTTGCGCGCGTGCGCGTGGACGGCGAAACCCGTCTCATCGAAGACGTGCCGGCTCTGGATGCGCGGCGCAAGCACACGATTGAAGCGGTGGTGGATAGGTTTCGAGTCCGGGCCGACCTCGCGCAGCGACTGTCCGAGAGCTTCGAGACGGCGCTGCGCATCGCCGATGGCAGCGCGCGCGTGGATTTTCCCGACGATCCGCAGCTTGAGCCGCTGGTGTTTTCCAGCCGCCACGCCTGCCCGGTGTGCGGCTTCGCGGTGCCAACGCCGGAGCCGCGGATGTTTTCGTTCAACAATCCGGCCGGCGCCTGCAAGAGCTGCGGCGGCCTCGGCATCGAGGAGTTTTTTGATCCGCAGCGCATCGTTTCACAGCCCCACCTGTCGCTCGCGGGCGGGGCCATTCGCGGCTGGGATAGGCGCAACAGCCACTACTTCCAGACCATCCAAGCACTCGCGCGCCACTTCCAGTTTGACCTTGAGACCCCGTGGGACGAGCTGCCCGCCGAGGTGCAGACGCTGCTGCTTAAGGGCAGTGGTACGCAGGAGATAGACTTTCGGTTCGAGGACCCGCGCGGCGGCAGCCAGCGGCGCCGCCACGCGTTTGAAGGCATCGTGCCGAATCTGGAGCGACGCTACCGCGAAACCGACTCGGCCACGGTACGCGAGGAGCTCGGCAAGTATCGCGCCATGCGCCCGTGTACGGACTGTGGCGGCTCGCGCCTCAATGAGCTGGCCCGCTCGGTGCGCATCGACGGGCACAACATTGCGGATCTGACCCGCCTCACGGTAGCGCGGGCGTTCGAGTACTTCAGCACTTTGCAGCTGCCAGGCTGGCGCGGCACGGTGGCGACCCGAATCGTGCGCGAGGTCGCCGAACGGCTGCGTTTCCTGGCCGATGTCGGCCTCGAGTATTTATCGCTGGATCGGTCGGCCGATACGCTGTCGGGTGGTGAAACCCAGCGCATCCGCCTCGCCAGCCAGGTCGGGTCCGGGCTCACGGGGGTCATGTACATCCTCGATGAGCCGTCGATCGGCCTGCACCAGCGCGACAACGAACGTCTGCTGGCGACGTTGCGCCGGCTGCGTGACCTCGGCAACACCGTTATCGTCGTCGAGCACGATGAAGATGCGATCCGCTCAGCGGATTTTGTCGTCGATCTTGGCCCGGGCGCGGGCGTCCACGGCGGCCAGGTTATCGCCCAGGGGAGCCCGGCGGCGATCGCAGCCAGTCCCGACTCGCTCACCGGCAAGTATCTGGCCGGCACCGCGCGCATTGAAGTGCCGCAGCGCCGCCGCGGCCTGGCACCCGCGCAGCTGGTGATTCGCGGCGCCTCCGGCAACAACCTGCAGAATCTGACCGTCAGCATCCCGGTGGGACGGCTGACCTGCATCACGGGCGTCTCCGGCTCCGGTAAATCGACGCTGATCAACGATACCCTGTATCCGTTTGCAGCCGCGCGCCTCAATAACGGCACGGTGTCAGGTGCCGCCGCAGCCTGCGAAGCGATTGAAGGCCTGGAACGCTTCGAACGCGTGGTCGACGTCGATCAGAATCCGATCGGGCGCACGCCGCGCTCCAATCCTGCTACTTACACGGGGTTGCTGACCATCATCCGCGAGCTCTTTGCCCAGGTGCCGGAGGCGCGTGCCCGCGGCTACGACGCCGGCCGCTTCAGCTTCAACGTGCGCGGCGGGCGCTGTGAAGCCTGCCAGGGTGACGGCCTGATCCGCGTTGAAATGCATTTTCTACCCGACGTCTACGTGCCCTGCGATGTCTGTCGCGGGCGCCGCTACAACCGCGAGACACTCGAGATTCGCTACCGCGACCGCAACATTCATGACGTGCTGGAACAAACCGTCGAGGATGCGATGCGGATGTTTGAAAATGTGCCGGCCGCGATGAGCAAGCTGCGTACGCTGTGGGACGTCGGGCTCGGCTACCTGCGACTCGGCCAGAGCGCCACGACCCTGTCAGGCGGTGAAGCGCAGCGCATTAAGCTCGCACGCGAGCTCGCCAAGCGCACCGCCGGGCGCACGCTGTACATCCTCGATGAGCCGACCACCGGCCTGCACTTCCACGACGTCGCGCAACTGCTGGGGGTGCTGCAGCAGCTGTGCGATGCTGGCAATACGGTGGTAGTCATCGAGCACAATCTTGACGTTGCCAAGACTGCCGACTGGATCATCGATTTGGGTCCAGGCGGCGGCGAACGCGGTGGCCGGGTGGTAGCGGCCGGCACGCCCGAGCAGATCGGAGCGCATCCGGACTCGATCACCGGCCGTTATCTCAAACCGTTACTAGCGCGTGCGGCGGGTGTTTGATTCAAAGAACTGGTGTACTTCACCGTTGACGATGCGCTCCTGGTAGCGGCCGCCGGTGTAGCCGGCCACCACGCGCCGCCAGAAGCTGACGGCGCCGGGATTACGCAGGTATTCCATGATGTGCCAGCGGCCGGAAAAGCGGTCGAGGATCAGCCGCACCGCCTCCTGGCCGATGCCACGGCGGCGCCAGCTGCGGCCGATAAAAAACTCAGCCATTGAAAAATCGGCCAGCGGCTGACCCGGCATCGGATGGGCGATGCGCGCCATGGCAAAGCCGACGGGCTGGTCGTTCTGCAGAATCGTCAGAATCTGAGCGCTGGAGTCCGCAAACCAGCTGGCGAGCTGGTCGGGCTCGCGATGCCCGATTTCACCCAGGACCGGAAATACCCCGGTGCCAAGCGGTGCCAGGTCATTCAGATAGTCGCGATATACCGTTTCAATCCAGCGCCGATCCGGGCGGGATTGGCGGGTATCGCGCACGCTGACGGTCATATAACTCCAAAAGGCAAAAAAGCCCGACAGGCCGGGTCACGGCCTGCCGAGCTTTCTCAAAGCAAACCCGATTTCGGGATTACTTGTTGGCCGGTGCAGCCGGAGCGGCCGGAGCAGCGGCATCAGCAGCCGGAGCAGCCGGCGCAGCAGCCGGAGCAGCGGCATCAGCGGCTGGAGCGGCCGGAGCAGCAGGAGCTGCAGCCGGAGCGGCCGCTTCCTGACTGCCACAGGCTGACAGCACGAGCGCCGTTGCGAGGGCGCCAATAATAAGCTTAGTGTTCATCGATGAATCCCCAGAAATATAGAGTAGTTAGAGCGACAATATTAAAAGCAAACTAGTTTGTCGCGCGATTTCATATCGCGCCGGCCGATTCTATAGAAGCCCAGAAATATTTGGAACCGGCGCGAAGCTCGTTTTGCTGAAATGTCGCATAGCGACGACGCCCGCGACGACCCCGGGCACGGGCGCCAAGGTCAATTAGCCTCATTTGAATGCTAACGTGGCCGAAAGCCAGCACCCAAGCCGGCCATCAGGGTCATTACCCGGTCCGGCCGGATCAGCTCGCCGCGCGCTTTTTCTTGGCAGTGCGCTTGGTCTTAGGTTCGGCCGCTGGCTCGGCCTTGGCGGCCGGTTTCGCCTTGGTCTTGGCTTTTGCTTTCGCTTTGGCCTTGGCCTTAGGTTTCGGCGGCGGTTCACCGGGCGCAGTCACCGGCACCGGTCCATCAACCAACTGCATCAGCGCCATCGGTGCCGCATCGCCAGGGCGCGGCACCATGCGAAGTATCCGCGTATAGCCGCCAGGACGCGACTTGAAGCGCGGACCCACGTCGCCAAACAGCTTGGTGACCGTCGTCAGGTCGCGCAGCCGCGAGTAGGCGAGGCGCCGGTTGGCGTCGGTATCGGTCTTGCCAAGCGTGATCAGCGGCTCGACCACGCGGCGCAATTCCTTGGCCTTGGGCAACGTGGTGCGGATCGTCTCATGACGCAGCAGCGAGGTGGCCATGTTGCGCAACATCGCGTGCCGGTGAGGGCTGTTGCGCGAGAGCTGGCGGCCGGAGAGCTTGTGACGCATAAATAATTCCGCGGCCGCTTCAGATCAGTCCGCTTTCTTCGTCGTGACGCAGGCCGACCGGCGGCCAGCCATCAAGGCGCATGCCGAGCATCAGGCCGTGGCTTTGCAGCACTTCCTTGATTTCGGTCAGCGATTTCTTGCCAAGATTCGGCGTGCGCAGCAATTCGACCTCGGTCCGCTGCACCAGATCGCCGATGTAATGGATGTTCTCGGCCTTCAGGCAGTTGGCGCTGCGGACCGTCAGTTCCAGCTCATCGACCGGGCGCAGCAGGATAGGATCGAACTGCATCTCGGTGACCTTGGCGATCGCCTCGTCCTCGCCCTGCAGGTCAACGAACACCGACAGCTGGTCCTTGAGGATCGCGCCGGCGCGCCGGATGGCTTCCTCCGGCTCAATCGTGCCGTTGGTCTCGATATCGATGATCAGCTTGTCGAGGTCGGTGCGCTGCTCCACGCGGGCGGATTCGACCGAGTAGGTGACCCGCCGCACCGGGCTGAACGAGGCGTCGAGCAGCAACCGGCCGATCGGACGGCTCTGCTCCTCGAACACGACGCGCTGCGCCGCCGGCCGGTAGCCGCGGCCGCGCTCGATCTTCATCTGCATGTTCAGTTCGCCGGCCTTGGTGAGGTTAGCGATCACCAGCTCCGGATTGACGACTTCGATGTCATGATCGGTCTGGATGTCGCCGGCCGTCACCGGGCCGGGACCCTTCTTGTGCAGCCGCAGCTCCGCGGAATTGCGCGAGTGCATCCGCAGCGCCACCAGCTTCAGGTTCAGCAGCACTTCGACCACGTCCTCCTGCACACCCTCGATGCTGGTGTATTCGTGCAGCACGCCGTCGATTTCAACTTCCGTGACGGCGGCGCCGGGCATCGAGGACAGCAGCACGCGGCGCAGCGCATTGCCGAGCGTATGGCCGAAACCGCGTTCAAACGGCTCGATAACGACCCGCGCCTGACGCGGGGCGACCGGCTGGACCTTGACCACGCGGGGCTTGAGAAACTCAGATACGGAGGACTGCATAGCCGTTCACCCTTACTTCGAATACAACTCGACGATCAGGTTCTCGTTGATGTCCGGCAGGACATCCTCGCGACCCGGGATCGCCTTGAATACACCGCGCATTTCCTTGTCGCTGACCTCGACCCACTCCGGCAAGCCGGATTGGGTGGCAATGGCCAGCGCGCCCTGGATCCGCAGCTGTTTGCGGGATTTCTCGCGGACCTGAATCACGTCACCGGCGCGCACCTGGCACGAGGGAATGGAGACAATGTGTCCGTTCACCTCGATGGCCTTGTGGCTGACCAGCTGCCGGGCCTCGGAGCGGGTGGCCGCAAAACCCATGCGGTACACAACGTTGTCCAGCCGGCATTCGAGCATCTTCAGCAAGGTCTCGCCCGTGGCGCCCGGGCGACCGGCGGCTTTCTGGTAGTAACCGCGGAACTGCCGCTCGAGTACGCCGTACATGCGACGCAGCTTCTGCTTTTCACGCAGCTGCAGGCCGTAGTCGGACAAGCGCGTACGGCGCTCGCTCTTGACGCCGCCCGGCGGCACCTGGAACTTGCACTTGCCCTCGAGCGGCCGGACGCCACTTTTGAGGAACAGATCCGTGCCCTCGCGCCGTGCGAGCTTGCATGTTGGACCAAGATAACGCGCCATGGTGTTACTGCTTTCCTTCGCCGCTTAAACGCGACGCTTCTTGGGCGGGCGGCAGCCGTTATGCGGAATCGGCGTCACGTCCGAAATACTGGTGATCTTCAGCCCGCAGCCGTTGAGCGCGCGCACCGCCGACTCGCGCCCGGGGCCCGGGCCGCCGACCCGAACTTCAACATTCTTCACGCCATGCTCCTGCGCGGCGACGCCAGCCTTTTCGGCGGCCACCTGCGCTGCAAACGGTGTGCTCTTGCGCGAGCCTCGGAAGCCGCAGCCGCCCGAGGTTGCCCAGGACAGCGTATTGCCCTGACGGTCGGTGATCGTGATGATCGTGTTATTAAACGATGCATGCACGTGAGCAATCGCGTCCAGCACGTTCTTGCGTGCCTTCTTCGGCTTTTTTGCGGCCGCCGCGGCGGCCGGTGCTGCTGTTGCTGCTGCTGCTGCTTTCTGTTCAGCCATATCCTTCCTGTTCGCTAAAGGCTTGCCAGTGTCCTCACCGGCGTCAAATCTTGCCCGGCGGGGCGTTGAGCTTCACGGCCTGCTTACGCGGCCCCTTGCGGGTGCGGGCGTTGGTGCGAGTGCGCTGACCGCGGACTGGTAACCCCTTGCGGTGGCGCATGCCCCGCCAGGTGCCCAGATCCATCAGCCGCTTGATGTTCATCGACACTTCACGACGCAGATCGCCTTCGACCGCCCAGCGGGTCAGCTGGCTGCGGATGGCCGCCACTTCCGCATCCGTCAGGTCCTTGACCTTGGTGCTCGGGTCGACGCCGGCGGCGCTTAAAGCTTCGAGCGCGCGCGAGCGACCGACACCAAAGATGTGGGTCAGGCCGATCCCGACGTGCTTGTTCATCGGAATGTTAATGCCGGCAATACGTGCCATGTTTCCGCCCTAAATGCCCGCGCGAAAAGCGCGGCATTCTACTCGAGTTTCCAAGCCAATCAATGCACTATGCATTGCGGCGCCGTTGCAAAGATTCAAGACTTCAGCCCTGCCGCTGCTTATGCCGGGCATCGGTGCAGATCACGTACACCACCCCGCGGCGACGCACGATCTTGCAGTTCTTACAGATCTTCTTGACTGATGGACGCACTTTCATCGTTCACCTATACCTGCCGTGTCAGGACCCAGCGACCCCGGCACCGCCACGGCTCGGTCCCAGTAAATTCGCCTTCTTCATCAGACCCGGATAATGGTGCGACATCAGGTGCGCCTGCAGCTGCGCCATGAAATCCATCACCACCACCACGACGATCAGCAACGAGGTGCCGCCGAACTGAAACGGCACGCCCTCGTTGACCAGACTCTCAGGAATAAGGCACACCGCCATCACATACAGCGCGCCCCACAGTGTCAGGCGGGTCAGCACCTTGTCGATGTACTCGCCGGTCTGCTGGCCGGGCCGGATGCCGGGGATGAATGCGCCGGATTTTTTCAGGTTGTCGGCGGTCTCGCGCGCGTTGAACACCAGGGCCGTGTAAAAGAAGGCAAAGCCGAGAATCAGCGCCCCGTAGAGCACCAGGTGCAGCGGCTGCCCGTAGCTGAGCGAGGCCTGGACACCCTGCAGGAATAGGCCAAATCCGGTCTGCGAGCCGGTGGCAAAGAAGCTCGCCATCGTGGCCGGGAACAGCAGCAGGCTCGAGGCGAAGATCGGCGGAATGACGCCCGACATGTTCAGCTTGAACGGCAGGTGGCTGCTCTGCCCGGCGTACATGCGCCGGCCCATCTGGCGCTTGGCGTAATGCACGGCGATACGCCGCTGCGCGCGCTCGACGAAGACGCAAAAGCCGGTGACGCCGAATACCAGGGCAATGACCGCGATGGCAAACAACGGGTTGATCTCCCCGGTGCTGACCGATTCGAACATCCGGCCGACGGCACCCGGGAGGCCGGCCACGATGCCGGAGAGAATCAGCATCGAGATGCCATTGCCGATGCCGCGCTCAGTGATCTGCTCGCCGAGCCACATCAGAAACAGCGTTCCGGTCGTCATGGTGACGGTGGCCGGAAACAGCCAGCTCCAGAACCCCGTTACGGCCGTCAGGCCGCCATGCTGCAGGGCCGAGGCCGCGCCGAAGGACTGGAACACGGCAAGGCCCACGGTCGCGTAGCGTGTCAGCTGCGTGGTCTTGCGCCGGCCGGCCTCGCCTTCCTTGCGGTACTCCATCAGCGTCGGCACGACCATCGACAGCATTTGGATGATGATCGAGGCCGAGATATACGGCATCACGCCCATCGCAAATATCGACAGCCGCTGCAGCGCGCCGCCGCTGAACATGTTGACCACGCCGAGAATCGTGTTCGACTGGTCGTTGAAATAGCGCGCCACCGCTTCCGGATTGATGCCCGGTACCGGAATGAACGTGCCGACGCGGTAGACGATCAGGGCGCCCAGCAAAAACAGCAGCCGGCTGCGGATATCACCGAGGCGACCGGCCTCGGCGAGTGCAGCCATTGGACTTGGATTTGCCGGGTTAGCCACGGATCAGGCCTCGACCTTGCCGCCGGCCGCTTCGATGGCGGCCCGCGCGCCTTTGGTGACACCGATGCCCTTCAAGGCAACGGCCTTCTCCAACTTGCCCGAGAGCACGACTTTCGCCTGCTCGGCAAACACAGGGATCAACTGCGCGTGCTTCAGCGCCGCGAGGTCAACGACCGGCCCTTCAACCAATGCCAGCTCGTGCAGCCGCACCTCGGCGCGCAGCCGTTTGATCGCGGAGCGGAATCCAACCTTGGGCATGCGCCGCTGCAGCGGCATCTGGCCGCCTTCGAAGCCGACCTTATGGTAGCCACCCTTGCGGGCGCGCTGGCCCTTGACGCCGCGGCCGCAGGTCTTGCCCTGCCCGGCCGAAGCGCCGCGGCCGACACGCAGTCGCGGCCGTCGCGAGCCAGTCCCCGGCTTTATGGTATTTAAACGCATGTCAGAGCTGCTCCACCTTCAGCATATGGGTCGCGGTATTTATCATCCCGCGGTTCTCGGCGGTGTCCGCGATTGTCACGCTCTGGTGCCGGCGTCGTAGGCCGAGCCCCCGCGCCGACGCGGCGGCCCGGTGCAACTGACCGTGCACACTGCGCAGCAACGTCACCTTGAGCTGTTTCTTTGCGGCCATCGATTTCACCCGAGAATGTCTTCGAGCCGTTTGCCGCGCTTGGCCGCGATGTCATCGGGCGAGCGGACCGCGGCGAGCGCCTTAATGGTCGCCCGCACGACGTTGACCGGATTGCGCGAGCCGTAGCTCTTGGCCAGGACGTTGCGTACGCCGGCGCACTCGAGTACCGCGCGCATGCCGCCGCCGGCGATGACGCCGGTGCCGGTGGATGCCGGCTGCATGAATACGCGCGTCGCGCCATGCGTGCCGTTGACGGCATAGTGCAGCGTATCGTTGCTCAAGCTCACGCTGACCAGGTTTTTTCGCGCCTGGGTCATCGCCTTGGAGATAGCCACGGGCACTTCGCGAGCCTTGCCGAAGCCAAAGCCGACGCGACCGGCACCGTCACCGACCACCGTCAGCGCGGTAAAGCCGAACTGCCGGCCGCCCTTGACGACCTTGGCGGTGCGGTTGACCGCGACCAGCTTTTCCTGCAGGTCATCGGCGCTCTGTGTCTTTTCCATTCGTGCCATAAGCTCTCGCTCACCTTAAAAGGTGTTAAAACTCCAAACCGGCCTCGCGGGCCGCTTCGGCCAGCGCTTTGACGCGGCCGTGGTACTGAAATCCGGAACGGTCGAAGGCAACCTTGGAGATGCCTGCCGCCTTGGCACGCTCGGCAATGGCCCGGCCGACGGCCTTGGCCGCCTCGGTATTGCCGGTGCTCTTCAGGTCCTTGCCGAGCGCCTTCTGCACGGTCGATGCGCTCACCAGCACTTTGGCGCCGGCGGCATCGAATAGCTGCGCGTAAATATGGCGCGGCGTGCGATGCACGGTCAGCCGGGCAATTCCGAGCTCGCGGATCTTGGCGCGGGCGCGAACCGCGCGCCGGTCGCGGCGCTGCTTCTTGGTGATATTCATTACTTCTTCTTCCCTTCCTTGAGGGAAATCTTCTCATCCGAATAGCGAACGCCCTTGCCCTTGTAGGGCTCAGGCGGACGGATGCCGCGGATTTCGGCCGCCGTCTGACCGACGCGTTGCCGGTCGGTACCCTTGATGATGATTTCCGTCTGGCTCGGCGTCTCGATCGAGATCCCATCCGGAATCGCGTAATTGACCGGGTGCGAAAAGCCGAGCGTCAGGTTCAGCGTCTTGCCCTGCACGGCGGCGCGAAAGCCCACGCCGACCAGCTCGAGCTTGCGATCGTACCCGCGCGTCACGCCGTTGATCATGTTGGCCAGATGCGCCCGCATGGACCCAGCGCGAACCCGCACCTGCTCCTCGCCGGCAAATTTAACCTGCAGGCGCTTGGCTTCCTGGACCACCGACACGCCTTCTCCCATCGGCAGGCTGAGCGAACCCTTGGCGCCCTTGATCGTGACCACGCCGGCGTTCACCGTCACGGTGACGCCTGCCGGCACTTCGATCGCACGATTTGCTACTCGCGACATATCTGTTCCCTAATTCGCTGTGATGGCTGCAAGGCGGCGCTTACGCCACGATGCAAATCACTTCGCCGCCCTGGCCAATGGCGCGGGCCGCCTTGTCGGTCATGACGCCCCGCGGCGTCGATACGATCACTGTCCCCATGCCGCCGAGCACCTTGGGCATCTCGTCCTTGCCGCGGTAGATGCGCAGCCCCGGACGGCTCACGCGCTCCAGCCGGTCGATCACCGGCCGGCCCTCAAAATACTTCAGGTCCACCGTCAGCTGCGCCCGGCCATCGCTCGGGTCGACGTTGAAATCGCTGATGTAACCCTCGTCCTTCAGCACCTTGAGGATCGAAGCCTTGAGCTTCGAGGACGCCATCGTGACGCTCGGCTTGCGCGCGCTCTGCCCATTGCGGATACGCGTCAGCAGATCAGCGACCGGATCAGTCATACTCATCTTATAGGCTCCTCACCAGCTCGCCTTGGTCAGACCCGGAATCTCGCCACGCGACGCAACCTCGCGGATTTTGGAACGGGCCAGGCCGAACTTGCGGTACACGCCGCGCGAACGACCGGTGATCGCGCAGCGCTTGCGCTGGCGCGTCGGACTGGCGTCGCGCGGCAGGCCCTGCAATTTGGCCTGAGCGGCGGCGCGCTCTTCGGGCGACGACTTCGGCGTGCGGATCGTCTCCTTCAGCTGCGCCCGCAGCGTCGCGTACTTCTTGCCTATCTGCGTGCGGCGTTTGTCGCGCTCGATCATGTTGGTCTTGGCCATGCCGTTTCCTTACCGAGTCTCTTTGCGGAACGGAAAATTGAACGCTTCCAGCAGCGCCCGGCCCTGCTTGTTGTCGCCGGCCGTCGTGGTGATGGTGATATCCATGCCGCGGACCGAATCGATCGCGTCGTACTGGATCTCCGGGAATATGATCTGCTCGCGAACCCCGAGCGTGTAGTTGCCGCGACCATCGAAGGCCCGCGGCGACACGCCGCGGAAATCGCGAATGCGGGGAATCGCGATGCTGATCAGCCGGTCGAGGAACTCGTACATGCGCGCGCCGCGCAGCGTGACCTTGCAGCCGATCGGCAGGCCCTCGCGCAGCTTGAAGGCGGCAATGGCCTTCTTTGATTTGCAGATGATCGGCTTCTGGCCGGTAATCTTGGTCATGTCGGCCACCGCCGCCTCGATCGCCTTGCGATCGGCCACGGCCTCGCCCACGCCCATGTTGACGGTGATTTTGCTGATGCGCGGCACCTGCATCGGATTTTTCAACCCGAGCTCGGCCGTGAGCTTCGGCACGACCTTCTCCCGATAAAAATCTTTTAACCTTGCCATGTTCTTAACCTGCGCCTTAAGCGCTGTGCACTGCGTTGCATGTTCAGGTATCGATGACTTCGCCGTTGGACTTGAAGAAGCGCACCTTCTTGCCGTCGGCGAGCGTCTTGAAGCCGACGCGGTCGGCCTTCTTGGCCGCCGGATTCCACAGTGCCACTTTGGCCGCCGGCATCGGCATTTCCTTTTCCACGATGCCGCCCGGCAGGTTGCGCTGCGGATTCGGCTTTTGGTGGCGCTTGACGCGATTGAGGTTCTCGACCAGAACTTCACGGCCCGGCAGCACGCGCAGCACCGCGCCGCGCCGGCCCTTGTCGCGGCCCGACAGCACTACTACCTGATCGCCTTTCCTGATCTTTTCCATATCGTCTACCGCCAGCGACTCACAGCACTTCGGGTGCGAGCGAAATAATCTTCATGAACTGCACGTTGCGCAGCTCACGGGTAACCGGCCCGAAAATGCGCGTGCCGATCGGCTCGAGCTTCGGGGTCAGCAGCACGGCCGCATTGCCGTCAAAGCGGATCAGCGAACCATCGGCGCGGCGCACGCCAAAGCGCGTACGCACGACCACCGCGTCGTAAACCTCGCCTTTCTTGACCTTGCCGCGCGGAATCGCATCCTTGACGCTGACCTTGATGACATCGCCAACGGTTGCGTAGCGGCGCCGGGTGCCGCCCAGCACCTTGATGCACATCAGCGTACGGGCGCCGCTGTTATCAGCGGCATTGAGCAGGGTGCGCATCTGAATCATGACTTCATTTCCATATTTGCGAGCTGCGGTGCAACAGTTACTGCTGTGCGGACCGCTCGACCACGGTCAGCAGCCGCCACGACTTGCGCTTCGAATACGGCCGACATGGCGTGATCGTCACGAGATCGCCCTCTTTGGCCTCGTTCGACTCGTCGTGCGCCAAAAGCTTGGTCGTGCGGCGCAAGAACTTGCCGTAGGTCGGATGACGGACCAGTCGCTCGATGAGTACCGCGAAGGTCTTATCCGTCTTCTTGCTGACCACGCGGCCAGTGAGCGTGCGGGCGCCCTTCGTTTCCGCCACTGCCTGGGTATCGTTCATCATTTCGCTCCAGCGGCACGCGCCGCGCGCTGCACCGTCTTGATGCGCGCAATGTTCTTGCGCACCTTGCCAAACTGATCCGGCTTGATGGCCTGGCCGGTCGCGCGCTGCAGGCGCAGCGCGAACTGCTCCTTGCGCAGCTTGAAAATCTCGGTGGCGAGTTCCGCCGGCGCCTTCTTGCGTAAATCACTGGCTTTCATCAGCGCACCTGTCGTTTCACAAAGGCGGTGGACACGGACAACTTAGCGCCCGCCAGGCGAAACGCCTCGCGCGCCTCGAGCTCCGTCACGCCTTCCATTTCAAACAGCACCTTGCCGGGCTTGACCTTGGCGATCCAGTACTCGACGTTGCCCTTGCCGCTGCCCATGCGCACTTCCAGCGGCTTTTTCGTGATCGGCACGTCCGGAAAAACCCGAACCC
>DASWBL010000145.1:0-4596 GCA_036390615.1 Steroidobacteraceae bacterium | reverse complement strand
TGCATCGGCGACTTACCTGTCCCGGATGAAGAAGCGGCTATGGTAGCAGGGGCCGGGAAAGCAGTTCATCGAGTCGCGCCATGACCGCCGCCGGCTCAATCAGCTCCATGACGCCGGGCACCTCGATTTTCTCGGCCCACGGCAGCTGCTCGGCTGGGCGGCCGCGAAAGCGCAGCGCCGCCTGCTCAAAGCGGTTGACGCACCACTGCCGGGACAGGTAGGGCCCGCTGCGCTCGAGGCGGGTGGCCGCGTACAGGCCAATGACCGGGGTGCCGACCATCGTCGCCATGTGGGCGGGACCGGCGTCGGGACTCAAAACCACGGTGGCGCGCGCCATCAGCGCCAGCAGTTTCGGCAAGGTATCCTGCCCAATCAGATCCAGCACCGGCACGCCGCAGGCTTGCCGTATCTGCGCACCAAATTTGCGCTCGTAGTCGCCGGGCGGCCCGCACAGCAGCACGGCGAGATTGTGACGGCGCACCGCATGCTCGATGACGGCGGCATAGCCCGCCACCGACCAGTTGCGCAGCCGGTGGCTGGAAAACGGGCTGACCAGCAGCGCCGGCGTCCCGGCCGGCAGCCGCGCCGCGGCCCAATCGAGCGCGGCAGCCGGCAGCGGCAACTGCCATTTAAGGCAGCGCTCGCTGATGCCCAAAAAATCCGTGAAGCCAAAAAAACTGTCCAGCACGTGCTCATTGCGCCGCGCCGGCACCTTGGCATTGCAGAACAGCCATTGCAGCTCTCGGGCTCGCGCGCGATCGAAGCCGACTCGCAGCGGCGCGCGGATCAAGGTCGAATACAGGCTGGCGCGCAGCGACAGCTGCAGGTGCAACAGCACATCAAAGCTGCGCGCGCCGAGCGCAGCACGCAGTGCGCCGGCCGCGCGCCACGGGTGTAACTTGCTGACGGTGATAAACTCTACACCGGGCAGCAGGCCGAGCAGCGCGGACTCGGCTTGGCCGATGACCCAGGTGATCGTCGCGTCGGGCCAGGCCTGCTGCAATGTGCGCACGATCGGCACTACGTGACAGCAGTCCCCGAGCGCCGAGAGGCGCAGGATGCACACGCTGCGGGGCGGATGGAGGAGCTCGGGCATGGTCGAGGTTCCAGCAGAAGGCGCGGCGTGAAGGGCTGGGCAGTCGGTGCGGAAGCTCGGCTCATACCGATCCGCGGCGGCGCGATGCTATATGACAGCTCGCGCGCCGGCAACGCCGAGCCGGGCTGGCTGGAGGCCGATTGGTGGCGGCAGCGCGGCGATGTCAGCGCCGCACCCGAGGGTCGCGGGGACGCGAAATTTATTGCGGCCGACGGCCGCCAGCTGGTGCTGCGCCATTACCGGCGCGGCGGGCTGATCGCGCACATCAGCGCCGATCGTTTCCTGTGGCGCGGGCCGTTTCGCACCCGCTCGCTGGCCGAATGGCAACTGTTGTACCGACTGCGGCGCGCGGGTCTCCCGGTGCCGCTGCCGATCGCCGCGGGCTACCGGCGCGAAGGCCTCACCTACAGCGCCAATCTGCTGACCGAGCAGCTGTGCGGCGTGCAATCGCTCGCCGCATTGCTGCGCGCCGCTCCGGTGCCGATCACTACCTGGATCGCTATCGGCCGCTGCGTGCGGCGGTTTCATGATCAGGGTGTCTGCCACGCCGATCTGAATGCCCATAACATCCTGCTCGGCGCCGATGAACAGCCCTGGCTGATTGACTTTGACCGCGGCAGCCTGCGCGCTCCGGGCTGGTGGCGCGACGCGAACCTGGCGCGCCTGCACCGTTCGCTGGTCAAAGTCAGCGCCATGCTCCCGGCCGAGCGCTTCGGCACCGCCGACTGGCTGTCGTTGCTGGACGGCTATTTCGCCGGCGCACCGGCGGTGGCCGGTCCGGCCGCATCGGCCTGCTGAGCGGCGGCGCGCCCGTGCGACGCCTGTATACGCTCGTGTTGTGGCTGGCGCTGCCGTGGCTCAGCCTGCAGGTACTATGGCGCGGGCTGCGCGAGCGCGCCTACTGGCAGGGTTGGGCCGAGCGCTTTGGCGGCGGCGCGGCCGCCACGGCGCGTGGCGGCATCTGGGTCCACGCCGTCTCGGTCGGCGAAGTGCAGGCCAGCGCGGCCCTGATTGGCGCAATACGCGAGCGCTGGCCTACGCAGCCAATGCTGATTACCAGCGCAACGCCGGCCGGCCGGGCCCGGGCGCGCGAGTTGTTTGGCACTGGCAGCGACGTGCGCTACGCGCCGTATGATCTGCCGCCGCTGCTGCGGCGCCTGCTGCGTGCCCGCGCGCCGTCGCTGCTGATCGTGATGGAAACCGAAATCTGGCCGAATCTTCTCGCCGCTTGCGCGGCGCAGGCGGTGCCGGTGCTGTTTGCCAGCGCCCGCATCTCGGCACGCACGGCCGGCTGGTATCGGCGAATGCCAGGCCTGGTGCGCGATGCGATGCAGCGCTGCGCGACGGTGGCGGCGCAGAGCGCCGCAGACGCGGAGCGCTTTGCGACCCTCGGCGTGCCGCTCACGCGGCTTGGCATCAGCGGCAATATCAAGTTCGAGCAACCGGCGGCCGCCGCGGAAATCGCGCGCGGCCGTGCGCTGCGCAAGCACTATGCCGCCGGCGCAGCGCTGTGGGTGGCCGGCAGCACGCACGCCGACGAGGAGCTGGCGCTGCTCGATGCCTACGAGCGACTCGCATCGCAGGGATCGCGTACGGTGCTGGCGCTCGCGCCGCGCCACGCCCCGCGCTTTGCAGAAGTGGCGGCGCTGCTCGGCGCACGCGGACTGCGGTACGTGCGACACAGCCAGTCACTGCCGCCACCGGCTGGCCTGCAGGTGGTGCTAATCGATACGCTAGGTGAGTTGCGGGATTTTTACGCCGCCGCGGATCTGGCCTTTGTCGGTGGATCGCTGGTGCCCATCGGCGGCCACAATTTGCTCGAGCCGGCGGCGTTTGGCGTCGCGATCCTGGCGGGCCCGCACCAGTTCAACGCCCCGCAGATCAGCGCGGCGCGGCAATCTGCGGGCGGTTTGCGCATCGTCAACGATAAGACGGAGCTTGCCGCCGCCGCGGCCGTACTGCTCGCCGATCCTGCCGCGCGAGCGCAGCTCGGGACCGCGGCCGGCGAGGTTATTGCGGCCAACCGCGGCGCGCTGGATACGTTGATGACCCGGGTCGGCGAGTTGTATTCGCCGCGGTAGCGGCGCGGCCGGCGATCGATTCCCTACGCCGCGAATCAGCCTCCGGGCGCGGCCGGCGGCGTCGCTGCCGGCGCAGCGGCCGGTTCGGCCAGCCAGCTGTTGATCAGATCGATCTTGGCGCGATCCAGTACGCCCGCGGCTTGCCACAGCGCCACGTAGTCGGTCAGGTAGGAATATTTGGCCTGCGCATAACTGGTCTGCGCCGCCACCAGCAGCTGCCGGGCGGTGAGCACGTCGACTGCGTTCTTGGTGCCGACCGCATAGCCGGCATCGGTCGCTTCCATCGCGACGCGGTTGGATTCGACCGCCTGTTTGAGCGCAGCGACCTGTGCAATCTGGCTGTTCACGCCCTGGTAGGCGTCCTGAGTCTGCTCCTGCGTGGATCGCCGCGTGGTCTCAAGGCCGGCCTTGGCCGCATCCCAGGTGTATTTGGCCTGGCGGACCTTGGACTGTGTGGCACCAGCGGTGAACAGCGGTACCGTCACGCCGACCTGCCACAAGATATCCCGCGTATCGATAATGTTCGACACCGTCCCGCCCGGGCCTTGCACGACCGCGACCGGTGGGACGTTGGCCGCCAGTGCCCAGGCCTTGGTGGCCGACACGGTGACCTGCGGCAGGTGGCCGCCAAACGCCGCGAGGTACGCATCGTGGGAGATGTCGGCGGCCAGGCGGCTCGCCGTCAGCGCCGCGTTCTGCTGCAGGGCCGTGCTGACCCACTGATCCTCGCTCGCCGGTGCCGGCGGGATCAGCGGCATGTCGGCACGCGGTCCGGCCAGCTCCTGGTAATTTTCGGCTGTGATCGCGCGCAGCAGATCCCAGGCGGTGGACACTGTGCGCTTGGCGGCCAGTACGGCTGCCGTAAAACTGTCGCGCGAGGCGCGTGCGGTTTCCACGTCGGTGATGGCGATCAGCCCGACCTCGAAGCGCTTGTCGGCCTGGTCGAGCTGCTTTTGCGCCGACTCGAGGCCGATCTGCTGCGCCGCAAGCGCATCCTGCGCACTAAGTACATTGAAATACTGATTGGCAACGCGTGCGATCAGGTCTTCCTGTGCGGCGATATAAGTCGCCTCGGCCTGCGCGACGATGTGGTCCGCATCCACGAAATTGACCCAGCTCGACCAGGAAAACAGATTCACGGTCAAGGCGGCGTTGAGCGTCGCCGGGATATTAGGCGCGTAGTCGGTGCCGTTGCTGTAGGCGCCCGAAAAGGTCTTGGCGGCATACACGTCGAGCGGCAACAGGCCGAGAATGGCTTGGGTCTTGGTTTCGCGCGCCGCTAGATGAACGTACTCGGCCTGTTGAATGGTCGGATCGGCGGCGAGCGCCCGCTGATAGACCTCGCGTAAATCCTCCGCTCGGCCGAGCGTCGCGGCGACTGCCCCCAACACCACAATGATCCATTGGCGATTCATGCTC
>DASWBL010000144.1:0-6135 GCA_036390615.1 Steroidobacteraceae bacterium | reverse complement strand
GTCATGACCCTCGGTCATTCGGACCGGCTGCAGGTCGGGGACGAAGTGCTCGCGATCGGCGAGCCGCTCGGGCTGTCACAGACCGTCACCCACGGCATCGTCAGCGCCCTCGGACGCGAAGTGCCGGACGTTGCCGCGCTCGGTAATTTCATCCAGACCGACGCGGCGATAAACGAGGGTAATTCCGGCGGCGCGCTGATCAATGCCGATGGCGAACTGGTGGGCATCAATACCGCGGTGATCGCAAAAAACACCAGTCCCGCGGGCGTCGAGGGGATCGGCTTTGCAATCCCGGTCAACCTGGTGCGCGGCGTCACGCAGCAGATCCTGGCGCAGGGACGCGTGATCCGCGGCTGGCTCGGCGTAAGTCCCGCCGACGTCAGCGACGAGCAGGCCCGGCAGCTGGGCCTCGCCCAGGGCGGCGTCGTGGTCGTCAAGACCGATAGCCCGAGCCCGGCGCAGAGCGCGGGACTCCTGCGCGGTGACATCGTCGTGGCCATCAATGGCCGCAAGGTGCGCAACTCCGAGGATGCGCTGGTGCAGATCGCGGCTTTGCAGCCTGGCAGCAGCGTGACGCTGCAGGTACTGCGCGGCACACGCTCACTGACGCTGCGCGCGCTGGTCAGCGAGCGCAAGTTCGGCAACGCTTAGGCTTAAGCGCGGCTAGTTCGGCACGCGCCGGATGTGCGCGCCGAGCTGGGCCAGCTTTTCCTCGATGGCCTCGTAACCGCGATCGATGTGATAGATGCGCTCGATGTCGGTGCGGCCTTTGGCGACCAGCCCCGCCAGCACCAGGCTCGCCGAGGCGCGCAGGTCCGTTGCCATGACCGGCGCGGCGGTCAGTCCGTCAATGCCGTGGATGATGGCGGTGTTGCCTTCAAGGCGGATTTCGGCGCCCATGCGCCGCATCTCCAGCATGTGCATGAAGCGGTTCTCGAAGATCGTCTCGACCACGGTGCCGACGCCGGAGGCGACCGTGTCGAGCGCAGCAAACTGTGCCTGCATATCGGTCGGAAACGCCGGATAAGGAGCGGTACGCACGTCGACCGAGCGCGGCCGGCGGCCTTGCATGTCGATCTCGACCCAGTTGCTGCCGCTGCTGAGTTCGGCCCCCGCCTCCCGCAGCTTGGCCAGCACCGCATCGAGGTGTTCGGGGCGCGTGCTTTTGATGCGGACATGGCCACCCGTAATCGCAGCAGCCACCAGGTAGGTGCCGGCCTCGATCCGGTCGGGCAACACGTCGTGCTTGCAGCCCTGCAAGCGTTCGACTCCATCGATGACGATGCAGTCGGAGCCCGCGCCGCGAATCTTGGCGCCGCAGGCGACCAGAAACTCGGCCAGATCCACGACTTCCGGTTCGCGCGCCGCGTTCTCGATAATCGTCTGCCCTTCGGCCAGCGTAGCGGCCATCATCAGGTTCTCGGTGCCGGTGACAGTGACGGTATCAAGCACCAGGCGCGCCGCATGCAGGCGCCCGGCGCGCGCCCTGATGTAGCCGCCTTCAAGATGGATGTCCGCGCCCATGGCCTGCAGCCCCGCGACATGAATGTTCACGGGCCGGGCGCCGATCGCGCAGCCACCCGGGAGCGACACATCGGCGCGCCCGAAGCGCGCCAGCAACGGCCCGAGCACCAGAATCGAGGCGCGCATGGTCTTGACCAGCTCGTACGGGGCGACGCACTCGCGAATCGTTGATGGATCGACGTCGATGGACATGCGTTCATTCACGGTAACGGTCACGCCCATCCGCGCCAGCAATTCGATCATCGTGGTCACATCATGCAGATGCGGTACGTTGCCGACGGTCACCGGGCTGTCGGCCAGCAATGCGGCCGCCAGAATCGGCAGCGTCGCGTTCTTGGCGCCGGAAATGCGGACTTCGCCTTGCAGTGCAATGCCGCCGGTAATTTGCAGCTTATCCACGTCGGTTCAGTTCCCTGATTGAGCGCTCGGCGGTGCGCCCGCCGGCCGCGCCGCCCATTCTTCGGGAGTATGCGCCTGGATCGACAGCGCATGGATCTCCCGGCCAACGCGCTCGCCGAGCGCCCGATACACCAGCTGGTGCCGGGCGAGGCCGCGGAGCCCGACAAACGCCGGCGCAATCACCAATGCGGTGTAGTGGGTGTTGTCCGCGGAGCGGACCTGGACCTGCGCGCCCGGTATGGCGCTGCGGATCAGTTCGGCGATCTGTTCGGGATCCATCAATTGCGGCCTGCACATCGGCCCCGCAGCGGCTTGCGGGGCTTGGAGGCGCGAGTGTAGAGAACTCCCTGCCGCTGCGGTACTGCACCCGGCACGCGACGGCGCGCTATCATGCCCGTGACAGTGGCCCAACCCGCCCCGGTGCATCAATGTCCGCCCAAGCCCCACCGATGACAGTCAAAGCCGGCCCGAACGTCGCCGATGCCGTTCTGGTCAATTACGGGCGGCGGGCGCTCGACACTGAGCTGGCGGGTTTGTCGCGGCTGCGGGAGCGCCTGGACGCTACGTTTGCGGCCGCCTGCCGCGTGCTGCTCGCCTGCCAGGGCCGGGTCGTGGTCACCGGCATGGGCAAATCCGGCCACGTGGCCGGCAAGATTGCCTCGACGCTCGCCAGTACCGGTACACCGGCGTTTTTCCTGCATCCTGGCGAGGCCGGGCACGGCGACCTCGGCATGATCACCCGCCAGGATGTGCTGCTGGCGCTGTCCAACTCCGGGGATACCGCCGAAGTGCTGACGCTGCTGCCGCAGCTCAAGCGGCTCGGCGTGCCGCTGATCGCGCTCACCGGCCGGCTCGAATCGCCGCTGGCACAGGCAGCCGATGTGGTCATCGATGTCAGCGTCGAGCAGGAGGCCTGCCCGCATAACCTCGCGCCGACGGCGAGCACGACCGCGGCGCTCGCCATGGGCGATGCACTCGCGGTGGCGGTGCTGGAGGCCCGTGGCTTTTCGGCCGAGGACTTCGCCCGCTCCCATCCGGTCGGGAATCTGGGCCGGCGCCTGCTGCTGCGAGTCGAGGATCTGATGCGCCGCGGCGACGCAGTGCCGCGGGTTGGTCCTGAGGAGCTGCTGGCTTCCGGCTTATTGGAGATGAGCCGCAAGGGCATTGGCATGACCGCGATCGTGGGTGCCGGGGATCAGGTGCTCGGTGTATTCACCGACGGGGACCTGCGCCGGGCGCTCGATGCTCGCGTTGACGTGCACCAGACCCGCATGCAGCAGGTCATGACCCGCGGCGGGCACGCCATCGGACCGCGCGAGCTGGCAGCCGCCGCTGCCCATCTGATGGAAACGCACCGCATCACGGCGCTGCTGGTGGTCGACGCCGAGCAGCACCTGGTGGGTGCACTGAACGTGCACGATCTGATGCGTGCAGGCGTGGTCTAAAACTCATGGCGCGCCGTGCCTCGCCGCTGGCGGCATTGCGATTGCTGGTGCTCGATGTCGACGGCGTGCTGACCGACGGGCGGCTGTATTTTGGCCCGCGCGTGGAGGCCCTTAAGGTTTTCCACGTACGCGATGGTCCGGGTATCAAGGCGCTGACGCGCGCCGGCGTCACGGTCGCGGTCATCTCCGGCCGGCGTAGTGCCGCGGTGGCACGCCGCTGTCGCGAACTGGGCATCCGCGAAGTGCATCAGGGCATCGCCAACAAGGCCAAGGCGTATGCCGCGCTCATCGCGCGTCTTGGCATTGGCACTGCGGCCAGCGCCTGCATTGGCGATGACACACCGGATCTTCCGGTCATGCTGCAGGCCGGATTCGCGGTCGCGGTGGCGGACGCCCACCCGACCGTGCGGCGCGCCGCGCACCGCTGCACGCGGGCCGCAGGCGGGTGTGGCGCCGTGCGCGAAGTCTGCGACTGGCTGCTCGCCGCGCGGGGCGCGGACGCGCGATGATCCGCACACGCCTGTTGCTGCTTGCCTTGCTGGCCGCGCTGTCGACCCTGATCTGGATCGAGCGTCGGCCGGAGCTCGACGAGACTGCCACAAGCAGCACGCCAAACGAGTCGCCGCAACCGGGGATTTCAGCGCGTAACGCTGTGCTGATCGAAACCAGCGACGCCGGCCAGCCGCTGTATGTGCTGCATGCCAGCCAAATCGACCAACCGCAGGAAGGCGCCAATATTGAGCTGACCGCGCCCGACCTCAGCTATCTGCCGGCCGGGGAACCCCACTGGAACGTGCAGGCCGAGCGCGGCGTGCTGCCGCCGGATGCCCGGCATGCCGATCTGTCCGGCGCGGTGCATGCGCATGGCGATTCCGGCAACGAGGCACCGCTGCTGATTCAGTCCGAGCAGCTGGCCTTTGACCTGCCGGGCCAGTCGATCGACACCAAGCAGCCGGTGACCATCGATTGGGGACGCAATCACGCCACCGCGGTTGGGATGCACGTCGACCTCAATGCGCGCAGCGTGGTCTTAGAATCGGAGTTCCGTGGTGAATCCAGGAATTAAATGGCTGGCGGTCGCGCTGTGGATCAGCGCCGCGGCGCATGGCAGCGACAACCCGGCGCGCAGCGGTGCCCTGGTGCTGCCCGAACTCAGTGGCTGCAAATGGAATATTGCCGGCGATCGGGCCAGCGTCAGCCTGAGCGGCGGCAGCGTCACGGTGCCGAAGGCGCACGTGGCCTGCGGCGGCGAGACCATCGAGGCGGATCTGGCCGAAGGCACGCTGCCACTGGAAGATTCGAGCTGGAAATTCAGCGGGCACGTGCAGGTGCAGGTCACGCAAGGGAGCCTTTCGGCGGATATCGCGACGGTGCAGTTCGCGGCCGGCAAGGTCGTGTTGATCACCGCGCACGGCGCGCCGAGCAGCTTCATGCAGGATGCGGCCCAGGGCGGCGCGCACGGTTATGCCGAGGACATTGCCTACGACTTGCGCAGCGGCGACGTGCACGGCAGCGGCGGGGCGCGGGTCAGTCGCGACCGCTACGATTTTGACGGCGAATTTATCTACAACGTCATTCACCAGACCATCGACGTCAAGCAGTTCCACTCCACTATTCAGCCGCTGCCGCCGGCCACGCCCGGCGCGGGATCTGCCAAATGACGGTGCTGGCCGTGCGCGGCCTGAGCAAGAGCTACCGCGCGCGCCAGGTCGTCAAGGATCTCGCGCTGCACATCAAGACTGGCGAGGTGGTCGGATTGCTCGGCCCCAACGGGGCTGGCAAGACCACCGCTTTTTACATGATCGTCGGGCTGGTAAAACCCGACCGCGGCTCGATACTGCTGGATGACCGGCCGATCACTGCCCTCAGCATTGACCAGCGCGCGCGCCTCGGTGTCGGATATCTGCCACAGGAGGCTTCGATCTTCCGCCGCATGTCCGTGGCCGACAACATCCGCGCGGTCCTCGAGCTGCGCGCCGACCTGAACCGCACCGCGCGCGAGCGGCGGCTCGATGAACTGCTTGAGCACCTGCACGTCACGCACGTCAGCGACACGCTTGGCATGTCGCTGTCGGGCGGCGAGCGAAGGCGGGTCGAGATCGCACGCGCGCTCGCCGCCGAGCCGCGCTTCATCCTGCTCGATGAGCCGTTTGCCGGGGTCGATCCGCTGTCGGTGGTCGACATCCAGCAGATCATCCGGGCCCTTGCCGACCGCGACATCGGCGTGCTGATCACCGACCATAATGTGCGCGAAACCCTCGGCGTGTGCGCACGCGCTTACATCGTCGACCATGGCAGCGTCATTGCCGACGGTTCTGCGGAACAGATCCTTGCCAATCCCCGCGTCCGTGAGGTGTACTTGGGCGAAACCTTCCGCATGTAAGGCTAAGGAGTACGGCAGATCCTCCTGCATTTTCAAAAGCTTAGCTCCATCCGAGCCCCCCGTGCGATGATTCGGGCAAACCCCGATGCTTAAAGCCTCCCTGCAGCTAAGACTCGGCCAGCAGCTGACCATGACCCCGCAGCTTCAGCAGGCTATCCGGCTGTTGCAGCTGCCGACCATCGAGTTGCAGGCGCACATCCGCGAGCTGCTCGAATCCAACGTGATGCTCGAGCAGGACGAGGAGGCCGAGGAAGAGGCCAAGCACGTGCAGGCGTTGGCCACCACTGAGATGGGTGGCGTGCAGACCGCGGAATTGCCGTCCCTCAGCGTCGAGGTCGTCGACAGCAATTGGGCCGACCAGTCGGTCGGCCCGGCGGAAAATCC
>DASWBL010000143.1:0-1984 GCA_036390615.1 Steroidobacteraceae bacterium | reverse complement strand
ATACTTGACAATATGCCGCCCCAAAACAGCAGGTAATTAAGGCAAGAGGGTAAGTAGATGAAGACGCCCAAAACCGCAGGTGGCCGCGACCAACGCGTTCCGGCCAGCACCTCCCGACGTGAATTCGTGGCGATGTCGGCAGCGGCGGCGGGGCTGCTGGCTGCAGCCGGATCGACCCAGGCCGCCGAGTCGTCAATTCTCGAACGCGATGTAGTGATCCACACCTCCGACGGCGATTGCGATGCGGCGTTCTTTTATCCGGCGCAGGGAATGTATCCGGGTGTGTTGATCTGGCCCGACATCTTTGGCTTGCGGCCTGCTTTTCGCGACTTTGGCAGACGGCTGGCTGCTCAGGGCTATTCGGTGCTGGTACCCAATCTGTTCTACCGGTCCGCCAAGGCGCCGATCTACAGCGACGTTTCCAGCATCAGCTTCCAGGATCCGGCTACCCGGGCAAAGATGGACCAGTTGACTGCGCCGCTCGGTGCGCCCGGCGCGATCGAGGGCGACGCGCATGCGTTCATTGCATTTTTGGACGCACAGCGGCAGGTCGACAAGGCAAAAAAGATTGGTACGCAGGGTTATTGTATGAGCGGCCCGCTGGCAATGAAGACTGCGGCGGTGATTTCTGACCGGGTGGGCGCCTGCGCAACCTTTCACGGTGGCGGCCTGGTGACTGACAAGAGCGACAGTCCGCATTTGCTGGCACCGAAGATCAGGGCGCGAATGTATATAGCGATCGCTGCAAGCGACGACGCGCGCCAACCAGATGCCAAAGATAAGCTGCGAGAAGCGTTTGCGGCGGCGAAGGTAGTCGCGGAGGTCGAGGTTTATCCAGGCACGCTGCACGGCTGGTGCGTGCCGGATATGCCGGCGCGGGACGGGGCGCCGACCTACAACAGGCCAGGAGCGGAACGCGCGTGGGCCAAGCTGCTCGCCTTGTACAAGGCAGTGCTCGCGTAAGCAGCTAAGCGCCTCAGAACCGGAGGCCGCGCGGTGGCCGGATAGCCGTTGCGCAGGCAGCGTTACGGCGAGTCCTGCGGCAAGCCCAGGCCGGAGGGTCCGCTGCGCTTTGGTACGTCCGGACTGAAGTCCCAGTAATCCGCCGCTTCGGCAGTCCAACCGTGGCACGCAAGTTTCAGTCCAGTCGGTTCGTCTATCGAACCGGCCGCGATTGAATAATAGGGCGCTCCGAGCTCATGCCAGAAAAGTCCGGAGCCGCAGCTGCCGCAAAAGCCCCGCTCCGCCTCTGCCGACGACCGGAACCACTTCAGCGTGTCCCGGCTATCGAAATGAACGTCGGCCACCTTGGCCATGGTGCCGGTCCACAAGCCGCCGGTGAACCGGCGGCAACTGCTGCAATGGCAGGCAGTGACGGTGCTGCGGAGCGGCCCTCTCACTGAATATCGCACCGAGCCGCAAAGGCATCGTCCAGTCGCGCGTACCGGATTAACGTTATCGGTCACAGCATCTGCTCCAGGTAACGGTTCTGATTTTGAACAACAAGCGCGCCGATTTTCCATCGGCGTTGCAGGCGCGACTATCGGCCGCGGTGCGTAGGTGCGGGCCGATGAGGCGGACCTGGGAATCCAGGACGGTGGCCGGCCGCCGGTTGCCGTCGCGGTGCGACGTAGTGCCGCCGACCGTAAAAGCCATAGACGCCGCCAGCGACCGGATAGCCTTCGTCCGCTCCATAGTCACCAGACGGGTATTGCGCCGGTAGGTATTCGGGATCCGAAGCCGGTGGCACATAGGAATTCGGTTCGCGCAGCGCGATCAGCCGAGACTCGGCGCCAGGCGGGCAGGGGCTGTCGGTAAGCGTCGTCGTGGAGCCTTCGATGCATTCGAAAACATAGGATTGCGGAGCGGTGTCCACTTGTTGTGCAACTTCCGGCGCCGCGTCAACAACTGGCGCCGCCGCTGGCGTCGCCGACGCATCAGCCGTTGTCACCGCCGGCGGCGTCGCGATCGAGGCGATGGTGGT
>DASWBL010000142.1:0-4478 GCA_036390615.1 Steroidobacteraceae bacterium | reverse complement strand
AACCATGATTTTGGCCGATTCGCCTACTACGTGCGCAAGGCGCAACCCCAAGCGACCGATGAAGAAGTACTCAAACGTGTGACACTCGCGTACGCGATGGTGCTGACTTTGCGTGGCGTACCGGTGATTTATTACGGCGATGAACAAGGATTCCCCAGCACCGGCGGGGATCAGGCGGCACGGGAAGACATGTTTCCGAGTCAGGTGGCCTCCTATAATGCCGAGCACCTGCTCGGCACAAACGCCACGACGGCGCAGAGCAATTTCAATACGGCCCATCCGCTGTATAAGACGATTGCCGAGTTATCCCGCATTCGCCGCAACAATCCCGCGTTACGCCGAGGCGTGCAGATGGTCCGCAACGATGCGCCGAAACCAGGACTATTTGCCGTTTCCCGCCTTGACCCGCAGACCGGTGCAGAGACGGTCATTGCGTTTAATACGTCGACGAAGCCCATCTCGGTACAGGTGGAGATTGACCCCAATACGAAACATTTTGCCTCGCTGCACGGTCATTGCGAGGCGGCACCGACGGTGCCTGGCAGCTACCACGTGCAGCTAGAGGGACTCGATTACGTGATCTGCGAGGCCGGAGCGCCTCATTGATCTTTGAATCCGTAGCACCCGCCGCGGCAATAGCCGAGATCCCGTGGTGGCGCGGCGCCACGATTTACCAGATATATCCTCGAAGTTTTGCTGACAGCAACGGCGATGGCATTGGCGACCTGCCGGGCATCACTGCGCACCTGGAGTATGTTGCTGCACTTGGCGTTGACGCGATCTGGCTATCGCCATTTTTTAGGTCTCCAATGCGGGACTTCGGCTACGACGTTGCCGATTACTGCAACGTTGATCCGATTTTCGGCACGCTCGCCGACTTTGACCGGCTGGTGCAGCGCGCGCACCAACTAAAACTGCGCGTAATCATCGATCAAGTTTATTCGCATACTTCGGATCAGCATCCATGGTTTCAGCAAAGCCGCGCCGACCGGACCAATGCCCGCGCCGATTGGTACGTCTGGGCGGACGCCAAGGCTGATGGTACGCCGCCGTGTAACTGGCAATCCGTGTTCGGCGGCCCGGCTTGGGCCTGGGACGCGCGGCGCTGCCAGTACTACCTGCATAATTTTCTTGCCGAGCAGCCGGATTTGAATGTTCACAATCCGCAAGTCAGGGCTGCGCTGCTGGAATGCGGCCGCTTCTGGCTCGACCGCGGCGTTGATGGCTTTCGTCTCGATGCCATCAACTTTGCCATGCATGATCCGATGCTGCGCGATAACCCTCCGGCGCCGGCTGCCGGCCGGCGACGCACGCGACCACTGGATTATCAACAGCCACTACATAATAAATCGCATCGGGACTTACCGCGGTTCATCGAACAAATCCGTGCGCTGACCGACAGTTATGCTGATCGCTTTACCGTGGCCGAAGTCGGCGGCGCTGCCGATGATGCCGAGATGCAGCGCTACACGGCAGGTGAGAAGCACTTTCACACCGCGTATGGCTTCAAGTTTCTGGATGCCGAGCAGCTCACCCCTGCCCTGGTACGGACCGTGCTCGAGGCCTGGCCCGAAGGCGCCGGCAGCGGCTGGCCAAGCTGGGCATTCTCCAACCATGATGTGCCCCGCGCCGTTTCACGGTGGGCGGGGCCGGAGGAGCGTGATGCCGTCGCCCGACTGGCGATGCTGCTGCTCGTCAGCCTGCGCGGTAATATTTTCATCTATCAGGGCGAAGAGCTCGGACTGATCCAGGCCAGTATTGGTTTTGAAGACCTGCAGGACCCGGAAGCAATCGCTAACTGGCCGCTGACGCTCGGACGCGACGGCGCACGCACTCCCCAACCGTGGCAGTCTGCCGCCGCGAATGCGGGTTTTTCCACTGCGCGGCCGTGGCTGCCGGTTGGCGCTGGGCACGCTGAGCTGGCAGTGGACGTGCAATGTCGGGATCCGAATTCCCAGCTGGCTCTCACGCGGCGACTGATTGCTCTTCGCCAGCAACACCCGGCGCTGCGGAGCGGTTCGCTGCGGTTCATCGATGCCGGGCAGGATGTGCTCGTTTTTGAGCGCGACAACGGTCCACAGACAATGTTGTGCATTTTTAATCTCGGCCGGACTCCGCGCAGCTGGCAGCCAGAGCGCGGCAAACGTTGGCGGCTGTTGGAGCAGGTGGGAGCCGCTTCCGGGTCGACATTGCCGCCACTTTCAGGTCTCATTGCCGAGCAACTGCCGTGAGGCCGAAATCGCGGGCGTTGGTATATCAGTTTTGCGCCGCAGTTGTCGGATCGAGTGCGATTCGCCGGCGGCGCCGTTACGAGGCCGAATCATGTTTTTGCAAATGATGAACTGCAAATGGTGGCTACCCGCGTTGTTGTCCTCGACGTTGTTCGCAGGGCACGCATTGGCTGCTGAGGCGCCTGCGAGTGATTCCCGCGCGGTGGTGACCGCGCGCGCTGACGGTTTTGATGCGCAGATCGGCGCTTCAACAATGCGCGTGACCGCGATCGCTGACGACATCCTGCGCGTGCGCATTGCGCCGGGGGGCCGCTGGCCGGAGGACGCCTCATGGGTTGTTCCAGCGGAAGTCCGGGCGCGGTCGGTGCCGGTGCAATCCTGGTCCACGGGGGATGCTGCCGGCTTTAAAACCGCTGTGCTGGACGCGCGCATCGAACTGTCCTCGCAGCGACTGATCCTGGCGGACCTCGCGGGGCATCAGATCCTGGCTGACGCCACGGATCGCTCGCTGGCCATTCGCGACAAAGCCTTCAGCCTTCGCAAGGTCATGCCGGGAGGCGAACATTATTATGGTCTCGGCGACAAGACTGGGCCGCTCGATCGACGTGGCGAAAGCTTTGTCGATTGGAACACCGACGCGTACCACTTCCAGGAATCAACTGACCCTCTTTATAAGAGTGTGCCGTTCTTCATTGGTACCGGGGGCCCGGCCGGCAGCTACGGAATATTTCTCGACAACACTTGGCGTAGTTGGTTCGACTTCGGCAAGAAGGACGCTGATGTGCTTGCGTTCGGCGCTGTGAGCGGGCCGATCGATTATTACGTGATCTACGGTCCAAGCTTTAAGAAAGTAGTCTCGCGATACACTGATCTGAGCGGCAAAGCGCCGCTTATGCCCCAGTGGGCGCTCGGCTTCCAGCAGTGCCGCTACAGTTACATGAGCGCCGCCGAGGTACGGGATATTGCCAGCCGGCTTCGGACCGAACGCTTGCCCGCCGACATCGTCTGGATGGATATCGACTATCAGGATCGCAACCGGGTATTCACCACCAATCCGGTGACTTTTCCCGATGTGCCAGGTCTTGCCCGCGATTTGCGCGGGCAAGGATTGCGGCTGGTTGCGATCACCGACCTGCACATTGCGGACGCGCCCGGTCAGGGATACGTGCCCTTCGACAGCGGTGCAGCCGGCGACAATTTCGTCAAAAACCCGGACGGATCCCTATTCGTTGGCAAGGTCTGGCCCGGTCCTTCAGTTTTCCCGGACTTTACTCAAAGCCGTACGCGCGACTGGTGGGGAGGATTGTTCAACAATTTCTTGGCCGCGGGTATTTCAGGATTCTGGAACGACATGAACGAGCCAGCGGTTTTCGAATCGGCGAATAAGACCATGCCGCTGGATGTTGTGCACCGGATCGAGGAGCCCGGCTTCGCTACCCGCCAAGCATCCCATGCTGAGATCCACAACATCTATGGCATGGAAAATTCCCGTGCCACCTACGAAGGCATGCGGCACCTGGCGCCGGATGAACGTCCCTTTGTCATGACGCGCGCCAGCTTCGCCGGTGGCCAGCGTTACGCCTCAACCTGGACCGGCGATAACAGCTCGACCTGGAATCATCTGAAACTGTCGATTTCGATGCTGCTCAATCTTGGGTTGAGCGGCTTTTCCTACAGCGGTACTGATGTCGGCGGCTACAAAGGTACGCCGAGCCCGGAACTGATGACCCGCTGGATCGAAATTGCGTCGTTTACGCCGATCTTCCGCGCCCACTCGGAGAAGGGTTCAATTCGCAAGGAGCCGTGGGCGAACGGGCCCGAGCCAACCACGATTCGTCGCCGCTACATCGAAGAGCGCTACCGGCTGATGCCTTATCTTTATGCGCTGGCCGATGAAAACTCCCGCACCGGTGCGCCGCTGATGCGCCCGGTCTTCTATGAATTCCCGGAGGCGCTTAATTTTGGCTACCCCTGCGAACAGGATACGGACTTCCTGCTGGGTGACCGATTGCTGATCGCGCCGCCCCCCGATTTTGAATCGCCAGGGGTCTACGCAATCTGCCTTCCTGCCGGCCGCTGGTTTGACTACTGGACAGGCACGGAAGTCACTGGCGCGGCTCCGGTAGAGACCCCTGTCTGGTCGGCGAGCGTGGCGGCGAAATACGTCCTTAGCACGCCGTCGCTCGAAAAATTACCGGTGTTCGTACGTGCAGGCGCCATCGTGCCTCGTCAGCCACTAGTGCAAAG
>DASWBL010000141.1:0-10748 GCA_036390615.1 Steroidobacteraceae bacterium | reverse complement strand
GGCGCAGATTCCATATGCCGTCCTTGACGGCCTGATCATTGATGTTCATGGCCCCACCACCTTCCATGATGATGCGGCCAATTGTTTCTGTTACTGGCATGACTTGGTAAATACCCATGCGGCCCTTATAGCCGTCCGTGCACTGCCCGCACCCGACGGCCTTGTACACTCTGATGCCATTCTCGATATCTGCGGCTTCGAAGCCTTCTTTTTTCAAAGCCTCTGGGGGGATGTCGATCGGTTGCTTGCAGTTGGTGCACAGCTTACGTGCCAGTCGTTGCGCAATAATGAGGCTGACCGACGTCGCGATGGCGTAGGGCTTGACGCCCATATCGACCAATCGAGTAAGCGTTTGAGGCGCATCGTTGGTATGCAGAGTCGAGAGTACCAAGTGCCCGGTCTGCGCGGCCTTGATGGCGATCTCGGCCGTCTCCAGGTCGCGGATCTCACCGACCATGATCACGTCGGGGTCCTGGCGCAGGAACGCGCGCATGGCGGAAGCAAAGGTGAGTCCCACCTTGGCATTGACGTTCACCTGGTTGACGCCAGGGAGGTTGATTTCCGCCGGATCCTCCGCCGTGGAGATGTTGGTATCTTCGCGGTTGAGAATGTTCAGCCCGGTGTAGAGCGACACAGTCTTGCCGCTGCCGGTGGGACCGGTGACCAGGATCATGCCCTGGGGCTTGGCCAGGTACTTGGTGTACAGGTCCTTCTGGAACGGCTCGTAGCCGAGCGAATCATTGCCGAGCGCCGCCTGCGCGGGGTCAAGAATACGCAGCACGATCTTTTCCCCGAACAATGTCGGGCAGGTGCTCATGCGAAAATCGATCGCGCGCGTCTTGGACAGGCGCATCTTGATGCGTCCGTCCTGCGGTACACGCCGCTCGGCGATGTCCAGGCGCGACATGACCTTCAGGCGCGCGGCAATCTTGCCCGCCAGCTGCACCGGGGGTTGCGCCATCTCGCGCAGCACACCGTCGATGCGCAGGCGCACACGGAAGATCTTCTCGTATGGCTCGAAGTGAATATCCGAAGCACCGCGCCGGATCGCGTCGAGCATGACCTTGTTGACGAAGCGCACGATCGGGGCGTCTTCGACGTCATCGCGCGAGACCTCGCCGCCAATCTCGTCCTCGCCGCCACTGACCTCAAGCGCTTCGAGGTCGACGCCCTCTTCGTCGGTGAGGCTCGGCATCGCCGCGTCAGCCTGCTCGATGGCTTTGTCGAGCACCTGCTGCAGCTTGTCGTCCTCGACCACGATGGCTTCGACCGCGAGGCCGGTCTGGAACTTGATCTCATCGACCGCGTGCAGGTCCGTCGGGTCTGCAACCCCGAGGAACAGTTTCTTGCCGCGCTTGAACAGCGGCAGCACCCGGTGCTTGGCAATTAGTTTTTCGGAGACAATCCGGAAGGTGTCCGGATCAGAGGACATGGCTCCCAGATCCATCAGCGGCACGCCGTATTCGGCGGCCGCGGCGATGGCGATTTCCCGGGCGCTGGCTGCGCCCGACTTGACCAGCTGGGTGATGAAGCTGGTTTTTTTCTCAACCGCCGCCAGCATGGCGGCATGCATCCCGGACTCTTCCACGACGCCGTCTTCAACGAGGCGTTGCGGCAGCCCTGCCAGACCGCTGCGAGTCGCGTTCACCGCCAAAGAAGCGTTTTCATTCATGGACTTAGAGTGACCTGGGCCCCGTAGCGGAAAAACTAGTGTACCCGGAAGTACCCGGCGATCAATGTCAAATCTACTCGAATGTTTGCATATCCCGCCCGCAGGCTTCGTGACTGAGGTCCCATCTATAGCAACTACTCAGAGGTCGGCCTCGCACTGCCCATTTTGACGGTTCCAAGCTGCCTATCGGCTGGCGCGGCCGCCAAAGCAAAAGCCCCTCCGGAGGAGGGGCTTTTGGCCACACAGGGTTCCGTACCGGAACCCCAAGGAACTTAGCTGTGGCAGCTGGTCGGCAGGTACGACGCAAGCACGGTCGTGCCATCAGCCGGCGGAGCCGTCGTCACGGTGGCAGGCGTCGGCGCCTTGCCGCACACCCAGATGACGTCGTTGTTGCTATCAAGACCCGGATTAAGGTCGAGAATCATGCCAGCCAACTTGCCGTTCACCTGAGGACCCGAGTACGTGATCACGATCTGACCGGCCAGGGGGCCGACCACTACCGCCGACACGTACTTGCCGCTCGAGGCGCCGGTCACGGACACGCTGCCCGCAGCGCCGCCCGCAGCGGTCGTGGAGCCGGTCGGAAACGTGCCATTCTGAGCATAGTACTCAGAAATAGCTGTTTTCCAGCCAGCCGCCAAGCTCAGGCCTTCAGTCACCTGGGCGCGGATCGTGTAGTTCTGGTAAGCAGGAATGGCTATCGCAGCCAAGATGCCGATGATCGCAATAACGATCATCAGTTCGATCAGTGTGAAACCCTTTTGAAGCGTCTTCATTGCCAAAAACTCCTAGGCAAAAGTGGGGGATCTAAAACAAAGCCGCGGGCCAAACGCCGCTGCCTAAAACAAAGCAATCGCCGTGCCAACCGCTGGGAAACTCATAAGTTATTGATTGATATTGAATAACGCTGGCTCAAGTGCGGCATTTACCGCGGCGGGTGTCGCCATATGCCGATAACGGACAGCGCGGCGGGGCACAATGTGACGCTCTGTGTCACTTCTCACCGCCGATCTTTGGACTTCGCTTTTGAGATAGCCCGCCAAAGCAAAAGCCCCTCGAGGTGAGGGGCTTTGCTGCAAACGGCTGCTCGAGCCGCAATTCGAAATCACTAACTGTGGCAACTGGTCGGCAGGTAGGAGGCCAGCACGGTCGTGCCATCAGCCGGCGGAGCCGTCGTCACGGTGGCAGGCGTCGGCGCCTTGCCACAGATCCAGATGACGTCGTTGTTGCTATCAAGACCCGGGTTAAGGTCGAGAATCTTGCCACTCAACTTGCCGTTCACCTGAGGACCCGTGTACGTGATTGCAATCTGGCCAGCCAGAGGACCGACCGCTACGGCTGACACGTACTTGCCGCTCGTGGCACCGGTAACTGCAACGCAGCCGGCGGCGCCGGGAGGTGCCGTCGTGAAGCAGGTCGGGAACGCGCCATTCTGAGCATAGTACTCAGACACTGCCGTTTTCCAGCCTGCCGCCAGGCTCAGGCCTTCAGTCACCTGGGCGCGGATCGTGTAATTCTGGTATGCGGGAATCGCGATCGCAGCCAGGATGCCGATGATCGCAATCACGATCATCAGTTCGATCAGCGTAAATCCATTGTGCAGCGTTCTCATGTCATCTGCGCTCGCAAAAATGTGGGCATTGCCCTGATTGTAGCCGGGTCGCCAGCGACTATATGTCAACCCGCGTCGCAATTTGGCAGCGGCGCCTGCCATTTTGAGAGCCAATTCACATCGGTGGGCGCCGAGCCGCCCGCGCTGCGTCCGGTCACGCTATTCGATCCCCAGTTTTTTGACCCGGTAGCGCAGCGCACGAAAGGTCATGCCGAGAAGCTTCGCAGCGGCAGTCTTGTTGTAGCGGGTCTGCTCGAGGGCCCGCAGGATCGCCTCGCGCTCGACGTGCTCGAGCTGCTCGCCGAGCGCTTCGGCACCGCCCGCAGTTGCTGCGACCAGAGGCGTCGCCGCGGTGGCCGGACGCAGCTGCAGATCCGCGGCTTCAATACGGAGCCCCGTGCACATCGTCAGGGCCCGTTCCAGAATGTTCTCCAGTTCGCGCACGTTGCCCGGAAAGGCGTATTCGGCGAGCGCATCGCGGGCCGCGGCGCTCAGCTGTGGCGCCTCCCCAGCCCGCTGTCGGGTCAGCCGGGCGAGAATCACGTCGGCAAGGTCCGCGATATCTTCGGCGTGCTCGCGCAGCGGCGGAACTCGCATCTCGATGACGTTGATGCGGTAGTAAAGATCCTCGCGGAAGCGGCCGGCCGCCACCTGCTCGGCCAAGGTCTTGTGCGTGGCCGACAGTACGCGCACGTCGATGGGCGTCTCGCGCTGCTCGCCGACCGGCCGGATCGCTTTTTCCTGGATGACGCGCAGCAATTTGACCTGCATATGCAGTGGCAGGTCGGCGACCTCATCGAGAAACAGCGTACCGCCCTCGGCGCTCTGGACCAGCCCCTGCTTGTCGCTGACTGCGCCGGTGAAGCTGCCGCGGCGATGGCCGAAGAACTCGCTTTCCATCAGCTCCGAGGGAATCGCGCCGCAGTTCACCGGCACGAACGGCGCCGCGCTGCGCGGCCCGAGCCCGTGAATCAGCCGCGCGACCAGCTCCTTGCCGGTGCCGGACTCGCCGGCGAGGTGCACCGGGGCCTGGCTGCGCGCGACGCGCGCAATCAGTTCGCGCAGGTTCTGCATCGCGGTCGAGTGGCCGAGCAGCTGCGGCCCGCGGGACACTGATTTCGACGGATCGGCGTTCTCGGCGAGGCGGATCGCGGCCGTGACTAATTTACGCAATACACCGAGATCGAGCGGCTTGGAAACAAAATCGAAGGCCCCGAGCTTGAGTGCCCTAACTGCCGATTCCACGTTGCCGTGCGCGGTAATGACCGCTACCGGCAATTGCGGCAGGCGCTCCTGGATCCAGGCGACCAGATCCAGGCCATCGCCGTCGGGCAGGCGCATGTCGGTCAGGCACAGATCGAAGCGCTGCGCGGCAAGGCGCTCGCGCGCCTGGGCGAGGTCAGCGGCGGACTCGGTGTGCAGGTTCATCCGCGCGAGCGTCAGGCCGACCAACTCCACCAGGTCCGGTTCATCGTCGACGATCAGCACCGTGGATTTAGCCATTTGCGAAGCTTAGCCTGCCAGGGTGCGCGCTTCAGCGACCTGGTTCACCGCCTATGGTGGCCGCTGCCCAGCGCAACGGATCCGAGAACACGACCCGAAACACGCTGCCGCCGCCGTCGCGGTTCTCGTGCAGCAGCGTAGCACCGTTGGATTCGGCCAGCTCCCGGGCCAGGAACAATCCGAGCCCGGTGTTGCGCTTTCCGCGCGTGAAGAACGGCTCGAAAATCCGCTCCCGGTCTTCCTCGGCGACGCCCGGCCCGCGGTCGGCCACTTCGAGGAACGGCCGGCCGGCGCCGCCCAGGCGTCCGGTACGGATCAGCACCGGGTCACCTGAGCCCTCCGACTGGCCGTGAAAGCGCGCGTTCTGGCACAGGTTCCAGACGATTTGGTGCAGCTGATCCGGGTCGGCCTGCACCTCGGCGCTGCTGGCCAGGTGAAGCTGCTGCAGCTGCTCGGGCGGGCACGGCACGGTGGCGCAAAATTCAGTGCAGAACTGGCTGCACCAGTCGGACAGCGTGATGCGCTCAGGCCGCGGCAATTCGCGACGCGAGAGGCGCAGCACGCTGTCGATGATGGCGCTGACCCGCTTGGCGTTGGCGCGCATGATCTCGGTCAGGCGCCGCTCCTCGTCGCCAAGTTCGCCGGACTCGCCGAGCAGCTCAGCCGCGTGGCTCATCGCGCCGACCGGATTGCGGATCTCGTGGGCGATGCTGGCACTCAAGCGGCCGAGCGCGGCGAGCTTGGATTGCTGCACCTTGACGGCGATCAGGCCCGTGTCCTCGAGAAAAACCAGTACCGGCGCCGGCTCGGTGACGCCGAGGGGCACGAAGTGCGGTTCCAGCACGCGGGCGCCATCGACGGCTGTCAGCGTGCCGCCCGGATCGGCGCTCGCGTGGCGATGGCGCCAGGTCGTCAGCAGGTACAGCAGCCGCGGCGAGACTTCGCCGAGCAGCGCACCGGGCACGGCCGCGGTCTCGCCGAGCAACTGCGCGGCCGATTCGTTGATCAGCCGGATCCGATCGGTCGGATCGATGACCAGAATGCTCTCGCGCAGATGCAACACGATGTACTGGGACAGCTGCGCGAGATTGGCAAGATCAATCTCCTGGCGCCGCACCAGCGCCTCGCTCTCGCGCAGCCGCGTGGCCACCGGCCACGAGATCAGCGCCACCAGGAACACCACCACGCCCATCAGGCCGGTCAGCGGATAGTCACCGCCGAAGGCGAAGCCGTTTAACTGCAATGCGATCTGCTGGGCCAGGACCGCGAGCGAACCGATCGAGGCAACCAGCAACGAGTCGCGCCGATCCGCCAGCAAGCCCATCGCGCCAACCGGAATGACCAGCAGTATTGCCAGGCCGCTGGTGACGCCGCCGCTGGTGTAAAGCAGCATCGCGATGGCTGTGGTATCCACCAGCGAGTAACACAGCACCAGCAACCGCCGGTTCGACCAGCGCCGCGCATTAATCGTCAGCACGACACCAAGGACGAAATACACCGCGAGCGTCACCACGAAAAGCCCCGGCATCAACGCGCCGAAGGCTGGCGTCGGCAACGTCAGCCAGTGCACGGTGAGCAATACCAGCGCGACCAGCAGCCGGTACAGATTGGCCAGGCCGACAATCCGCCCGGCCAGATCGGGTTGTTGGTGACTTGCGGTGCTCGGCGGCATCGGCTCGGGACTCTAACATTCTTTGCCGCATCGCCGCCGACCGGCAGGTAGCGCTGGCCTGCGGCGCTGGATTCCGCGACAATCGCGTAAGTTTTCTCGCGGTCGCGGCCGGGCGCTGATGAACCTTCACGAATACCAGTCCAAGAAAATTCTGGCGAGCTACGGTGTGGCGGTTCCTGCCGGTCAGGTGGCGAGTACGGCCGATGAGGCCGTGGCCGCGGCACAGGCCGTGGGCGGCAGCGTGTGGGTGGTCAAGGCACAGGTGCATGCCGGCGGCCGTGGCAAGGCCGGCGGCGTCAAGCTGGTCCGGGACCTTAACGCCGTGCGCGCCGCCGCGGCCGGGATGCTCGGCACGCGCCTCGTCACGCCGCAGACCGGCGCCGCCGGATTGCCCATCGAGCGCGTCTACGTCGAGGCCGGCTCGGCGATCGAGCGCGAGCTGTATGTCAGCCTGACGCTCAACCGCGAGCGAGGACGCGTCGCGGTGGTCGCCTCCAGCGCCGGCGGCATGGATATCGAGGCGGTGGCCGCCGAGCACCCGGAGCAGATCCTGTCAGTGGCCGTGCACCCGGCTGCGGGCCTGCAGCCCTATCAGTGCCGGCTGCTGAGTTTCGGGCTGGGGCTGCCCAAGGCGCAGGCCGATCAACTGCAGGCGCTGCTGCTGGCGCTGTACCGGCTGTACGGCGAAAAGGACGCCAGCCTGATCGAGATCAATCCGCTGATCGTCACCAAAAGCGGCCAGCTGGTAGCGCTCGATTGCAAGCTCGACATCGAGAGCAACGCGCTGTTTCGGCAGGGCGAACTCGCGAAGCTGCGCGATATCGGCCAGGAGGATCCGGCCGAATACCGCGCCAGCCAGCACGACCTGAACTATGTGTCGCTCGACGGCACGATCGCCTGCATGGTCAACGGTGCGGGCCTCGCAATGGCGACCATGGATTTGATCAAGCTACATGGCGGCTCGCCCGCCAATTTTCTCGACGTCGGCGGCGGCGCGACGGCCGAGCGCGTGACCGCCGCCTTCGAGCTGATCCTCTCCAATCCCAGGGTGCGGGCGATCCTCGTCAATATCTTCGGCGGCATCGTGCGCTGCGACCTGATCGCCGATGGCATCATCAACGCGGTGCATAAGGTCGGCGTGAAAGTGCCGGTGATCGTGCGACTTGAGGGCACCAACGCCCAGCAGGCGCGCGCCACGCTCGCGCAAAGCGGCCTCGCCATCGTCGCGGCGACCGATCTGACCGATGCGGCAAAGAAAGCAGTCGCCGCGGCGCGCTAGCGGCGGGTTACTCCAGCAGGGGATCGCGCCGGACGGAACTTTGGCAATGGATGACACATGAGCATTCTGGTTAACAAGCGCACCCGGGTGATCTGCCAGGGCTTTACCGGCAAGCAGGGGACGTTTCACTCCGAGCAATGCCTGGCTTATGGCACGCGCCTTTTAGGTGGTGTGACGCCAGGCCGTGGCGGCGATCAGCACTTGGGCCTGCCGGTGTTCGACACGGTGCGCGACGCGGTGGCCAGCACCGGGGCGACCGCGAGCATGATCTACGTGCCGGCGCCGTTCGCCGCCGATTCCATTCTCGAGGCCGCCGACGCCGGCATCGAGCTCATCGTCTGCATCACCGAGGGCCTGCCGGTCGCCGACATGATCAAGGTCAAGGCGGCGCTGGCCGGCAGCGGTACGCGGCTGATCGGACCGAATTGCCCGGGAATCATCACGCCCGATGAGTGCAAGATCGGCATCATGCCCGGCTTCATTCATCAGCGCGGCTGCATCGGCATCATCTCGCGCTCCGGCACGCTGACCTACGAGACGGTGTTTCAGACCACTAATAACGGCCTTGGGCAGAGCACCTGCGTCGGTATCGGCGGCGATCCGGTGCGCGGCATGAATTTCATTGACGTCATCGAGCTGTTCGAGCGCGATCCGCAGACCGAAGGGATCATCATGGTCGGCGAGATCGGCGGCAGCGACGAGGAAGCGGCCGCCGCGCACATTCATCGCTTCGTGTCCAAACCGGTGGTCGCCTATATCGCCGGTGTTACTGCGCCTCCTGGCAAGCGCATGGGCCATGCCGGCGCAGTGATTGCCGGCGGCAAGGGCACGGCGGCGGATAAATATGCAGCGCTTGAGGCGGCCGGTGTCAAAACTGTCCGCTCACCCGCCGAACTCGGCAGTGCCATGCTGGCGCTGCTCAAGCCGCGGCGCGCCACACCTCGGGGTCAACCGCCGGCGAAGAAGAACGCCACCGGAAAAGCTTCGGCAACAAAGCCGGCGCGCGCCGCGCGCCGGGCCGGGGCCAAGCGCGCCCGCAAACTTGCCAAGACGACGGGCCGGCGCAAGGCAGCGCTACGCCGCGCGCGGCCGCGCGGCCGCCGGCGCTGAGGCGCCGCCGGTACCGCATGACGCAGCATCGGCTCAGGACCAGACAGCGATGAGCGCCGGCGCGCCACTGACGCTGGCGCTCGCCCAGTCGAACCTGCTGGTCGGCGACGTGCAGGGCAATCTGCGCCGCGTCATCGAGTCCGCGAAGCACGCGCGCGATGAGCTGGGGGCCGCGCTGGTGGTCTATCCGGAACTGACGCTGTCCGGCTACCCGCCCGAGGATCTCTTGTTTCATCGCGGCTTTCGTCGCCAGATCGATCGGGCCCTCGAGGAACTGCGACGCGACCGCCAGGGCATTGCGATGCTGGTCGGCTATCCGGAATACGTGGGCACGGAGATCTACAACAGCGCCGCCGTGTTTTGGGACGGGGAGTGCTTGGCGCGGCATCGAAAATGGGTGCTGCCCAATTACCGGGTATTTGACGAGAAGCGCTATTTCCGCGCCGGCAACGAGGCCACGGTACTCGAGCTCGGTGGCTACCGACTCGGCGTGCTGGTGTGCGAGGACGTTTGGGAGCCGGCGCCGGCACGCGCCTGCGCGGCGGCCGGGGCCGAAGCGCTGCTGGTGCTGAACGCATCACCGTATGAGATCCACAAGCAGCGCGAGCGGGAGGGCATCGCGCGCGATCGGGTGCGCGAGACGGGCCTTGGCATGCTGTACGTCAATCTGGCGGGCGCACAGGACGAACTGGTGTTCGACGGCAACTCATTTGTCATGGACCCGGGCGGGCAGCTGGCGATGCGCGCGCCGGCGCATGAGGAAGGCCTTTACGCCGTGCAGTTCGAACGCAGTGGCGGGCGCGTGGTGCCGGTGGCCGGCACCGTTGCGCCGGAGCAAAGCGACGAGGCGAGCGTCTACCAGGCGCTGGTGCTCGGCGTGCGCGATTACGTGCGCAAGCATGGCTTTCCAGGCGTGGTGATGGGCCTGTCGGGCGGCGTCGATTCGGCGCTGACGCTGGCTATCGCGGTGGACGCGCTCGGGGCCCCGCAGGTGCAGGCCGTCATGATGCCGTCGCGCTACACCTCAGATATGAGCCGTGAGGACGCGAAGCAGCAGGCGCGCACCTTGGGCGTACAGTTCAGCACCATATCGATCGAGGGCATGTTCGAGTCAACGCTCGGCGCGCTGCAAGAAGAGTTTGCCGGCCGCGCGCCCGATGCGACCGAGGAGAATATCCAGGCCCGCTGTCGCGGGGTGCTGTTGATGGCGATCTCGAACAAGACCGGCCGCATGCTGCTCACCACCGGCAACAAAAGCGAGATGGCGGTCGGATACGCCACGCTTTACGGCGACATGGCCGGCGGCTTTGCGCCGATCAAGGATTGCAGCAAGCAGCTGGTGTACCGGCTGGCCAACTACCGCAACGGCATCAGCCCCGTGATACCGGCGCGTGTCATCCAGCGGCCACCGACCGCGGAGCTGCGGCCTGACCAGAAGGACACCGATTCGCTGCCGCCTTACGAAGTGCTGGATCCGATCCTCGAGGCCTTCATCGAGGAGGATCTGTCGGTGGAAGAAATCTGCGCGCGCGGCTTTGACCGGACGGTCGTCGTGCGGGTGCTGAATCTGGTTCAGCGCAATGAGTACAAGCGCCGGCAGGCGCCGCCGGGCGTGCGTGTGAGCCGCCGCGCTTTCGGGCGCGACTGGCGCTACCCGGTTACCAGCGGCTATCGCCGCTAGCGGCCACTACCACAGCCGCCACCAAGGCCGCTTGCCGCTGCTGTCGGTCACAGTGCCCGGCACCGTGGCAGTATTGTCGTAGACAACCTTGCCGCCCGGGTAGTTGTCGGCATAAACGCGGTCGACATTTGCCTTCAGGTCGGTCAGGCCCAGCCGCGCATAACAGTTGCTCATGATCTGCAGCGCTTCAGGCATGACCGTCGCGCCGTCGTATTCACT
>DASWBL010000140.1:0-5123 GCA_036390615.1 Steroidobacteraceae bacterium | reverse complement strand
GTATTCCAGCAGCTGACGGGCTCTCGCGCGGCGCCAAAGGTTGCCGCTGTGGCAGGGGTCGATCTGCCGATCGGCGGCAGCATCGATTTTACCAGTGGCGGCCTGCAAATGAAGCTCGTTGGCCTGCACCGGCCACTGATTTCGGGTCGGCACTTTGAGCTGTTACTGAAATTTCACCAGGCCGGCGTGCTGACTACGATGGTACAGGTGGTGGCCGCCGAGTCGCAGCATCGACCGCAACCCGCTACGCCTTAATCTGCCGGCCTGCGGCTACTAGAGTATCGCGTTGCCGTAGCCGAGCAACGTGAGGACTCCGAGCACAGCGAACACCAGGGCGGCGGTACCACGGATCCAGTGCAGCGGCAGCTGGCGCTGCAACCCGGCACCGAGCAGCACGGCCGGGACATCGGCCACCAGCATGCCCAGCGCCGTGCCGGCGACCACCGGCACGAAGGCATGAAACTTCGCGGCCAGCGCCATGGTCGCAATCTGCGTCTTATCGCCCATTTCGGCCAAAAAGAAGGTGACTAGCGTCGTGCCAAAGGCGCCGTAGCGACTTAGCCGCGACTGCTCGGCGGCGTCGCGGTCGGGAATCAGCGCCCAGGCGGCCATCGTCAGGAATCCCACACCCGTGATCCAGCGCAGCCAAGTCGGATTTAGCCAGCCGCTAAGGAGCGTGCCGGCGGTGCCCGCAAGTACGTGATTGAGCAAGGTCGCGACGGTAAGCCCGGCGATGATAGGCAGTGGCTTGCGGAAGCGCGTGGCCAGCATGAAGGCCACGAGCTGGGTTTTATCGCCGATCTCTGCCAGCGTCACCGCCACCAGAGAAATCCAAAAGGTTTGCAATTCCATTACTCCCGAAATCTTCGTCTGCGCAGCCGGCAACCGGACCAAAACCTTGCGGTACCTTTGGTGCGGGTTGCGCGAGTGCTCAGATTATCGGCAGGATCACCGAGCGTCCAATGCGCCGCGGCCAGCCTCTCGCGCAGGCTGACAGTCGCAGGACTTGAAGCGCGGCGCTGTACCGACGACGATGCGCGCTGGACCTACTCGGACGGACACCCGCATGCTCAATTCGATCATTGCCATCAGCGTCGGCGCTTCGGCCGGCGCGCTGCTGCGCTGGGCGTTCGGCCTGTGGCTGAACGCAGTGCTGCCACCGATGCCGCTCGGCACGCTCACTTCCAATCTTGTCGGCGGCTACCTGGTCGGGATCGCGGTTGCCGTATTTTCCATCGAAGTAAACCTGGCCCCGGAGTGGCGACTGCTGGTGATCACAGGATTTCTGGGTGGGCTGACGACGTTCTCAACGTTTTCAGCGGAGGTCACCAGCCTGCTGCTCGGGGGCCGTTTCGCCTGGGCCGGGGCGGTGATTTCAGCTCACCTGTTCGGCTCGATCGCAATGACGCTGCTCGGTATGGGCTCGGTGTTAGGACTGCGAAAGCTCTTATAGCGTTGCGCGGGCGAGGGCGCTTTTGAGTCAAATATCAATAAAAACCCGGGACGGAGTTTGCCGCTGCTACAGCTCGCAACCGGCCGGCGCGGGTCCGTGGCCGGCGGTGCTGGTATTCATGGACGGAATCGGCATCCGTCCGGCGATGCTTGAGTTAGGTGAGCGGCTTGCAAGCCACGGCTATTACGTACTGCTGCCGGATCTGTTCTATCGCTCGGGCGCCTACGAGCCTATGGACGCCCGCACGGTATTCACGGATCCTGAAAAACGCAAAGTGCTGATGGAGAAATATTTTGCGCCGGCCACGCCCGCCAATGTCATGGCCGATACGCGGGCTTATTTGGACTTTCTAACGGCGCAGTCCGCTGTGCGGCCGGGCGGCATTGGCACGACCGGTTACTGCTTTGGTGGCCCGATGTCGCTGCGTGCTGCAGGAAACTATCCGGATAAGATCGTGGCGACGGCCTCCTATCATGGCAGCCGGCTTGCGACAGATGCGGCCGACAGCCCACATCTTCTGGCGCCGAAGATCAAGGCGCGGATCTATATCGCCGGCGCGATTGAGGATCAGAGTTTCCCGGACGATATGAAGGCGCGGCTGGCCGCGGCGCTGACGCAGGCCGGGGCTGACTACCGGATGGAGACCTACCCGGCCAGGCATGGCTTTGTATTTCGCGATCACCCGGCCTTTGACGCCGCGGCCAGTGAACGACACTGGCAGACCTTGCTGGCATTGTTGGACGCAAAGCTGAAGTAAGAGTGCGGTCGGGTTCGGGTGACCTGCAGCTCCGTGCAATGAATTTGTGGCGGACCTGCGTCACATATCCGCCAGATCCTCGACGCTCAATTGCCTGATTGCACTGCGCCATGATGCTGAGTCGCTTCAGTTTCTGGCCCGCCTCTCCTATGCTCTTATGCACAGTTCAGAACCTTGCTGACGCAACCAGGATCCGCTTTCGGTTCCATGACGAACGCGCTGGAGCGAAAACTGATTTCCATCACGTGGCCCTTTGTGGCCATCGTGATTCTGATGCTGTCGCTGTCGATGGTCAGCATGAGTATCCTGTCGGCAGCCCGGGCGTACGTGGGCGGCGAAGGACTTTGGTCCAAAGCCGAGCGCGACGCCGTCTCGCGCCTGCTGCGCTTCAGCCGCACCGGCGACAGCGCGGACTACACGGGCTACCTACAGGCACTGACGGTGCCGCTCGGTGATCACAGTGCACGATTAGCGCTGCAGGCGGCCAGCCCGGACGCAGCGCAGGCCGCAAGTGGCTTTCTGGCCGGGCAGAATGATCCCGCCGATGTGCCGGGCATGATCCGGTTGTTCAGAGCTTTTAAAACCATACCGCTGTTCCGCCGTGCAATCGACATCTGGACTGAGGGCGATGCCTTGATCCTGCAGTTGCAGGCGGCCGGCGATCGGCTGCATGGCCAGGTTGCATCGCCGTTTGTCCTAACTAAGCAAACTGCCATCTCGGTAGCCGAAATCGAGGACATTCATCGGCAATTGGCGCCACTTGAGGATCAGTTCTCCGCCACGATCGGCGAAATCTCCCGCACGGTGGCCAAACTGTTGTCGGCCGTTTTGGCTTTTGTTGGCGTGACCTTGCTGCTGATTGGCGCCATTATTTCGCGCAACCTGCTGCGTCGCACCGATCAGAAGGAGCGTACGCTGGCAGCGCGGTTGCAATATCTGGCCAGCCACGATGAGCTGACGGGGCTGGCCAATCGGCGTGAATTCGAACGGCTGCTGAATCATGCCATCGAAGACCACGCGGCACTGGGCCGCCATACAGCCGTGCTGTATCTGGATCTGGATCAGTTTAAGGTCATCAACGACACCTGCGGGCACCAGGCGGGCGATGAACTGATGCGGCAGATCGCCGGCACGGTGGTGCAGCAAATAGCGGCCCGAGACACGCTCGCGCGGCTGGGCGGCGACGAGTTCGGACTCTTGCTGCCCGATTGCGACGCGCAGCGCGCGCTGCAGCTTGGCGAAGAAATACGGCGGCACATCTCCGAGTCTCGCTTTGCCTGGCAAGGCAAGAGTTTTTCGATTAATGCCAGCATTGGGATACTTTCTATTGGCGACACCCCGATGAGCGTCTCGGCGGTAATGAGCGCGGCAGACGAGGCGTGCTATGCCGCCAAGGATCATGGCCGCAATCGCGTCCAGGTGTATCGGCGCGACGACGGCGAACTGCGCGCCCGCCACGGCGAGATGCAATGGGTTGAGCGCATCAATGCTGCGCTCGAGCGGGATAGATTCGAGTTGTATGCGCAGCCGATCCAGGCCATTGCGGCCGACGCCGGCCGCGGCGCCGAGGCCCATGCGCCGCGTTTCGAAGTGCTGTTGCGAATGGTCGATGAGCGCGGTGGCCTGATAGCACCGATGGCCTTTATTCCCGCTGCGGAGCGCTATGGCCTGATGCCGGCCATTGATCGATGGGTAATCGCCCGGGCCTGCCGCGAGCTGGGGGCGCGCCGTCAGGCCGCAAGCCGCTTACCTAAATGCATGATCAACCTGTCAGCCGCATCGGTGACCGACCAATCGTTTACCGATTTTGTGGCGACTTGCATTGCCGATAACGAGCTGCCGCCGGATTCAATCGGCTTTGAGCTCACCGAAACGGCAGCCGTCAGCAACCTCTCCAGTGCCGGGCAGTTGATGCGACGGCTCAAGGTGCTGGGCTGTTGCATTGCCTTGGATGATTTCGGCACCGGGATGTCCTCGTTTGCCTACTTGCGCAAGCTGCCGGTCGATTATCTGAAGATTGACGGCGAGTTCGTCAAAGACATGGTGCGCGACGCCGTCGATTACGCCATGGTAGAGGCGATCCAGCGCATCGGCCGGGTCATCGGCATCAAAACAGTCGCCGAATGGGTCGAGGACGAGGCAACTCTCAACGCATTGGCGCTGATCGGTGTCGATTACGTACAGGGGTTTCGCATTGGCGTACCGATCCCACTGGCCGAATGGCTGGATCAATGGAACCGGCAGGAGCCCCTTGCAGTACCGCTGCCCAAGCGCCGCGCGTCGAAGAATTAGGCGGAACTGACGCCGCGGCGGGATCCGCCTGCACGGCTCGCGAACGACCAAGCATTGCGAACGTGTAACCGGCATTGACTTCCTACTCCGCTTGCCGTCGCCACGGTTGGTAAGCGCAGCCAGCCCAAGCGACAATCTCGAAGCGCGCAAACACTATCGCCTCATCAGTTTTCAGCCGCATCCATCGCCGGTCCGACTGTCCCACATACGTCATAACCGGCAAGCCTGGCTCGGATTTCGATTGGTCGTACCCCGCCGACGTGGCGGCAACTAATATGCTACTGTGGCTGTGAAATGGCGGTCGATATTGCAATATCGACCCAACGTGGCGCGGCGGCCACGGCGGAATAATCAGGATTCTGCGCGACGGGCTTCCCGGGGGTCGCCCTTATGGGTGTTTGGGCTCGAATGCTGGCAAGCGATCAAAGGCTGGGTTCAAAAAGCGCGCGGCTACGTAGCTTTGATCGGGCGGGTCTGTGGTCGCCCGCGCTGATCGCAATTTTTTTCCAACTGCTGACAGCTTGCGGCGGCGGTGGTGGTGGAAGTGGTTCAGCGCCGCCGCTCGTGATTTCGATGACCCTGTCTAGCAATCAAGTGATGCAACAGTCGCTGGTCGCCGAC
>DASWBL010000139.1:0-21603 GCA_036390615.1 Steroidobacteraceae bacterium | reverse complement strand
CGGCGATTGTCGATCACGAGCCGGATGGCGGCGGGGCACCGATCAGCGTCTTCGAATCCGGCGCAATCCTGCTGTATCTGGCCGAAAAGAGCGGCCAGCTGATCGGCACCGATGTGCGCGGGCGCTTTGAGACGTTGCAGTGGCTGTTCTGGCAGATGGCGGGACTCGGGCCGATGGCCGGCCAGAATCACTATTTCGTGCAATACGCGAGCGAGAAGGTGCCGCACGCGATTGAGCGCTACGTCAAGGAGACCAACCGGCTGTATGCGGTACTCAACCGGCGCCTTGCCGACCGCGCCTTCATCGCAGGCGCGCATTACAGTATCGCCGACATTGCCTGCTACCCGTGGATCGTGCCCCACCAGCGCCAGCTGCAGGACCTCGGCGAGTTTCCGCAGCTCAAGCGCTGGTTTGAAGCGGTGCAGGCCCGGCCGGCGACTGCGCGGGCCTATGAGCTTGCTGTGAAGATCAATCCGCCGAAGCCGATGAACGAAGCGGAGAGGAAAATCCTCTTCGGCCAGGATGCGAAGGTCGTGCGAGAACTTGCGCCACCGCGTGCCTAGTTCACGCCTGCGGCGTGGGTTGCGCTGGCCGAGATGGGCGACGCGCCGCGGCAGCCCGGCCGCCGGGGCCGGGACCACGCATGGCTGAGCCTGGCGATACCACCGGCACGATGGGCGTACCGCCCGAGGCTACCGCGCACCGGTGGCGGCGGCACTGGGTGTTGCTCGGCATCCTGATCGGGCTTTGCGGCTACTATGCATCGGCCTACTGGATAGCGCCGCAAGTGTGGCGCTACATCGAGCGGCACCATCCGGCCCTGCAGCAGCTGGCGCAGCGCACCGTGACGCGCGAGGGCATCCCCGGCGACCCGCTCAATATCGGCTTTATCGGTTCGCAGGCGCAGCTGACGCAGGCGCTGATCAGCGCCGGCTGGCAACCGGCTGATCCGATCACACTGATGACGTCGCTGCGCATCGCCGGCGACAGCGTGGCACATCGGCGCTATGACAACGCGCCGGTCAGCAGTCTTTATCTGTGGGGACGCAAACAGGACCTGGCGTTCGAGGAGCTGATCGGCGGTGACCCGCGCCGCCGCCATCACGTCAGATTCTGGCAATCCGATCAGCGCGACGCGCATGACCGCCCGTTGTGGATCGGCGCGGTGACGCTCGATACGCGCGCCGGCGTGAGCCACCGCACCGGGCAGATTACGCATCACATTGGCGCGGACATTGACCAGGAGCGCGACCGGCTGGCGCACGATCTGCTCAGCAGCCCGGCGACTCAATTGCAGTGGCTGGATAACTTCCAGACTGGATTGCACAGCCGCAACGGCTGCGGCGATCCGTACTTCACGGACGGCAGGCTGGCCCTGGTGATCGGCGCCGCGCCCACCCTCGGCCCGTGAGCGGCAAACCGAAGGCCGGGTGCGGTGAACCGTAGCCAATGGCTGAGGCGTGAGCGACGCCTGCTGTTAGGATTAAAATCCAGCGACAACACCAAAGAGGGGCATCATGCGAAACATTTTTCCGGCCGCGATCGCGGCGCTGATGGGCTGGGCGGGAGTGGCGGTGGCTGACTCGCCGGCGATTCCTGCCTACGTTACGGCCGCGGTGGCCGATACCGGTCGTTCCGATGCCGACCGGCAGCGGGATGCACTGCGCAAGCCCGAGCAGGTCATCGCGTTTGCCGGCATCAAACCGGGCGACCGGGTCGGTGAACTGATGCCGGGCAAAGGATATTTCACGGCTATCTTTTGCAGGGTGGTAGGGCCCAGCGGCCATGTCTATGTAATGCGCATGGCCACGGCCGGGGAAAAGCCGGCCACAGCAGCCGCGCCGCCGGCGCCGCCCTGCGCCAATGTTTCGACGGAAACGCAGACGCCAGCGACCCTGGCACTGCCGTCAGGCCTCGATGTGGTGTGGACCTCGGAGAATTACCACGATCTGCACAACCCGATGTTCGGCACGCCGGACATGGCCGTCTTTAACCGCACAGTATTCAACGCGCTCAAGCCCGGTGGCGTGTACATGATTGAAGATCACGTGGCTGCAGCCGGATCAGGTGCGCGCGACACCAATACGCTGCATCGGATCGATCCGGCCATCGTCAAGAGCGAAGTACTGGCCGCAGGCTTTGTGCTTGATGCCGAAAGCCCGGTGCTGCACTTGGCGGCCGATGATCATACGGCCAGGGTGTTTGACCTTGCTGGCAAGACCGACAAGTTCTTATTCAAGTTTCGCAAGCCAATGACCGCCGCGCACTGAGCACGCTGGCGGTCGCATCGGCCGCCCGGCCGGGTTAAGCTTCGCCCGATGCCGATACACGCGCTGTTTGCGACGCAGATTTATACCGCCTCGCTCCGCGCGCCCGGCTGGCAAAGCTTGAATCGACAGCTGCTGCGCGAGTGCCGGCAGCTGCGGCGCGACGATGCGGCAGGGCGCCGCTGGTCAGCCGCCCATTATCCGGGCGGCTACACTTCCTACGGATCGGCCAGCCGCGTGCATTCCGTGTCGCCGACATTTGCCCTGCTGCAGCGGCAGCTCGACCGGCGGGTCGCGGCATTCGCCCGGGCGCTGGAATTTGATCTGCGCGGCCGCAAACTTGCGATGACAGATTGCTGGGTGAATATCATGCCGCGGCGGGTCGTGCATACGCTGCACCTCCACCCGCTGTCGACACTGAGCGGCGTCTACTACGTGCACACACCGCCCGGTAGCGCCGCCCTGAAATTCGAGGATCCGCGGCTCGAGCGGTACATGGCCGCGCCACCCCGCCGGGCCAATAGTTCACCGGCCAATCGACCGTGGTCAACCGTGGCGGCTGAGGCCGGCCGAGTGGTGTTGTTCGAAAGCTGGCTGCGCCATGGAGTGCCGCCCAATGCCGCCGGTGGCGAACGCATCAGCGTCAGCTTCAATTACAGCTGGTTCTGACGCCTAATCGCTGCGCCGGCGCTCACTCCCGCTAGGCGTCGAGTTGTTGAATCTGCGCTGCCGCTCACGCCCTTTCCGTGGCCCGCAGTATTATGCTTCACTCTGGGGCACAGGCCCCGGAGTCCACTAAAAGCATAAAGCGGCCACCTATGGCAGCGCGATTACCTACAGTCGTTCAATACCGCAAGGCCCTGCAGTCGGTGGGCGCTAAACTGCCGGCCGAGTGTCGCCGCATGCTGGTGGCGCACGCAGCCGCGCGGAACCTGGTCCTGGACGCGGCCGATCTTGCCCGGCACGCCGGCCACAAGGGCGAGCAATTTACAGCTGAGATGTATGCACGCGTCGGACGCCTGCTCGCCAACGCCATTGGTCGCGACGCCGGGCTGCAGGGCGCGGCAGCGCGCGCCATCGGCCGCGCCAGCAAGGATCCCGCCACCGGGCACACCCAGTGGCGCATGTACAGTGCGCTGGCCGAGGCGGTGCGCCAGCAGCGCTGGGAGCAAAGCGCGCCCGATGTCATCGGCATTCCATCGTCGATCAGCCGCGCCGACATCCTCGGCGCTTTGCAAGGCCTGGAGGCCGGACTGCGTTCGGAGCTGGCGGATTCGCCCAGCTTTGTGGTGCTGCACGGCGGCCTGCGCTACGGGCCGAGAGCAGTAGTCGCCGCCGCTGCCGGGCGAGTCGCGGGCCGCAATCTTAAGCCCGAGGATTTTTCAGACGACGCCGATGCCGAGTGCTTCCGGATCCTGCGCAGCGCCAACTTCGTGTTGCGGGCCAAGCCGGGTATTGCGAATATGGCGGTGATTGAGGAAGCCGAAGAACAGGCGATACGCCGCCGGCGCGACATCGACGCCGCGCAGATGACCGAATTACTGCGGTCGCGCTGGGGGCAGGGCCTGTTTCGCCAGCGCGTCGAGCAGATTGAATCCGCCTGCCGCGTCACCGGACTGCTGGATCGCCGACACCTTTATGCCAGCCACATCAAGCCCTGGCAGGACTCGGACGACCGGGAGAAGCTCGATGGCGCCAATGGCCTGCTGCTCTCACCGCACGTACAGCACCTGTTCGAGCGCGGCTCCATAAGCTTCAGCGACGAAGGCGGGCTGCTGATCTCCAAACGATTGAACCCAGCGGTGCTGAGTGCGTGGGGCCTGGCAAAAGCCGCGCGTAGCCGGGCCTTCAGTGCCGAGCAGCGTAGCTACCTGGATTACCACCGGCGCATGGTCTTAGAGAGTCACGAGGGCGGGCGGCGGGCCAGTGACCGCGGCGATCCTGAAGCGGATCGCCTGTAAGTGGCCTGGCTGACCAAGTCGCGCTACCTGGCCGGCCTGCAATGCGCGAAACGCCTGTGGTTCGAGATCCACCAGCCGCTCACCGAGCCGCAGCCCGAATCCGTCGCCTTTTATCAGGGCCGTGCCGTCGATGCAATCGCGCGCGAGCTGCAGCCCGGGCTGCACATCACGCGCGAGCGCGGCATGCCTGCATCAATCAGTGAGACGGCGCGGGTTATGGCGGCGCAGGCGCCCAGTGTGCTGCACCAGGCGGCCTTTCGGCGCGGCGATCTTGCAGCCGTAGTCGATGTGCTGCGGCGGCACGGCGGTGCTTTTGACCTGGTCGAGGTCAAGGCGGCCACGAGTGTCAAGCCGGAACATGTTGCCGATGCGGCCTTTCAGACGCTGGTGCTGCGGGCGGCTCAGGTACCGGTCGGTACCGTCCTGCTGAGCCACGTCGATAGTGGCTTTGTACTGAAGGAAGCCGGGAATTATGCCGGCCTGCTGCTCGAGGAAGACATCACGGCCGCGGTCGAGGAGTCGCTCGATGAGGTGGCGGCGACCGCGCACGGATTGCAGCAGGTCATGGCCGCCAGCCGGCAGCCAGCCATAGCCATGGGCGCGCAGTGCCATGCGCCTTACGATTGCCCATTCATCCCGCGCTGTACTGCTGCTGCCCGGCCGGCACCGCAATACCCGGTCAGCCTGCTGCCGCGTGGCGCCAAGCTGGCTGAGCAACTGATAGGTGAGGGGTTCGAGGATCTTCGCGACGTGCCCGCCGAGCGGCTGAGCGGGGATTTACACCGGCGCGTACACGATGCGACGGTCTCGGGCGAGCCGTATTTCAATGCGGCGGCGACCGCGGCGCTGCGCGAGCTGCCGTTTCCGCGGGCTTATCTTGATTTTGAAACCATCAGCTTCGCGGTGCCGCAGATACTCGGATCAGGTCCCTATTGGCAATTGCCGTTCCAATGGTCGGTGCAGGTCGAGGAGGCCGATGGTTCGGTGCGCGAGGCCGAGTACCTGGCGATCGAATCCTTCGGCGATTTCGCTGCGCTCGCCGCAGCGCTGCTCGCGGCAATTCCGGAGCAGGCGCCGGTGCTTGCCTATAACGCGAGCTTTGAGGCGCGGGTATTGCTTGATCTGGCCAAGCGCCTGCCGCACTACGCCGAGCAGCTCAAAGGCATTGCGGAACGACTATTTGATCTGCTGCCGGTGACGCGGGAGGCGTATTACCACCGCGACATGCGCGGCTCCTGGTCGATCAAAAGCGTGGTGCCTACCATCTGCCCTGACCTCAGCTATCAGCATTTGTCCGAGGTCCAAGACGGCGACAGCGCGCAACTGGCGTTCCTGCAACTACGCGACCCTAAGGTTAAGGGCCCGCGACGCGATGCGCTAACCCAGGCGCTGCTTAGGTACTGCCGCCAGGACACGTGGGCCATGGTGGAGCTCGCGCGGTTTTTGAGTGGTAGGGCAGTCACGCGGCACTAAGGACCGGGAGATCCCCGACTCAATCGAATTTTTATCGACCCATTACGCCACCGACCATTACGGGGACGTTAACAGTCAATTGTCTGCGTCCTCACCGAGGGTCGCCGGCAATTCGATCGGGGTCGCGCGGTATTTGGGATCGAAGAGATCAGCGCGCCCAGGCTCTGGGTCTAAATGGCCAAGTGCGCAGCCAAATCCAGCTACTACCAGGAAGATGCTCAGCTGGCACCGCCCGCTTCTGAAGGTAATCACATAACTGTCCGGGTCAACGTCCACCCAGGAGGTCAGAGGCTGATGCGACCAGGGAAAGGCTGGTGTCATAGCCCGGTGTCGTTGCTTGGCCTCCTGAGCGAGCCACCAGCCGGTGGCCATTTTGCCGTTGCGCGCGCGCTCGGCGGCCTCTGCGGCCAAGAGTTCCCGAGCGGCTTGGTGTGCGGCAGCCGTCCAGTCAATGATCTGCTGCTGTAACGGTTCGTTGGGCCGCTGGAGGGCTTCGGACACCGGCTCTCGCAACGACGGTGCAGTGGCCGGAACTCTAAGTGCCGTACGAACGACGGCGGGGGCCGCTTTAGGGCTCGTGCCGGGCAGATAGATCAAAATCGATACGATTCCCTCATCCGTCGCCAAGCGCTTGCGCTCGCGCGTGGTCTCGATAAACACCACCGCGATAAACGCCAGATGCAGTGCCGCTACCGCGACGAATATCAAGATTCGCTTTGGATTCGAAACCCCCACAGCCAACCTTCCTCGGCGCGTTCTATTAGGAAGTAGCTGTTAAATGGACCGCGTCGGTAGGTGTTGGTTCCACCCGCAGGCATTGGGGAGACGCTAGGGCGCGTGTGTTGGAAGACCGGGCGACTCCGTCGCGGCCCGTCCTAAGGCGTCGCTAACCAGTCGCGACCGCGAAGCGTCGTCAGGTAGGGCAGCAGTTTGTCGTCAAGTTCGGGGTCGGGCGATCGATACGCCCATTGCGCCAGCGGCGGCATCGACATCAGGATGGCATCGGTACGACCGCCCGATTGCAGGCCGAACAGTGTGCCGCGATCGTGCAGCAGGTTAAATTCCGCATAGCGGCCGCGACGGTAAAGCTGGTAACGGCGTTCGCGTTCGCCAGTGGCACCGTCGCGCCGTTGCTGCAGCAAGGACAGGTACGCCTGCTGGAAGTGAGTGCCGACGCTTTGCATAAACTCAAAGCATCGGTCCCACGGCATGCCGAAGATTTCCGTGTCGGCATTCAGATCATCGAAGAAAATACCGCCGACACCGCGCGCCTCGCCGCGGTGACGCAGATAAAAATATTCGTCGCAGTGCGCGCGCAGCCGCGGATAGAGCTGGGCGTGAAACGGTTTGCAAGCCTGTGCCGCGGCTTGGTGCCACCGCCGGACGTCCTCCTCGATCGGCAGGTACGGAGTCAGATCGAAGCCGCCGCCGAACCACCAGATTTCCCCGGCGGTGAAGCAGCGCACATTCAAATGCGCGGTCGGCACCAGCGGACTGCGCGGATGAATGACGGCCGAGACGCCCATCGCGCGAAACGGTGTGCCGGCGAGATTCGGATTACGGGCAGTCGCAGCCGGCGGCAGGCGCGTGCCGCTGACGTCCGAGAGTGCCACTCCGGCGCGCTCAAGTACCGCGCCACCTTCGAGCGTTGCCGTGAGGCCGCGGCCGCTTAACGCGTCCGTCCCGGCCGGGCGTTCCCAGACATCCGCGATAAAGCCGTGTCCGCGCTCCTCTTGTTCGAGAACGGAGCATAGTCCTTTCTGCAACGACTGCAGATGAGAGTAAACGGTTTCAGGGCGCGAATTGGTCATGGCGGCCGGCCGATCATAGCTGGCATGGGGCAGGCTCGTCTGCGGGCCAGGCTTAGCTGGAGCCACAATTTTTGATGTTGGTCCCATTTAACGCACGCGGCGCGATGCCATAGATCTTATTTGCGGTGGATAGGCTAGCCGCACCGAATTACTCACTATGTGGAAGAGCAAGTGTCAAAGCGTCCAGCAGTGATTATTAGAGAATTTTCATTAACGAGAATTCATTAATAAGGATTAAGCGCGAGTTTTTTGATGACGGGGCAAACTGCGACACGTACCGTCGCTGCGTGAACGAGCATTTCAGGAGAAAACCTTGTGAGGCAACTAATAATAATGCTGTCGATAGCGACCACGCTGTCAGGTTGCGTGATCGCGCAACCTGGAAATCTTTACCCAATAGCAGGTCCTGTATCAGTACAAAATCCGCAGGCGAGCTTTCGAGTGAGCATCAGTGGAGTGTTTAATTCGGGAACCATCAGCGCAAAGCAAAAGGATGGAGAAGACTGCCGCGGCCACTGGGCGACAGTGCCGCGGGATGATCCGTCGGCCGCTGCGATGTCCGAGGTTTGGGATAGCGTCTATGGCAAGGGATTTTTTCAGGCCAATGTGCTCGGCACCGGGATGTTTGCGCGAGCCACGCTAACCGGTAATAAGTGCACAGCGTTGAATGTTCAGTTTTACTCGCGCCAACCTGGAGCGATCGCTCCTGACTTTACTACCGTAGGAGTGGCCGCGGACAACCAGGGAGATATTTTCAAATTGACGTTCTGATCTATTCGGTCCGCGATTGTGGTGCCAATAAAAAAGCCCGGATAAATCCGGGCTTTTTCAGCGCTTTAAGCTAGCGCAATTTACCAGCGGCCACCACCGCCGCCACCACCGCCGCCGCCGCCGCGGTAGCCACCACCACCGCCGCCCGGACGTCCGCCGCCAGTGCGGGGCTTGTCCTGGGCTTCGTTCACGCGCAACGGGCGACCGCCCATGTCCTGACCGTTCAGGCTCTGAATCGCGCGCGAGGCATCGGCCTGGCTCATTTCTACAAATCCGAACCCGCGTGGACGACCGGTCTCGCGATCGGTCGGCAGCGATACGGACTCAACCGTGCCGTGCTGTGAGAACAGCGTGCGGATATCCGCTTCGCTGGCCGAAAACGGCAGGTTGCCAACATAAATCTTAGCCATGAATAACACTCTCCAAAAAACTCGAAGCGCCCTCGGCAGGGAAAATTGGTTTGCGCCGCAGGCACTCCACACGGCAGGACACAGTTAACGAAGTCAGGGGAGAGAGTGTCTCACGAGCCATCGAATCGCAGATCCTGTCACCTGACCGCACCACTATTGACGCTAAATCACCGGCGCCCAAGGGCGGCGTTGGCATCAAGCCAATAGCTGGCGGTCCTCGTACAGCGTAGCACAAGTGCCTGCCGGAGCTTGGCTTTTCACCGTGGCAAAGGGATTCGGCCGACCAATTGCCGCAGCCGGGGCCCCAGATGCAGGGCCATGAGTACAGCTCAGATGGGCGGTGACGCGCCGGTCGTCGGGGCGTTTACCGTCAGCTCCGACTCTGCCGCAGCCGCAGCCGTAGGCGCTGCCGGCGGTTTGGAACGGTTGCGCTGCTCGTCGAGCACTTGTTCAACTGAAAGACCGGTGTTGGCCGCAATGACGGCGATCAGCCGGTGCTTAGCGTCCCGCGGCAGACGGATCTCATGCAGTCGCTCCCAGATGCGGATGCGTACTTCCGGCGGATTGAGTATCGAGGCCTGTTCGATCAATTCGCGCTGTCGGTATTCGGCCGCCTCTTTTTGCTGACGCAGCACGCGGGCGCGAAAATCCGCCGCCGGCTCACCGGCGAACGGAACGGGTTCGGACCGTACGAAACCCGTTGGTCTATCCATAGTCATGACGGTCTCCTTGGGCATTGCTGCCTGATCCAGTTTCAGCTAGGCCGCACCTTCTGCGCGCGTCATGACGATGCGCCAGTCCAATGCAATTGGACAGCGCGCGCCGGTGATGCGATCGCGCGAGCGCATGCCCTGACAGCTCAATTGGCTCGCCGCGGTGCGGGAAGCGGGTTTGGCGCCCGCTGCCAGCGTGGTGACGTTGGTCGACAGATCGAATTCGCCATCGCAGTCAAAGCACGGGCAGGCAAAGCGAAAGAAAGCGCGCGCCGCCGGAAACATCGCGTGCGATTGCGACGACGGTGCCATGCCGGTGCGATCTGAAAAGATCAGCTCAATCTGCAGCGTGGCAATTTGCGGGAACGTCGCCCGCAGCGTCGGCGCGTGGTCGCGATCGTACTGGCGCTGATTGCGCCGCTGCTCGCCCAACGTGACAGGTTTGCGCGAAGAAAGCTTCATGGCTTAAGCGTCGCCGGGTCGGCAATCGCCGGTGCAGTCGCGGCGTCAGCGGTAGGTTCGGCCTCGCGGCCAGTGCGGCGCCGCTGCTTCTCGGCATTGCGGGCTTTGCGGGCCAGTTCCTTTTGCTTTTTCTCGTGACGGTAATTCGGCTTGGCCAACTCGGCTCCACAAAGTGCAAATGGGGTCGTACACCCCGGGTGAGGCAGCGATGGCCGGAAACCGTGAGATATGCGGGCTTGGCTGCAAACTGCCGCATCGACAAGAATACCACATTTAGGCTATCCCCGACAGCGAAAGCGCCTGGTCAAGGGCCTCGATTGCGGGGTTCGGCATTAGCGCCGCGAGCGCGCGGGACACAACGGCTGCATCAGCGGATCGTGCGCGGCAGTAGCGCGCGCAGTTCGCGCAACTGCGCCTCAAGATCATGGATCTGATCCAGCAGCGTCATTGCGAGTGTCACGCCGGGCGCGTTCAGCTCGAAGTCGCGCCGCAGCCGGAATGCTGCCCGGGCGGCCACCAGACTATCGGCGCTGAATTTCCTCGGACTTTGCGCGGTGTCGATCGGCACGATAATGCCGGTGCTGACTAGTTCATCAATCTCGCCGGTGCTCAGGCCCGACACGTCCGCCAGTTCGGCCAGCGATATTTCCTCGTGCCGGTCGAGCCACAGCATTTCGGTGATGGCTATTCTCATGGCGCGCTTCCTAGGTGAAATGGCCGCGTGGATTGAAGGCCGACCCTGCGGCGAGTTCCTGGTACAGAGCCTGCTCGCGTTCGCTGACGGCACCCGGCACGATAATCTGAGCGATCGCAAAAAGATCGCCTTCGCCGCCGCGCGGTTTGGGCAGTCCCTTGCCCGGCAAGCGCAGCCGTTGTCCGGCGAGCGTGCCGGGAGGAACCTTCAACCGCACTTTGCCTGCCGGCGTCGGAACTTCGATTGAGGCGCCGAGCACTGCTTCCCAGGGTGCGACCGGCAGGTCCAGATACAAATCGTGCCCGCTGGCGCGGTACAGCGGATGCGGCCGCAGCACAATGTTGAGATACAGATCGCCGTTGCGACCGCCGTTGAATCCTTTGCCACCCTTGCCGGGTACGCGCAGTCGCTGTCCGTCGGTCGCGCCCTTGGGAACGCGCGCCTTGAAGGCACGGGAGACGCGGTGCGGCTGACCTAGTTCATCGAACTCCGGCACCGCGAGGTCAAGGTCGACCTCGAGCCCGCGATAAGCATCCTCGATGCCGATCTGCACCGTCACTTCATAATCCTGTCCGGGCATCGACGGCTGCGCCGAACCGCGCCCGCCGCTGAAGCCGCCGCTGCGCAGACTGGCGAACAGGTCGGCCAGATCAATATCGTCGGTCGCACCGGGGGCGCTGCGGTACTGCGTGCGCCAATCGGGGGGCGGTTGAAACTCCTCGCCTTGCGGATGACTGCCCAGCTGGTCGTAGGCGGCGCGTTTCTCTGGATCGCTCAGAGTCTGATAAGCCTCAGCGATGTCCTTGAATTTTTCTTCGGCGCCGGGTTCCTTGGACACATCGGGGTGATATTTGTGCGCCAGCTTGCGGTACGACTTTTTGATATCAGCAGCGCTTGCGCCACGCTCCAGCCCAAGTGCGGAATAATAATCCTTGTATTTCATGACGCCCGCCCGGCCGGTGCCCTGGCTGCAAATCCGGTATAGCGCATTATCGAATACTCCCCGGTGCGCCGTGGCTCAATGTTGCGCAGTGATCGAACTCAAGCCGAGCCGCTGTTCGAGCTGCCGATCGTGGCCGTAAATGTCATCAAAAAAATGTACGGCGCCGTCCTCGGTCGCCAGCGCCGTGCCGTAGACAATCAGCACCTGCACTGGCTTGGCAAGGGCCACGTGCACATCATCCTCGCCCTGCATCGCGGTTCCGACTCGCTCGGTTGTCCATTCTCCCGGGTTGCCCTTCAGTACCCACTGGGCGAGCGCCGCTGGATCGCTTACGCGGATGCAACCGTGGCTGAACGTTCGTCGCGGCTCGCGAAACAACTGTGCGGCCGGGGTTGAATGCAGGTACACATCGTGCGGGTTCGGCAGCAGGAACTTCACCAACCCGAGCGAGTTATCCGGCCCTGGCAGCTGGCGCAGCCGCAGTCGCCCGTCCGCCAGTGCCTGCACATTCTCGGGCGTTGTCGGAACCACAAGCGAATCATCGCTTTCGCCACGAACCAGTTGCAGCCGCTCGGCCTCAAGATAATTAGCGCGTAGGCGGATCGCCGGCAGGATCTCGCGCGTCAGAATGCTGCGCGGCACATCCCAGTAAGGACGGAACACCACGGATTTCATCGCTGCCATGAACACCGGGGTCTGCGTGCGCGGAAATTCCTGACCGACAATCACATCCATCTGCAACATCAAGTCTTCATGCTCCTGTTGCGCATCGAGAGCAAATAGGTGGAACTGCGGAATATTGACGATGATGCTGGGGTACTTAAGCGGCGGCAGCCAGCGCCACCGCTCCAGCGTCAATTCTATCTGGCGCACGCGCTGCGCGAGGGGCACGGTCAATGCCGCAAACGTATCGCGCCCGAGTTGCCCATCGGCCTTAAGTCCGAATAATGCCTGGCAGCGCTGCAGGCCTGCGCTCAGTTCCCGGTCCAGCACCGGCGCATCGCTTGCCTTCGCTGCCAGTGGTTTCGCGGGATCTTCGCGCGGCAGGCAGTCAAGCGCCACGAGCAACCGACGCAAGGCCGGCACACCGGCATAGCTCTGCCCGGGCGCGACCCTGGCTCGCGGCAGTGGCGGCAGCCGGCTTAGCTCGGGCTGCGTAGCCAGCTGCCGAAATCGCGGCAGGGCCTGCTTGAGCAGCCGGTAATGAATGTAGGGCGGCTCGAGCGCCGCCAGCGCCGCGGTGGTGTCCGGCAGGGTTGCCAATTGCACGACCGCCGCCCCCGCATCGAAGCCGGAACAATCGTAAGGCAGCTCAAATCCCGCAGCCCGTGCACTGACGCGGCCGCAATGCAGCTCGGTAGTGAAGTCCAGCAGTGCTTCGCTCAGTTGCAGATCGAGCGAGGCCCACTGCGCCGGCGTCGCACCGCGCTGTTGCTGCAGCGAGTGCATGGCCGCGGCGAACTCATCGCCCTGATAGTCCGCAGGCTGCAGGCCATCGCTCGCAGCGTCGCTGAGCGTATGCAGAAGTGCAACAGCATTCGGTGTTGGAACGCCGTCGTGGCTCCACAGCAATGCATTGCCACGCAGCCCGTAAATACGGGCGAGCCGTGCGTGCTCGTTGCCTGCATCGCGCCAGGGCGTTGTTGCCTCGGCCGTTGCATCGCGCGGCTGCGCGAGCGCGGCCAGCACTGCGTCGGCCTCCGGCGCGTCGGCCGACCGCGCGATAGCAGGCAACATGCCAGACGGCAACAGCGCAATCAGCGCCAGCACGGCCGTGGATTTCATGGCGGAAAGTTTAGGGACTACGGGCTGGGCCCTCAAGCGGTGCAGCCTGCGTGCGGGCGGCCGAGATTTGCGCAGTTAAGGCGCGCGCCAGCTTTTGTCCGGGTCGTACACTTCAATTTGCCGGGCAACAGTTGCGGTATGAGGACCGAAATTCCGTTCCTGCACGATGCCGTCCTGGTCGACGATGAATGTCATGACGCCTGAATCCCCGTAGATAGCGGGATAGGCGAGCAGGCCAAACCCGCCGGTCATGTGTCCATCGATAACAAAACTTTTCGCGCCTCCAGGTGCGTGCGGTCCCTGGCCTTTCAGGATCCGGTAGTAGTAGCCATGGTAGGGCTTCGGTTTCTTGTTGGGCAGCTCGGTGCCATACCCGCCGCTGCGTGCCTCGGCCATCAGCGGACCGAGCGGGCTCTCGGACTCGCCGGTGCTGGTCGGCCAGTAAAGTCCGTCGTGCTGCCCTGCATGGCTCACGAAGTGCTGTGCATATTCAGGGGTGCGCTGCGTGCTGGAATTCAATCGTGCGTACTCACGCTGCGCGACGACGAACGCCCTGCTGACTTCGATGACGTTGAGTTCATTGCGACCGATGCGCCGGTTGAGTATCTCGCGTTCGCCCGCCAAGGTGTCAAAACGCCAGCCATTGGATTCGTGAACCAGCGGGATCGGCATCGGCCATTGTTCCTCACCGATGATCAGTACCGCTTTGTCCGGACCCAGCTCCTCGATCCGATGCGAGGCGTCGTAGGTGGCGACAAATTTTGCCCGCCCGGCGTCGTCGGCGACCCGATCGCCTGAGTACAGCACTCTCGGGCCACCCGTTCCGAGAATTTTAAGAAGCCTCTTAATCTCGCGGTTACGGTTCGCAGCTACCAGCGCGTCAACCGCCTGCTCAGGAGTTCGAAAAGTACTTTGCCCGGCTGTCGTCTCAGGGGCTGCGGCAGAGGCCGCCATAGACAACGCGACTGTGCCAAATAACACGCCGAGCCAATTTCGCGGGCGGTTGCCTCCTGGCAACTTCGCGGCTGGCGGGCGGACTGCGTGGCGCGATGAGTTGAACGGGGGTTGTTGCGTCATAAATTTAACGCCGGCCATCGCCGCGCTCCTTGGGCGGCGGCGCCGAAACCGGTGCTGAGCGACTGGTGCTGCCCCGCGATGATTCGCCACGAGTCTGTGGTCCAGGTCCGAACGATTCAAACGCTGGCGGCCGCGGGCGCATTTCGGGGAAATCCTCGCGCGGCGCCGGTCGGGTAACGGGCAGCTGCTGCTGCGGCGGGGCGGCCCGCGTCGCCTCGCCAACCGATGGGCGCGTCGCAACGCGAGGCGCGTAGCCCCTGAATGCGCGGCCGACCGCGGCGGTGCTGCCGCCGTAACGCGCAGCGGTTGCAGCATCGCGGAACGGGACGCCGCGCCGGTGACCGGGATCAAACTGCCACGGATGGCCGGCCGCGGGCGCGCCGCGCGGTCCATAGCCAAACCCATGGCGGTGCCAGTCCCAGCCGTACCAGCCGCCATAGGGCCAGCCATAATTAATGCCGCCGCCAAACACGATCAGTGCGCCGCCGAGATAAATGTCAGGCGGGAATGGAAAAAAATACGGCGGGAAGCCGGCCCAGGGCCACGGGCCATAGGCGAGCGACGGGTCGTAATAGGGCACGGAAATCTGGTCGGGATCGACCGGATCAATGGCGTAATCATCGCCGTCAGTGGTCACCGTCTGCTGGGAGTTGGATTGCAGTGCGCCGGCAGATGCAGCGCGCTGGCGCAGGCGTTGCACTGAATCCATCACGTCCGGCTGCTGTGCCAGAAACGCATCGCCGAGCTGTTCGGTCCACTGCAGATTGCCGTACATCATCCGCAGGACATCGGGAAATGCGACGAGGGACTTGACGCTGGCATCCCAACTCTCAGTTTGTAGCGCATTAGTAAGTTCGCTGCCGGCCAGATCAGCGTTCGCCGAATCGTGCAGCCATTGCCCGGCCTCGACCACCTCGAGCGGATAGGTGGACGCGGCGAGCACCATGCCGAGCAGCGGATCGGAATAAAGTGCGATGGGTGCTGTCAGCTGGTCAAGCTGCGCCGGCGACAAAGGCGCAAAGGCCGCGCCGCTCGCCGCGGGTGACTGCGCCGCGGTCAGCGAGCATAACGCCGCAGCGCCGAATAGTAAGACGCCGCAACGGACAATCAGGTGTCTGACGGACATTGCCTACCCATCGGGTCGGCCCCTCGAAGCCATTCAAGAGCTGAGCGAAACATTTAGTGCAGCGCCACGGCATCTTACGCCTTTGAGTACCTCATTGCCTGCTGGCGTCGCGGTCGTTCGCCCCCGGCAGTGATCTGAACTGCGCAGTTGTCCGGCCGATCCTCCAGCCCATCGACACCGGTCGGCAGGTCGGCGAAATCCGCTCGCCGGGCGGGATGTTCTTTTGCACGCGACGCGCACCGGCGCGTGACGCCACCGGAAACGCCGCAGAGCCACGGCGCTGCGCACCTGTCAAGGAGCCCAAAGCGTGACGGAGGCAACTGTCGATCGAACTGCGCTGCGTTAGAATTAGTGCCTGCGCAGTTCGGAGCCGGAACATGCAAGGATTAATTTCCCCAGGCCGATTGATGCTTGCGATTGGCGTAGCTGTCGCCCTGGTTGCGTGCGTTTCGTCTCATGTGATGGTTGGCAAGGCGAGGGCGCCGATTTCACCGGATCAGGTGCAGGTCTATACGCGCCCGCCAATGAAGTACGATGAAATTGCAATCCTAAACACATCAAGCAGGGCTTCCTTTTCCTTCACCGCGCAGGGCAAGACGGACAAAGTGATGGAGCGCCTTAAGATCGAAGCCGCAAAGCTCGGTGCTAACGGTATTCTGTTGCAGGGCATAAGTGACCAGGCCGTGGGTTCTGTAGGCACTGGATTCGGCAGCGCTTCGGCTTCCGGAAATTCAGCTTATGGAGTCGGCTTCGGAAGCTCCGTGGCCATCTACCAAAAGGCGGGCAGCGGCATGGCGATCTATGTCTATGCCGATCCGCAGGCACAACAATAGACCTCTCCCGGCAAGAAAACAGCCGGCCAGAGAGAGTCCTTGGAACGGCCACTTCTAATTTGAAATAAACGCGCGCCCGTAGTCACCCAGCAGGATCTGAATTCCGACGTAGCCTACGAAGCCAGGCTCGGCGCTCGGGAGACTGTTGATGCCGCGACCGGCCATAAACAGGGCGATGAGGCCTCGGGCCAGCTTGTAGCGGCCGCCAACGTCCAATGTAGTGGTGTGAGCTCCGGCGTCGTGCACGTAATCATCGTAAATCTCGATATCAAGCTCGAGTTGCCCGGTCACTTGACGCCCCGCTACCAACCCAAGGGTTCGCTCCCTGGGCCCATGCCCCGCGAAGTAGTAGCCGGCCTCAAAATTCAGTTCATAGGTACCGAAATTTCTTGAAAATTCCGCGGGGAGAAAATAGCGGGGTCCAGCCACACCAGTTCCGAGCTGCTGCGCATGCGCGGAAACGCCCGTTTCGACTTGGGGAAATACCGACGCCTGCCAGCCCTCATCACCCTCGTCGAGAAATCGCCATTTGACCCCCGGATCCGCGTTGCTCCAGCCACTTTGGGTCGACTGTCCACGGTTGGTCTCAAAAACGTACGGAATCTCGTAAGACAACTGCACGCGATCGCCCACGCCGAAATTCAAGTCGAGTAGAGGTATCTGATTGGATGACGCGTTGTGCGCGAGTGTCTGCATCCAGCCGACATTGATCTCCCAATTCGTGGCTCCAGGGGTACCCGGGTCATTCGTAAAGAACGGCGGTCCAGCCTGTGCATGGGCTGACGGCGCAAATGGCACGTTTATGACTATGGCGCTGAAAAAAATTCCGAGCGCCTCCTTCATCCGCATGATTTTGGATCCCTCACGGGGCTGTCCGGGTCGTGCCAAGGCCGAACAGACAAGACGGCTACCGAATGCCATCAACCATTCTGACTTTGCGAGGCCTCAAGCCTCTCGCCACTTGGTGAAGTTGTCGCTCGGCACAAATTACTCGAGCCAATTTCCACCTAAGAGTCGCGAGCGCGAGGTGTCGTTGACGCAGCGGCGGCCGCGCGCTGTGGAAATACGAGTAAACAGAGTATTACAAAAGCGGCAATGATCGCTGTGGCCAGCGGACGGCTGACATTGAGGCCGCCTTGCGCGATGGGCTTGTCGAAGAAGTCTCCGACAGTGGCCCCGAGCGGGCGTGTCAATATAAACGCGATCCAAAATAGCAGCGTGTGAGAAATCCGAACCCGGTAATAAGCGAAACCGACGGCCAGGAGTAGAGCACTGAACACCAGCGCCCCGCCGCCGAATCCAAGGCCTGCGTCTGCGGCCCAGTCTCCAAGCGCGGTGCCGAGGGTCTGCGAGAAAGTGATGGTTAGCCAGTAGAACACTTCAGTGCGCGGAGTATTCACCGTGTTGATCGACACGGAACCTTCCGCGAGATGCCACGTTGCAAGCGCTATAAGCACACAGCCGAGCAGTAGCAGCGATCCACCCGTGTAGCCGATACCGAGCGAACGATCCGCGAAGTCCGCGAGCGTTGTGCCGGTGGTGGTTGATGCAACGATGGTGACCCAATACAACCACGTATTAAATTGACGCGCCTTGATCTGCAGTGCGACGAACACGACGAACGCCGAGAAAAATATAATTGTGGAGACGAGATATCCGAGCCCCAAAGTCATAGACAATGTATCGCCGCCGGTTTCACCGAGCGTGGTGGCGGCCACCTTTATGATCCAGAACAGCAGTGTGACGGCTGGTACTTTCGCTGCGTGGGTCTCGAGAGTCATGTCGCAAGTTGGCCTGGATTTCAAATGGCCTGGGTTATGGTTATTAGTGGTCGGGGTGACAGGATTTGAACCTGCGACTCCTACGTCCCGAACGTAGTGCTCTACCAGGCTGAGCTACACCCCGCTTGATCGCGGCCGCCTCGGGCAACTTCAGTGCTTTCGCTCGACAGCGAAACGCGCCAGCGCAATGAGACCTGAACGATAGGGCGTGTCGGGAAGCGCCGCCAGCACGGCACACGCTTGATCGGCCTCGGTTTGCGCGAGCCGCGCAGTGTACTGAAGCCCCCCGGTCGATTCAATTGCAGCCATGACGGCCTCGAGCTGCCCAAGCCCGCCGCTTTGGATTGCGTCGCGGATCATCGCGGCGACCGGGGCTGCCGCGTACCTTAAGGCATGGATCAGCGGCAGCGTCGGCTTGCCTTCGGCCAGATCGTCTCCCAGGTTTTTGCCCCGCGTGGCGGGATCTGACTGGTAATCGAGCACATCATCGATCAGCTGGTAGGCCGTCCCCAGATGCCGGCCGTAGGCTGCAAGTGCCTGCTGCACCTTTGGATCGGCCTGACTGACTACCGCCGCGACTTCCGCTCCTGCCTGAAATAACTGCGCGGTCTTGCGGTAAACCACCTCGAGGTAGCGCTGTTCCGTGGTCTTTGGATCGCGGGCGTTCATCAGCTGCAGCACTTCGCCTTCGGCGATGACGTTGGTGGCATCGGCCATGATCGTGATGACCCGCTGCGACTGCACCGCCGCCATCATCTGAAAGGCGCGCGAATAGACGAAATCGCCGACCAGCACACTCGCCTGATTGCCAAATACTTCATTGGCCGTGTCCCGCCCGCGGCGCAGCGATGAGCGATCGACTACGTCATCGTGAAGCAATGTCGCCGTGTGGATCAGTTCGATGAAGGCCGCCGCGCGTACTCCCGCATCGCCCGTCCCGGAGCAGGCGCGGGCTGCCAGCACGACCAGCAGTGGCCGCAGCCGCTTGCCGCCGCCGGCGATGATGTGTTCGGCGATCTGGTCGACCAGGGCTACCGCGCTTCTTAAGCCGGTGCGGATCGCCTCGTTAACGGCCAGAAGGTCTGAATGGACCAAGGAGCGGATTTGCTCCAATTGCTCGGCCGTGCCGTCGGCGGCGGGAAAGTGAGATTGCGGTAGACTATTCAACTGCTTGTTTTCCCAAAGAAAATCCCGGTTTGACCCACTTGGCCGCGCTTGAGTAGAATGCGCGACCTTTCCGCCCGTGCGCCAATCCTCTTAAGGATTTGGTCCACCGGCCGTTTAATTGGAGTCAGGGACAATGTACGCGGTCATCGCCACGGGCGGCAAACAGTATCGGGTTGAGAAGGGCGGGCTCGTGCGCGTCGAGCTGCTGTCGGCCGAGCCAGGCGCCACCGTCGAGTTCGACCAGGTACTGCTCGTCGCCGAGGGCGACAAGATCAAGGTCGGCGCGCCGCTGCTCAAGGGCAGCAAAGTGCTGGCGAAGGTCGAGTCGCACGGCAAGGGCCAGAAAGTCTCGATCGTCAAATTTCGCCGCCGCAAGCACTACATGCGCATGAAGGGTCACCGCCAGCCGTATACAGAAGTGCGGGTGACTGAGATCAGCGCCGGCTGAGGCCGGTTGAGCGTTCACGGAGCGTCAAGGTCATGGCACACAAGAAAGCAGGCGGCAGTACCCGCAACGGTCGCGATTCCCACAGCAAACGCTTGGGCGTCAAAGTCTTTGGCGGCGAGCAGGTGGTGGCCGGCAATATCATCGTCAGGCAGCGCGGCACCAAAGTGAAGGCCGGGCAGAACGTCGGCATCGGCACCGACCATACCCTGTTTGCGCTGGTCAACGGCCAGGTGGTCTTTGGCCGCAAGGGGACCGAGCAGCACATGTTCGTCAGCGTGCAGCCGCAGACCAAGAGCAATTGACGGGCGGCGCCGGGCGCAGACGACTTGATCGGACCCCGGCCAGGCGCCGGGGTTTTCGTTTCTGCGCTTGGGCGATGCGCCTGCCCTAAGCTAGGCACCAGCCATGAAATTTGTCGATGAAGCCATCCTCAAGGTACAGGCCGGCAATGGCGGGCGCGGCTGCGTCAGCTTCCGGCGCGAGAAGTTCGTGCCCTTCGGTGGCCCGGACGGCGGTGACGGCGGCGAGGGCGGCAGCGTAATCGTGCGCGCGGCCGAGGGCATCAACACGCTGGCTGATTTTCGGATTCAACGCACTTACAAGGCCCGCTCCGGTGAGGCGGGCTCCGGGAACGACTGCACCGGGCGGGGCGGTACCGACCTGCACGTCACCGTACCGGTCGGCACGGTGCTGCGCGACCAGGAATCCGGCGAGCTCATCGGCGATCTGACGCAGCCGGGCGAGGAGCTGAAAGTCGCCCAGGGTGGCAAGGGCGGCTGGGGCAACACCCGCTTCAAGTCGAGCACCAATCGCGCGCCGCGACAGTTCGGCACCGGCCTCCCGGGCGAGAAGCGCGTGCTCGCAATGGAGCTAAAGGTGATCGCGGACGTGGGTCTGCTCGGATTGCCCAACGCGGGTAAATCCACGCTGATCCGGGCCGTGTCCGCCGCGCGGCCAAAAGTCGCCGACTATCCCTTCACCACGCTTTATCCGAACCTGGGCGTGGTCGATTGCGGCGAGCATCGCAGCTTCGTGATGGCCGATATCCCCGGATTGATCGAAGGTGCCGCCGACGGCGCGGGTCTTGGCATCCGCTTTCTAAAACACCTGCAGCGCACCAGCGTGCTGCTGCATTTGGTCGACATTGCGCCCGTCGATCCCGAGGCCGATGCAGTGCGCGACGCCCGCGCCATCGTCGCGGAGCTTAAGAAATTCAGTAAAGAGCTGGCCGCCAAGCCGCGCTGGCTGGTGCTGAACAAACGCGATCTGCTGCCGGACGCGGACGCCGAGCAGCTCGCTGCCGCAATTGTGCGTCGCCTCCGGTTCAAGGGACCGCATTTTCTGATCTCGGCCGCTACCGGTCGCGGTACGCGCGAACTGGCCGAGGCCGTGATGAGCTTTGTCGAGCAGCGCGCCAGGCGAACCATTGCGCAACGTTAAGGTCAGACAGCGCCTGGCGGCCGGGAAGCTGCACCTGCGGATCCGGGATCTGCGCAATCTCGGCGCCAAATCGGAGCAGCTGCTCGCCTCGATCGGCATTCACCGGGTCGAGCAGCTGCGTCGGCGGGGTGCGGTACGGGTTTTCGTGGAGCTGCGTCGCGCCGGGCGCGGCGGGTCGCTCAACCTTTTATGGGCGCTCGCCGGGGCGCTCGAGCCATGGCCAGAGGGTACGCACTGGCGGCAGATTGCCCGCGGCGACGCGCGCTTGTCGCTGCTGCTCGCGGTCGAGGATCTGGAAAAGGCTCAGCCTAGCTCAGCGCCTTGACGCGTGCGGACAGCCGGCTCTTGTGCCGGTCGGCCTGGTTGCGGTGGATGATCTTCTTGTTCACCAGCGTGTCGATCAGCGGCACAGCGGCCTGGTAACTGCTCTTGGCCAGTTCC
>DASWBL010000138.1:0-3011 GCA_036390615.1 Steroidobacteraceae bacterium | reverse complement strand
CGGATGATTTTTATTGAGCCAGGCCCAGCTCACAGTGCCGGCGCCGCGCAGGCCGATTTCCTCGGGTGTCTGCGTGTTGGCGCCCAGGCCGCTCGCCGTGTTGTCGTTCGCATTGAAGCTGCCAGTGTTGTAGGTGCCGGTGGAGCCGTTGAGAAAGTTGCCGTACTCATCGATACCAAGGCCCAGGTAAGCGCCAGTCAGTCCAGTGTAGGGCGGGTTCTGGTTGGAACACGTGTAGCCAAGGCTGCCGCCCCAGGAGCCGATGTTCGGGGCTACCGAGCCGTCCATCAAAAAGAAGCTCATGCCGTCCGCGCCGTCGCCGCCAATACCGCCGCTGTCACCGTAGTAAGTGTAGGTCTTGAACGTCACCTGCACGCCGGCGCTGCTGGAAAACGGCGTGGTAGAAATAATCGCGCCGTTCTGCGCATAGCCGCAGCACTGGCCGTTGGTGAACCGCAACGCGCCCTGCCCGATAGTGTCTGGCATAACGCCATTCTGGCCGCCGTTCAGCGGGTTGCCACTGCCGTAGTAGCTGTTCTGGATCGCGGTACAAGCCGGTGGCGAACCGGGGCTCGCCAGCGAGGAGCTGGTGCCGGCGGTGAGGCAGGCGCCATTGATGAAGTACCAGTTATTGATGGTCACGCCATCGGTAAAGTTTTCCGAGATGATCGCCTGGGTGTGGCCCACTGCGGTCAGCAGGCAGGCCGCCGCGAACAAACTGGCCATACGAAGTAATTTAATGTTCATCACTGATCTCCTCGGTCCGTTGCCAGCTATTCGCGCGAAGTCACGCCTTGCTGGACTTCAAAAGTGCTTTCGACTTCGGCCACGGCATTAACCGTGCCGCCGTAGCCGACTGCATCGACCTGGTACACCTCGCCGCGACCATCGGCGCCGAAGCCGACATCAGAAATATAAAAGCGCGGGATGGAGTAATAAGTGTTGACCCCGCCGGTGGCCGACACATTGATGTCGTTGGACGGGTTGTAGGTCACTGCGACCTCCGTGCCGCCGATGATCCACGGCACCGTCGCCGGAGTCGGAAGAACGTTGGAGCAGATCTGCCCCTGGTTCAGGTTGGCGTTCAGCAGCGCGGTGCAGGCGGTAGAGCCCCCGGCAATGTTGCCAGGCTGCGATAACCAGAATTCGGCATAAGCCTGCGCCGTCTCGGCGGCCTGCAGGGCGCGCTGCTTTTCCCGCACGTTGCCGGAAATCATTTCCTGCACGCCGTAGCTGCGAAACATCGCAAGCGCCATGATCGTCACCACCAGCAACAGCAACAGCGCCGATATCAGCGCAATGCCCCGCTGCCTCACCCTGCCAGCCGTGTGTTTTGTATTCATGTTCATACCGTCAGTGCCGCCCGCTGCATCACCGCGATGATCCGCGTGATCTGCACGGTCGCCGCCTGCCCGGGCTGCCCGAACAGCGGGTTGGTGAAGGTGAGACGGACCTTGACCGAGGTTACGTTCTGCCAGTTGGCGGCCGTCATGACACTGGCGCGCAGGTAGCTGTCGACATTGTTCGTGGTCACCGCGCCGTTGGACTTGATGCCGTACCAGACTTCGAGGTTGGTCACGCCGCTGACCAGGGTCTGCGCCGCTGCGCCATTGACCGAGCATTGCAGCGCCGGGTTGGCGCCGGCCGAAATGCTGAAGGCGTTGGTATAGATAAGGACTGCACCGCTGCCGTTGCTGCCGCCGGTGCAATTGATGTTGCCGTCGCCGGAGGCGGTCAGGAATCGCACCGACAGCGTGTCGTTCGGCGCCGCCGCGCTGTACACGCCGGTTATCGGCTGCTTGGCCGCGAAGGCGCCGGCAGCCGGCAGCGCGGTCGATTCCGTATACACGGTCGGACTGGGGAAATAGCCCGCTTGCTGGACAACCTCGCCGATGACGGTGAGCGCAAAGCGCTCGTTATCCTGTAACTGGGCCAGTTGGCTCTGGTTGCCATAAGTGCTGCGCATGCCCTGCTCGAGCGTGATGAGGCCAGCCAGCAGGAACAGCGAGATCAACAGCGCCACCATCAGCTCGATGAGCGTGTAGCCTTGCTGCCGATGTAGTAGTGCGTTCTTGTTCATGGCTGCACGTAAAGCGTATAGGTGGGGGTCTGCACGCCCGCCGGCGTCGCGGCGGCAATATTGGCCGCGGCGGCCGCCGATTCCTGCGAATTGACGGCTACCACATTTTCGGTCCAGCTGATCTGGATCGAGCACAGGATCGGATTGACGGCCAGCGGGCAGGTGACGGTGACCTGCGGATTCGGCAGCACGTTATTGATGTCGGTAACCCAGTTATTGACATCGAAGGCCGCCATTTGCTTGCTCGTGCACGGCAGCGTGCCGCCGGTGTTGCAGTTGCCGGCGGCGGCAAGCTGGCCGGTCGGGTCGGTCAGGACCGCGCCATTCACCGTGAAGGAATCGGGGGTCGCCGACCAGTAATCGCGATTGGCGCGCATCGCGCCGGCGAGGCTCGAGGCTTCGAGCGCCGCCAGCGAACGGAGCTTGGCTACGCCGGTGCTGGACATGGCGAGCGCCTGCAACTTGGCCACGCCCAGCATGCCGACGGCGATGATGATCAGCGTCACCATCACTTCAACCATGCTGAAGCCGCGCGCGGCGCGCAGTTGCGGTGAATGACCGTAGCGGGCGATCACAGGCAGTTCCCCGTGCCGGCGAGCTCGGTGTTCAATATGCCGACCAGGCTGACCGCGAGGCATCGCGTGAAGGCCTTGGTCGCGGTGACATTGTGGATGGTGACGGTTGTGACCGCCCCGAGCTGTGCGAAGCCTTCGCGATTGAACGTCACCGCGGTCGTGGCGTTATCGGCGGTCGCGGTATCGGCGCCGGTAAAAGCCGGTTTGACCCGCCAGACGGTTTCGCCCGCATTGACCGTCTGGTTGTTATTCGGATCCTGGAACACGATCCAGCCGCTCGCCCAGTTGTTGGTGCCCAGGCAGCTTGTGCCGTTGGACGAGGAGCAGATCGTGACCCACGAGCCTTCGCGGATCGC
>DASWBL010000137.1:0-4255 GCA_036390615.1 Steroidobacteraceae bacterium | reverse complement strand
TGCTCGCCGAACCCATCATTTCGGTGCTCTACCAACACGGGAGATTCGACCCCTATCAGACGGGCGAGGCTGCCGGGGCGCTGCGGTTTTACGCCATTGGCCTCGCCGGCTATGCGGCACTGAAAGTCTTGGTCAACGCTTTCTATGCACTGGATAAGCGCAAGACCCCGATGATCGTCAGTTTTGTTGCAGTCGGAATAAACCTGCTGCTCAACTGGATATTTACGCGCGGCCTCGGTTGGGGTCATCGCGGTCTGGCGTTTTCCACCGGTTGCGTCGCCACCTGCAACTTCTTGCTGCTGTATGCGCTGATGCATCATCAGCTAAAGCGTCTGGAAACTCGACGTATGCTGGTCATGCTGCTCAAGGTCGCCGTGGCCACGATGGTCCTTGGATCCATCTGCTGGATCTCGCAGCATTGGTTGCTCGCCGACTGGCCGCGCCAGGCATTCGCGCCGAAGCTTGGCTGGCTGCTGGCGACAGTTATTCTCAGCGTGTTGGCGTTCCTTGGCTGCGGCGCGGCGCTGCGCATTGAGGAGTTGCACGGGCTCAATGAGGCCCTGCGGCGCCGGCTGCGGCCCGGGCACTGACACGGTGGCGGGTTTGCCATACCCGGTACGCGGAACCCGGTAATTCCGTGGCGACGATTCGACCTGCGCTGCCCGCATAGGGCCGGCCTGGAGAGGAAATCAGAGCGATAAGCTGAGCCCTACTGATGCGGTCCAGCGTGGAAACAGCTGGTAGCCACTAAGGTTACTTAACAGCGGTAGCTGCACAAAGCCGAACAGATGCAATCTGTCCTGCGCGCGCAAAGTCAGGCCGGGACTCAAGTAGGCGACGGTCCCCGCGGTATCGGTAGTGTCGGCCAAGGCGCCTTGATCGGCGTTTTTATGAAAAACATTCAGCTGCAGTTGCGGCACGAATCTTGGGTCGGCTTCATACCGCAGACCAAGGCCAACGGTGCTGTTATTGCCCACGCGAAAGTCATTTCCCGACTGGTCCTGCTTACTCGCCACAGCCACTTGGTATTGAATATTGGCGAAGGCGTCAAAATTCCGGCTCACTGGCCGATGATAAAAGGCGCCGATAATCAGGTCAGTGCTGCCGGTGCCGGCCTGCAGGCTCGCGTCGAGCGGTGTCCCGACCGCCGGACCGCTGTTGAAGTCGACCTTGGTGCCGTAGCTGCCGGTCGGCAATTTAAGTCCCAATTGCACGCCGAGGTCAGATGTCGGCAGCAGACCCAAATAGCTGACGATCAACTTGGCGTCGCCAAGTGCGGAAACGTGCGCGCCGCTGAGCTGATCAGGCGCCGTTTCGGCCGCTGTATAGGGAGCTGTTTGCACGCCAAAGGTCGTGTGACCCCGCTCGATATATGGCAGGCGTAGGTCGAATTGCCAATCGGGATTTGGGCTGTAGCCGATGCCGAAAGTGAAATACCTATTCAGCGTGCTGTTTTCAATCTCGCCACCACTCAGCGCGGCATCCGAGGGACTGTTAACTACCGCCGCCGGTGTGGCCGAGCGCGAGCCGCTGCGCAACTCATCCTGGTTGATGTAGTCGTACTCAAAACTCAATCGCCAGCCGGCACCGGCCGGAAAGCCCATTGCTTCATCGCTACTGAGCGAGCAGCCGCAGGTCGCGCAGGCGTGCGCCGCATCCGGCCAGCCACCGATCAAGGCCAACGCTAACGCCGCCAGCGGCCAGCGTTGTAATTGGTTAAACATGTCAAGCTCCCGCGCTCGTCACGCCGAGCGCTGCTGAGGGTCGAATTGCACGGCAAAGCGTGCGACAGGCGCGCGATCGGGCGCCGTCTGGTGTACCAACAGATTTAGGAGTTTGTGGGCGGGGCTCGCGAGCGCTGAGTGCGAAGCGGTCCTGCCTGCGCAATGCGCTGCGTGCTGGGAGCGACGTGATCGACGAAATATCCAGTGCGGACCGACAGCATTACCGAGGTGGTATTAGCCGGCGCTGCGGTCGCCGCCGCCGCAAACGGGCAGACCATATCGTCGTGCGATCCGCCCTGCCTGGGCGCGTCCGGCGCCAGCGGATTCGATCGGACAAGATTACTGGCGCTGCAAATCGACAGTGTTGGTCCGAAGGCACTGGCCGTCGGCATCACGCCGGCAGGCAGCAACAGCCGCAAAACGATCAGCGGCAGTGCCCAGGTCATCCAGATTTCAGCGCGACGACGACGCATACGATTCACATCGTAGCGCACCCAAATCTGTCTTGCCATTTGAATTCTAACGTGGCAGGCAGATGTGAGAGCGCGCCGGCTTTTTTTACTTAATGATAAATTCTGAATCCGGCAATAACATAATAGATAGTGCTGGAACGGCCGCAAACGGGAACTATCGCTATCGCACCTTGCGTCGGCTGCGATATCTGGCCAGGTACTCCCGACTTCAGTGAATGCGTGGGCCGTGCAAAATTAAGCTGGGGCGATGATGCAATTTGAGGCACCCGATCTGCGGCAGGATCCAGATGCTGCCGGCTACATCAAATCCGAGACGGTGCGCGTCGCGTTCGCGCGCACCAGTGGCAGTATCGCGAGCCGTGAAGGACCCAACAATTACCGGCCAGGAGATGCCCTGGTGACCGGATCGAACGGCGATGAGTGGAGCGTATCGCGGGAGCGCTTTGAAGTTCGGTACGAGCCGCTGCCACCCTTGCGCCACGGCGACGACGGCCAGTACCGCAATAAGGCGGTACCGATCCTCGCCAAGCAGATCAACGAGGAATTCACTGTGCGCCGTGCGGCCGGCGGCGATACCCTGCACGGCAGCGCTGGTGATTGGCTGATCCAGTATGCGCCCGGCGACTGGGGCATCGTCCAAAACCGCAAATTCCTGAAGGTTTATCGCCCTGCGGGCGCGGCCTGAACCGGCGGCGGCCACTCACCGGCGGAGTGTGCCAGCCGGGCAATCCTTGCGCATCGATTTGGCGGTCGAAGCGCCAGAGGCTGTAACGGTTGATCGCGCTATTCGGCTGTTCGATGTGCTGCGCCCGTGCGTCGCCGGCCTGACACGCGGCGCGGCACAGCATCGGGTGATGCGCCGGCGGCGCGATCCAGTTGGCCGTTGAGTTGGGCCCGTGCCCCGCTTGAGAGCTTGCCGAACGCAGCTTCAATCAATTCAATGCCTGGCTTTGTTCCGCGCGCGTGCGTTTCGAGCGCACGGTGCATGGCCCGCAGATGTTCCGGCGTCGTACCACAACAGCCGCCGATAATGCGCGCGCCGGCGTCGTAGGCCATGCAGGCATAAGCGGCCATCAGATCCGGCGTGCCGTCGTAGCGGATTGCGCCGTTTTCAAATCTCGGAATGCCGCAATTAGCCTTGGCCACGAGAATCGCGTCACTATTTGCGGCCGTCGCCAAGTTCACGAGCGACGCTATCACTTCAGGTGGGCCGGTTCCGCAGTTGCTGCCGCAAGCCAGCAGGCCATGCGCCCGCTGCACACCAGCGAGTTCGGCCGGAGTCAGCGCCATCATCGTACGGCCATTCGTGTCGAAACTCATCGTGCCAATCACAGGCAATCCGGTCGTCGCCGCGCCGCGAATCGCGGCTTCAAGCTCCTCGCGCGACGACAAGGTCTCAATCCAAAGTACATCGGCCCCGCCCTCGGCCAGCGCCGCGGCCTGTTCGGCAAACGCGGCCTGCGCCGCGTCAGCGGAAAGCGGGCCGACAGGTTCGAGAATCTCGCCGGTCGGACCAATATTGCCGGCGACGATCACTTCGTGGTCCGCGCCACTGGCCGCCTCGCGCGCGATCCGAACTGCGGCGATGTTGAGTTCGCGCACGCGATCGGCGGCCTGGTGCAGCTGCAGTCGGTACCGCGTGCCGCCGAAGGTGTTGGTCAATATGATGTCAGCGCCGGCTTCTACAAAGCTGCGGGCCAGAGCGCGCACGCGATCCGGGTGCAATACATTCCACAGCTCCGGAGCGTCTCCGGAGGCCAGGCCGGATGCAAACAAATTGGTGCCGGTCGCGCCATCGGCCAGCAGCCATGGGCGCGTCGCCAAGAGCCTCGTTAACGCATCTGCCATACTCGTGGCAGATTACCAGAAACAGGGCTATCGCATTGCAACCAGCCCGATTACAGCAGTCCGCGGGCCTTGGCAGTGTGCGTCGCGAGGACGTCCATCAAGGCCGGTGACAGACAGTCATAGGGCTCAAGGCGTAGTTCCTTCAACCGCGCCCGAATGCCTGGCATCTGATCCGGCGGCGTGCCGGTCTCAATGATCGAGGACACAAAC
>DASWBL010000136.1:0-17407 GCA_036390615.1 Steroidobacteraceae bacterium | reverse complement strand
GCCGCGTCATTGGCTTTCGTGGCCCAGAGCAAGCCCGACCTGGTGTTCGTGCGCCTTGCCAAGGACAGCGTGCTCGATCTGTCGCTGGTTGGCTGGCTCGATACGCAGCTGAAATCGACCCAGGCCGATCCGCAGCGGCTGTGCCTGCAGGTGACCGAAGAGGTGGCGCACCACAACCTGGCCGCCACGCGGCGCCTGGCCGGCGAATTGGCCGAGCGCAAGGTGAAGTTCGCGCTCGAGCATTTTGGCACGCGCAGCAATTCACGTGAGTTGCTGCAGTCCCTGCCGCTGGATTTTGCGAAGATCGACGGCTCACTGATGCAGGGGTTGCCAAGCAACCCTGAGCAGCAGCAGCGGGTGCGGTTGATCGCCGAAGCCGCCCACGCACGCAACGCGCGCACCGTGGCAGAACGGATTGAGGACGCCAATACGATGGCGGTCGTCTGGCAGCTCGGGGTGCAGTACATCCAGGGCTATCTGGTGCACTCACCCGAAAAAGTTGTGCTGACGTCGTGAACGCCGTTGGGCGCGGCCTGCTGCTGGCCGCCGCACTGCTTTGCGCCTGCCAGCAGCACGATCGCGGTGGCGCGGCCGCGCCCACCCTTAAGATCAGCAACGTGCTCGCCGCCGACCAGACCCTGGTGCGCGCCCTCGATGCGACGCCACGCACCCTCGATCCGTCGCTGCTGACGGACATTCCCGCCCAGCACGTCACCGACGATCTGTTTGAGGGGCTGACCTCGCTTGCCGTTGACGGCACGGTGATCCCGGGAGTGGCCAGCAGCTGGCAGGTCAGCGCCGATGGCAGAAGCTGGACCTTTCACCTGCGCCCGGAAGCCCGCTGGTCCAATGGCGATGCCGTCGTCGCGGAAGATTTTGTTTACGCCTGGCGCCGCGAAGTCGACCCGAAGACCGCGGCCGAACCGGCGCCATCGCTGGCGCCGCTGCAAAACGCCATGGCGATCATTGCCGGCAAGCTGCCGGTCAGCGAGCTCGGGGTCGTGGCGCTCGATGCCCGCACACTGCGCGTGGTGCTGAACGCCCCGACCCCGTACCTGCTGTATTTGCTGTCGGACAGTTTCATGCAGCCATTGCATCGTCCGACGCTAGAGCGCTTCGGCGATGACTGGGTGCGCCCCGAGCATATTGTCAGCAATGGTCCCTTTGTCCTTGCCGACGAGCTGACCGGCAATCGCATCGGGTTGCGGAAAAATCCGCGCTACTGGGCCGCCGACACGGTGCGGCTGCAGCGGCTCATTTATCTGCCGTTCGAGGATCGCTCGGCGCAGGTGACCCGGTTCGAGGCCGGCGATGTGGAGTTCACCGACTCTTTTCCGGGCGCACAGTACCACTGGCTCAAGTCCCGGCTCGGCGACCAGGTCATCAGCGGACCGTATCTGGGTATCTTCATGGTTGGTTTTCAGATGAACCACGGTCCGTTCGCGGCCAACCAGGCCCTGCGTCAGGCGCTATCGATGGCGGTGGACCGGGACATTCTGACGCAGCGGGTTCGCGACGGCTTGTACTTGCCGGCCTACACCCTCGTGCCGCCGCTGCCTGATTATCAGGCCCCGGAACCGGCGTGGGCCAAGTGGAGCCCGACGCAACGACACGCCGCGGCGCGCAAGTTGTACGCGCAGGCCGGCTACTCGACCGCGCATCCGCTACGCGTCGAATTGATGTACAACACCGACCCCGACAACCGGGCCAACTACGAGGCGCTGTCGGCGATGTGGCGCGCCAATCTCGGTGCCGAGGTGCAACCGTACAACGAGGAATTCCGGGTGATGCTGCAGGATCTGCAGCTGCATAAGCCGACGCTCTTCCAAGACGCCTGGATCGGGGATTTTCCGGATCCGCTGACCTTTCTGCAGCTGTTCCAGTCCAGCCATCCGCAAAATTACGGCCAGTATTCGAATGCGCGTTTTGATGCGCTGCTCACCGCTGCCGGCGCGGAACCCGACAATGCCAAGCGCGTTGCCGACTTCGCCGCAGCCGAACAGCTGGTTGACGACCAGGCGGTTTGCCTGCCGCTTTATTTTTATGCCTCCCGGCACCTGCTGAAACCCTACGTGCGCGGCTTTCAGATCAACGTCCAGGACCGGAACCTGTCACGCTATCTGTACGTGCTCGAGCATTCGGGGTCCTGACCATGGGCCGCTTCATCATCCGCCGGCTGCTGGTGGCGATACCGACACTGCTGGTTATTGCAACGCTCGCCTTTGCACTGCTGCATGCGACCCCGGGTGGCCCCTTTGACTCGGCCCGGCGCCTGCTGCCGGAGATCCAGAAGAGCATCGAGGCCCGCTACCACCTCAACGAACCGCTGTGGCGCCAGTATGGCCGCTACCTAGCGGATCTGATTCACGGGGATCTTGGACCTTCGTTTCAGTACCGCAATACCTCGGTCAACGAGCTGATTGCGCAGGGGCTTCCGGTCGATGCGCTGGTAGGGGGCCTCGCATTGCTGGCCGCAGTACTGCTCGGTTCGCTGGCCGGCGTGGTTGCAGCCCTGCGCCAGAACAGTTGGCTCGATTACTTGCCGATGGCGGTGGCCGTGCTCGGCGTTTCCATACCGGTGTTCGTGATTGCCCCCGTGCTGATACTGGTGTTTGCGATCGAACTGCATTGGCTCCCGGGCGGCGGCTGGTCGCACTCGCCGCGTCAGCTGGTGCTGCCAGTCGCGGCGCTCGCCTGCCCCTACACCGCCTACGTTGCCCGTCTGATGCGCGGCAGCGCCATCGAGGTACTGCACAGCCCTTTCATCCGCACGGCGCGCGCCAAGGGACTGCCCGAGCGCAGCATTATTCTGCGCCACGCCTGGCGACCAATGTTGATGCCGCTGGTGTCCTTCCTCGGCCCGACCTTTGCCGGCGTGCTCAGCGGGTCAATCATCATTGAAACGGTATTCGGACTACCCGGGATCGGTCGCTACTTTTTCACCGGTGCGCTGAACCGCGACTACACGCTCGTGGTCGGCATTACCGTGCTCTATGGCGCGCTGATCATCGCCTTCAATCTGCTCGCCGACCTGTGTTACGCGTGGCTCGACCCGCGCGTCCGGCACGCCGCATGAGCGCCACCGCCGCAGCCGGCCAGGGACCGTGGCGGCAAGCCTGGCGCCGACTGCGCGCGCACCGTGCCGCGATGGCAAGCCTAGTGGTCCTTGGCGTGCTGTTGGCGGCCGCGTGCCTGGTGCCGGTGCTGTCCCATTACGACTACGTGACACCCGACTGGGACGCCATGTTCGCCGCACCGGGCACACTGCCTGCGCATTGGCTTGGCACCGATGCGCTCGGCCGCGACCTGCTGGTGCGATTGATGTGGGGAGTGCGTATCTCGCTGCTGGTGGGTGTGGCGGCAAGTGTCATCAGTGTGCTGATCGGTGTGCTGTGGGGCGCGACCTCCGGCTACGCCGGCGGGGCGATCGATGCGCTGATGATGCGCACGGTCGATGTGCTTTACTGCATCCCGTTCATCCCGTTGGTGATCATGCTGACGGTGCTGTTTGGGCGCAATTTCCTGCTGGTCTTTGTCGCCATCGGCGCGGTCTCGTGGCTCGACGTAGCCCGCATCGTGCGGGGCCAGACGCTGTCGCTGAAGCACCGCGAATTCATCGTGGCGGCCCAGACGCTCGGACTGTCGCGGCGCGCGATGATCGGCCGCCACTTTGTGCCCAATCTGCTCGGCGTCGTGGTCATTTATGCCACGCTGACGATTCCGGCAGTGATCCTGTTCGAGGCGTTTCTGAGCTTTCTCGGGCTTGGCGTGCAGGCGCCGCTCGCTTCGCTCGGATCGCTGGTGGCCGAAGGCGCCAGCGGCATGCAGTCGCACCCTTACCTTCTGATCGTGCCATCGAGCGTGCTGGCGCTGATCATCTTCTGCTTCAGTTTCCTCGGCGACGGACTGCGCGACGCCCTCGATCCGCGGGACGGATCCGGCCGATGAGCGAAGCCCCGCTGTTGCGGCTGCGTGATCTGCGCGTCAGTTTCCCCGGCAGCGCCGGCGAGCTGCACGCGGTCGGTGGCGTCGACCTGGATCTGGCCGCGGGGGAGTTTCTTGGCGTGGTAGGCGAGTCCGGCTCGGGCAAGACGCAGCTGCTGCTGGCGATGCTCGGGCTGAACGGCGAGCGCGCCCGCGTCGCCGGCAGCATCCGCTTTCGCGATCAGGAACTGCTCGGGGCCCGCGGCACCGCCTGGCAGCGATTGCGTGGCGCGCGCATCGGCATGATCTTTCAGGATCCGCTGAGCGCGCTGAACCCGTACCTGACTATTGGCATGCAACTGACCGAAGGCGTGCGCCGCCACCAGCGGCTGGGAAAGCGCGCTGCGACCCACCGGGCGCTCGCTTTGCTTGAAGCGGTACAACTTGGCGACGGCGCGCAGCGCCTGCGGCAGTACCCGCACGAGCTGTCCGGAGGCATGCGCCAGCGCATCGGCATTGCGATGGCGCTGATCTGCCAGCCAGACGTGCTGCTGGCCGATGAACCGACCACCGCGCTCGATGTGACCGTGCAGGCCCAGATACTGGCGCTGCTGCGGGAGCTGCGCGATAGCACCGGCGTCGCACTGGTACTGGTGACGCATGACCTGGGCGTGATCGCCGAGGTCGCGGACCGGGTTTGCGTGATGTACGCGGGCCGCATTGTTGAGCAGGCGCCGGTGGCGGAATTATTCCGTGCCAGTCGGCATCCGTACACCGAGGCGCTGCGCCACTCGCTGCTGAGTCTCAAGGAGCCGCTGCCCGAGCGGCTGCCAACCATCGGTGGCCACCCGCCGGATCCGGCGGCGTTGCCACCGGGCTGCGCCTTTGCACCGCGCTGCCAGTACGTTTTCACCCGGTGCCGAAGCGAGACACCCGCGCTGACGCCAATCAATACCGGGCATACGCGCGCGTGCTTTCACGACGGGCCGCTGGGGCGGCTTGGTACCGACGGGAACTAGGCGCCGCGCATGAATCCGCCACTGCTTTCAGTCAGGGATCTGGCCGTGCGCTATCCGGTAGACACGGCTGCCGGTCGCGTCTGGCTGCAGGCCCTCGGCGGCGTGAGCTTTGAGCTGGCCGCCGGCGAATGCCTCGGTCTGGTCGGCGAATCCGGCAGCGGCAAATCCACGCTGGCGCGGGCGCTGCTGCGGCTGGTACCGGCCAGCGGTGGCAGCGCCTGGTTCCGCGGCGCCGACCTGCTAAAGCTGCGCGGCGCGAAGTTGCGAGCGATTCGCGAGCACCTGCAGATGGTGTTCCAGGATCCGCAATCGGCACTCGATCCGCGCATGACCGTCGGGCAGATCATCGGCGAGCCGCTGCGCGAGTTCCGCCCGGGGCTCGATGCGCACGGGCGCGAGCAGTGCGTGCTGGCCATGATGCAGCGTGTCGGCCTGCTGCCGGTCCACCTGCACCGATATCCACACGAGTTCTCCGGCGGCCAGGCGCAGCGCATCGGCATCGCACGGGCGCTGATCCTCGAGCCCGTGCTGCTGCTGTGCGATGAGCCGATCTCGGCGCTCGACGTGTCAATCAAATCGCAGCTCAGCAACCTGCTCAAGGATCTGCAGCAACAGTTAAAACTCGCGATGCTGTTCATCGCCCACGATCTTTCGGCCGTGCGCTTCTCCTGCGACCGCGTGCTGGTGCTGTATCTGGGCCGCGTCATGGAGCTGGCCAGCCGCGCGAGCCTTTACTCAGCCGCGCGCCATCCCTATACGCAGGCGCTGTTGCAGGCGATTCCGCAGGCCGATCCGCAGCGCCCGGGCCGGCTACGTCCCGCCCTAGTGGGCGAAGCGCCCTCGCCGCTCGCGCCACCAAGCGGCTGCGTATTCCGCAACCGCTGTCCGCTGGCGATCCCGCGCTGTGCCGCCGAGGTGCCTGAGCTGCGCAAGGTTAGCGACAACCTAGTGGCCTGCCACCGCGCCGAGGAAACCGGACCGGCCTAGGGGTCGGGGGCATGGTCGCCCCGCCAAAGGCTAAGCGCGGGTCGCCACGATCAATCCACCGATTACGAGGACGGCGCCAACGCATTGCGCCCATAGCAACGTCTGACCCAGCATCACGGCAATCAGCGCCGTAAAAACCGGTGTCAGGTTGCTGAATACCGCGGTTCGCACCGCTCCTAATTTCGCCACGCCCTCGATCCACCACAGGTAGGCCAACGCGGTCGCCACCAGCCCCATGAACAGCACAGCGCCGAGCGCGGGGCCCGGCCACTGCAGCGCTTCGGGTGTTGCCGTCACACCCAGAACCAGCATTGTGACGGCCGCGATGGTCAGCGAACTGGCGGTGATCGCCATGGGGCTCAGGTCACGTACAAAGCGCTGCGGGAGGAGCGAGTAGATCGCCCAGCAAAGCGTTCCACCGAGCATCAGCAAATCGCCGCGCGAGAATTCCAGCGCGCGCAGCACCCGCCATGAACCGCCACTGACGACGGTCGCCACGCCGGATAAGCCCAACAGCAGGCCGAGCAGCAGGCGAACGCCGGGGCGCCGGCCGGTCAGCAGCGTGGCGCACGCCATGGTCAGCGATGGGGCAAGACCCATGATCAACGAGGCGTTGACCGCCGACGTTGCCCGCAGCCCATAAAACATGCCGAGATTAAAACCGATGGCGCCCACCAGCCCCATCGCCAGCAACGGCAGCGCGTTGCGGCGAACTGCCGCCGCTGGCCAGCCCTCGCGCGCTGCCACCCACGGCGCCAGCACGACAGCGGCCAGCGCAAATCGCCACAGCATCGCGGCCAACGGCGAGAGCGATCCGACCGTGTACTTTGCGACGTGATAGGTGGCCGCCCACGCCAGCGACGCCAGCGCGAGCTTCAGATAAATCCTCACTCCGCTTCGATCCGCTCCACCGTCCGCCAGCCGCGTGGCAGCACCGCGCCGCGCTGGGCGCGGCTGCCGGCGTAGTGCTTTAGATCAGCAGGAGTCAGCACCATCTTGCGCTCACCGGAGTACACGCGCAGCGCCTGCGCCTGGCCGAGCACCGCCACGGCCACCAGTAGTTCAGTGCGCGCCGTGGCTTTGGCCGTTGGAATGCCAAACAGCTTGTTGCCCTTGCCGCGCGGCAGCTCGGGCACTTCGGCGGCGGCAAATACCAGCAGCCGGCCTTCATTGGTCACGACCGCAACGCGGGCGTCGGCACCATCGATCGGCGCCGGCGGCAACACCCGGGCACCGGCGGTCAGCTTGAGCACCGCCTTGCCTGCCCGGTTACGCGAATGCAGTTCCTGCAGCCGGACCGCAAATCCATAGCCAGCATCGGTCGCAAGCAACCACAGATCCTGCGGCTCCCCGATCAGCACGCCGGCAAAGCGCGCGCCATCGGGCGGATCCAGCCGCCCGGACAGTGGCTCGCCCTGCCCGCGCGCCGAAGCCAGCGTATGCGCCGGCAGGCTGTAGGCACGGCCGGTGCTGTCGAGAAACACGGCGAGCTGGGTACTGCGCCCGCGTGCCGCCGCATAAAAACTGTCGCCGGTCTTGTAGGACAGCGCGCGCGGATCGATCTCGTGGCCCTTGGCCGAACGGGCCCAGCCGCCGGCTGACAGCACGACCGTGACCGGCTCGCTGACCAGCAATTCGCTTTCATCGATGGCCTGCGCCGCGGCACGCTCGACGATCTTGGTGCGCCGCTCATCGCCGAACTCCTCAGCATCCGCGACAATTTCGCTGCGCAGCAGCTTGGTGAGCTTGGCCTTGCTGGCCAGAATCGCCTCGATGCCGCCGCGCTCTTCGGCGAGCCGCGCCTGCTCCTCGCGGATTTTGAGCTCCTCGAGCTTGGCCAGGTGGCGCAGCCGGGTATCGAGGATCGCGTCGGCCTGCTCTTCGGACAGCTTGAAGCGCTTCATCAGCACCGGCCGTGGCTCGTCCTCGCGACGGATGATGCGGATTACCTCATCGAGATTCAGGTAAGCGACCAGCATGCCATCGAGGATGTGCAGGCGACGGGAGACTTTGTCCAGGCGCGTGGCGAGCCGCCGGCGCACCGTCTGGCGCCGAAATTCCAGCCACTCGGTCAGCACCGCCTTGAGCCCCATTACCCGCGGGCGCCCGTCGAGCGCGATCACGTTCAGATTGACGCGGTAGCTGCGTTCCAGGTCGGTCGTGGCAAACAGGTGGGCCATAAGCTGCACGGCGTCGACGCGGCTCGAGCGCGGTTCGATCACCAGCCGTGTGGGATTCTCGTGATCGGACTCGTCGCGCAGGTCCTCGACCATCGGCAGTTTCTTCTGCCGCATCTGCTCGGCGACCTGCTCCAGCACGCGCGCGCCGGAGACCTGGTAGGGCAGCGCATTGATGATAATGCGGCCGTCTTCATCGATATCGTAGGTCGCCCGGGCGCGGAAGCTCCCGGCACCGGTGTCATAAAATTCCACCAGCTCGGCGCGCGAGGAAATGATCTCCGCGCCGGTGGGCAGGTCCGGACCGCGTACGTGCTTGAGCAGCGCGCGCGTGGTGCTCTCCGGTTCATCGAGCAGCAGCACGCAGGCGGCGGCCACTTCGCGCAAATTGTGCGGCGGAATATCGGTGGCCATCCCGACGGCGATGCCGGAGGCGCCGTTGAGCAGCAGGTTCGGCAAGCGCGCGGGCAGCCACAACGGCTCCTCCAGCGTGCCATCGAAGTTAGGACCCCAGTCAACGGTGCCGTCGCCCAGTTCGCCGAGCAGCAGGTCCGCGTAGCGCGTCAGCCGTGATTCGGTATAACGCATGGCGGCGAAGGACTTCGGATCGTCGGTCGATCCCCAGTTACCCTGGCCGTCGACCAGCGGGTAGCGGTAGGAAAAATCCTGCGCCATGTGGACCATGGCCTCGTAGCAGGCGGTATCACCGTGCGGGTGAAACTTGCCGAGCACATCGCCCACGGTGCGCGCCGATTTCTTATGCTTGGCGGCGGCCGAAAGACCGAGCTCGCTCATCGCATAGACGATGCGCCGCTGCACCGGCTTGAGGCCGTCCTTGAGCGCTGGCAGCGCCCGATCCAGGATCACGTACATCGAGTAATCGAGGTAGGCGCGCTCGGTGAAGCCGCCCATTGGCCGCTTCTCGACTCCTTCGAAATTCAGTTCCTGGTTGTCCATGCCCGTTATTGCGCCACGAGGTTGCCGTTGCGCTCGAGCCAATCGCGGCGGTCGCTGGCGCGCTTCTTGGCAAGCAGCATGTCCATCAGCGCGTCGGTCTTGTCCTTGGCGTCAATGGTCAGCTGCACCAGGCGGCGTGTGTTCGGATCGATGGTGGACTCACGCAGTTGTGGCGGATTCATCTCACCCAGGCCCTTGAAGCGCGTCACCACCGGCTTGGCGCGGGAATGCTCGGCCGCCAGTCGCGCAATCAGCGCATCGCGCTCGGCGACGTCCAGCGCATAGAACACCTGCTTGCCGGCGTCGATGCGGAATAACGGCGGCATGGCGACGTAGACATGGCCGTGGCTCACTAGCGGGCGGAAATGCCGCAAAAATAGCGCACACAGCAGCGTTGCAATGTGCTGCCCGTCCGAGTCGGCATCGGCCAGGATGCAGATCTTGTGGTAGCGCAAGCCGGAAATGTCCGCCGAACCGGGATCGACCCCGAGCGCGACGCTGATGTCGTGGACTTCCTGTGAGCTGCCGATCTGCCCCGGCTCCAGTTCCCAGGTGTTCAGGATCTTGCCGCGCAGCGGCATGATGGCCTGATAATCCTTGTCGCGCGCCTGCTTGGCCGAGCCACCGGCCGAATCGCCTTCGACCAGGAACAGCTCCGAGCGCACCGGATCCTGACAGGTGCAGTCGGCCAGCTTGCCGGGCAGCGCCGGCCCGTTGACGGCGCGCTTGCGGGTTACTTGCTGTGCCGCGCGCAGTCGATCCTGGGCGTTGCCGATCGCGAACGCGGCGATGCTCTCGCCGGCGTCCGGGTGCTGATTGAGCCACAGCCCGGTCGCATCGCGCGCGTGGGTCTCCACCAGCACTGCAGCCTCGCGCGAGCCAAGCTTTTCCTTCATCTGGCCAGCAAACTGCGGATCGCGGATCTTGATCGACAGCACGAAACAGGCCTTGCTCCACACGTCTTCGGCGGTCAGCTTGATCCCGCGCGGCAGCATGTTGCGAAACTCGCAGAACTCGCGCACCGCATCGACGACGCCCGCGCGCAGGCCGTTGACGTGCGTGCCGCCAGCGGTGGTCGGGATCAGGTTTACATAGCTCTCGCCAATCGGGTGCGCATGTCCTGGCGCCCACAGCAGTGCCCATTCGACCACATCCTGTTCCGAGACGTGTTTGCCGGTGATGGGCTCGGGCGGCAGGCGTTCGGCATCGCCCAATTGTTCGAGCAGGTACTGGCCCAGGTGGCCGGTGTAGAACCACTCGTCGCGCTCGCCGCTCACTTCGTTAAGCAAGGTGACGCGCAGCCCCGTGCACAGCACGGCCTTGGCCTTGAGCACCCGCTTCAGATCGAGCAGCGAAAAGCGATCCGAATCGAAGAACTGCGGGTCCGGCCAGAAGCGCACGGTGGTGCCCGTGTTGCGCTGGCCGACCGTGCCGATCACCTCGAGCTTGGAGGCGATGCGGCCGTTCTTGAAGCTGATGTTGTATTCCTTGCCGTCGCGCCGCACCCAGCACTCAAGATGCTTTGACAATGCGTTGACGACCGACACGCCAACGCCGTGCAGACCGCCGGCGAAGGTATAGGTTTTGTCCGTAAATTTGCCGCCCGCGTGCAGGCGCGTGAGGATCAGCTCCACGCCGCTGATCTTCTCCTGCGGATGGATATCAACCGGCATGCCGCGACCATCGTCGGCCACTTCCAGCGACCCGTCCTTGTACAAGGTGACGTTAATCTGCGTGCAGTAGCCGCCCAGGGCTTCATCGACACTGTTGTCGATCACTTCGTGGGCCAGATGATTCGGCCGCGTCGTGTCGGTGTACATGCCCGGCCGGCGCCGGACCGGATCGAGCCCGCTTAAGACTTCAATATCGGAGGCGGTATAGGACTGCGTCATGCGACATGTCTGCGCCCGCGTGGGGCTTCGGCCGCGCCAGGCCGTGGCGCGCGCGGATTCTAGCAGAGCCTTCGCCGCCCGCGCGGCACAGCGCCGCGCGCCGCTGCCTCACCCGAGGTCGGCCAGCAGCGCCTGCCGCAACGGCTCAGGCACGGGATCGATCCCATAGCGGTACTGGGGATGGTCGATACCGAACGCCAGCGCCGCGCCGGCTTGCATCGCGCGCGCGCGGTCTGCCCCGAGCTCGTAGCGCAGGAAATGCACGGCCGAGGTTTTCTCGGCGTTCTCGCGCACCAGATCCTCATCAGCAATCGCGTACCGAGGTTCCGTGCCGCCGACCCGCAGCCAGCAGTGGCGCTCGATCCCGCGCAGCTTCGCCAGCCAGCGGGCCCGCTCCTCGGGCTCCGGAAATTCGAGCAGCATCGTGGCCTTGAAATTCTGGCCGTCAGGTATCAGCGGATTGTAGGCCGCCAGCTCCTCGGCGATGCCCGCGCTCTCAAAGATCTTTTCGGCGCGCAGCATCTCCTGCACCTGATAGCGGACCGTTTCCCGATCCTCAAAGCTGAGCGTGCAATGCGGCCCGATCGCGAGCTGCCGCCCGGCGCGGTGGACGATCAGCCGTTTGCGGATCGCCGCGCGGGCGCGGGCATAGTCCTCCAGCGACAGCAGATCCGTGGCGGTCAGTTTGAGCATTGCCGGTCAGATTCCGTAAGCGATGCGCAGCAGCCTGAGCGGGTGCGTCGGCGCCGGCGCATCCGCTCCCAGGCCGCTCTGGATCTGATGGCCCGCCATCGGGCAGTCGCTGGCGTAATAATCGGCTCCGCTGCGGCTGACGCGATCGACCACCGGCTTGGCAATTTTCACCGACGCCGCACGGAACTCGCGCTTCAAGGCGTACGTGCCGTCGTGACCCGAGCAGCGCTCGATCACATCAACCGTCGTGTCGGGCACCAGCCGCAACAGGTCGCGGGTCTTCAGTCCGATATTCTGCACACGCAAGTGGCAAGGCACGTGGTAGCTGACCTTACCCAGCCGGGCCGTGAAATCCGTGCGCAGCAGCCCAGCCTGGTGCCGCAGCATCAGGTATTCAAACGGATCGAAGACATGATCCCTGATGCGCAGTACCGCGCCGTCCCCCGGAAACATGAGCGGCAGCTCCTGCTTGAACATCAGCACGCAGGATGGGATCGGCGCCACGATGTCGAAGCCTGCATCGACGAGCGCCACCAGCACCGGCACGTTGACATCCTTTAGGCGCCTCACCGCTTCAAGGTCGCCGAGTTCAAGCCGCGGCATCCCGCAGCAGCGCTCCTTCGCCGCGAGCCGCACGCCGATGCCGTTGTGACGCATGATCGCGGCCAGATCTTCCGCCAGCTCCGGTTCGTTGCGGTTGCCGTAGCAGGTCGTAAACAGCACCACCTGGCCGCGCGTTTCCGCCGTTGCCTTCGGTGCTGGCAGCGCGGCTGCGCCGGCCTGAAGCCGCGAGCGTGCACTGCGCGAGTGGTAGCGCGGCAGCGGCGCCTCGCGGTGCACGTCCAGAGCTTTTTCGAGCAGCGCGCGACCGGTGGCGCTGGCGTTGACGGCATTGACGATTTCGGCCACGACCGGGATGCCCGCCAGCGATCCGACCAGATCGGTCGCCGTCAGCAGCTTGTCACGCCAGCGCACATGGCCGGTGCGCGCCCGAAATGATTTGGCGCGCAGCATCAGGTGCGGAAAATCGACATTCCACGGGTGCGGCGGCACGTACGGACACTTGGTCATGTAGCACATGTCGCACAGGTAACAGTGCTCGCTGACCTGCCAGTACACGGTGCGTTCGACGCCGGCGAGCTCGCCCTCAGGCGTCGCATCAATGGCATCGAACAGGGTCGGAAATGCCTGGCAAAGATTAAAGCAGCGGCGGCAGCCGTGGCAGATATCAAATACCCGGCTGAGCTCGTGCTCGAGCGCGGCAGGATCATAGAAGGACGGATCCTGCCAGTTGAGCGGGTGGCGGGTGGGGGCCTCGAGGTTGCCCTCGCGACCCCCGCCGTTGCCAGAGCTCATGTTGGGTGGAACCTGACCCGTCCGGCCTTAGCTCAAAGCGTGTCCAGTGCCTTCTGGAACCGGTTGGCGTGCGAACGCTCGGCCTTGGCCAGAGTTTCAAACCAGTCCGCGATTTCCGAAAACCCCTCGGTGCGCGCTTGCTTGGCCATGCCGGGATACATGTCGGTGTACTCGTGCGTCTCGCCGGCGATGGCGGACTTGAGGTTCAGCTTGGTCTCGCCGAACGGTAACCCGGTGGCCGGGTCGCCCACCTGTTCGAGATATTCCAGATGCCCGTGGGCATGTCCGGTTTCGCCCTCGGCCGTCGAGCGAAACACGGCCGAAACGTCGTTAAAGCCTTCGACATCGGCTTTAGCCGCGAAATAAAGATAGCGGCGGTTCGCTTGCGACTCGCCAGCGAAGGCATCTTTGAGGTTTTTTTCCGTCTTGGTTCCTTTCAGCGCTGCCATTGTCATCTCCTCCGCGGTCCCCTAAGGACCTTTAGACTAATTCTAACTGTCGTTAGAATCTATGCCGATGCATGACCCCCGTCAACCCGGTTTGACCATCAGCGCGGAGGCTGTGTAGGGTACCAATCCGCCTTCTATCGCTAAGCCCACCGCCGTGCCACGCAAAGCCCCGTCCCCTAGTTTCGAGCATTCGCTCGCCCAGCTCGAAGCGCTGGTCGCCCGCATGGAAAGCGGCGATCTGCCGCTCGATCAGGCGCTGCAAAGCTTCGAGCGCGGCGTGCAACTGACCCGCGAATGTCAAAGCGCGCTGCTGGCGGCGCAGCAAAAGGTCCAGATCCTGACCCAGCGACCCGAAGGCGCGACCCTCGAGGACTTTTCCGCCGAAACGGGCGCCGATGCCGATCCCAGTGCAAGCTGAGGAGAGGATCGAAATATCCGGCCGGGACGGGCTTGGCAAGCAAATCGCCGTCTGGCAGGCACGGATCGAGCAAGTGCTGGCCTCGTGTCTCGCGAGCGCCGATCCGGCAGTCCCGCGCCTTCACGACGCGATGCGCTACAGCGTCTTAGGCGGTGGCAAGCGCTTGCGGCCGTTGCTCGTTTATATCACCGGCCAGACTTTCGGCGCACCACCACAATTGCTCGATGCGCCCGCCGCGGCGGTCGAGCTGATTCACGCCTACAGCCTGATTCACGACGATCTGCCACCGATGGACAACGATGATCTGCGCCGTGGCCGGCCGAGCTGCCATCGCGCCTTCGACGAAGGCACCGCGGTACTGGCCGGAGATGCGCTACAGGCGCTGGCCTTCGAGGTACTCGCGGTGCAGACATCGGGGCTCACGGATTCCACCCGCGTCCAGATGCTGCAGGTGCTGGCGCAGGCGATCGGCACCGAGGGCATGGCCGGCGGCCAGGGCATCGACTTGGCGGCGGTCGGCCGCCCGTTGAGCGAAGCGGCGCTCGAGATCATGCACCGGCGCAAGACCGGAGCGCTGATCCGCGCCAGCGTGGAACTGGGAACGCTGGCCGCAGGCTGCGCGGAGTCGGCCGCCCGCCAGCGGTTGCGTCGCTACGGCGATGAGCTGGGGCTGGCTTTCCAGATCCAGGACGATATTCTCGATGTGACCGCCGAAACTGCTGCAATCGGCAAGCCTGCCGGCTCGGACGCGGCGCTCGCCAAACCGACCTATCCAAGCATCCTCGGGCTCGCGCGTTCGGAAATGCTCGCCCAGCTGCACCGGGACCGCGCCATTGCCGCCATTGCCGAGCTGCTGCCTGCGGGCGAGCCGATGATCGAGCTCGCGCGCTATATTGTTCCGGCTACGGGTGCGCCAAGCCCGCCGTTCAGTGCCGATGACGGGGCCGTGTAGACTCAACCCCATGAGCGAGCCATCCGAAAACTATCCGCTGCTGAGCGCGATTGATTCGCCGGCGGACCTGCGCGCCCTGCCGGAGCGAAAGCTCCGTGCGGTGGCCGATGAGCTGCGCGATTTCCTCGTCCAGACGGTGAGCACGCGCGGCGGGCACTTCGCCGCGGGCTTAGGCACCGTCGAGCTGACAATTGCGCTGCACTACGTCTATGACACGCCGCGCGACAAGCTGGTCTGGGACGTCGGCCATCAGGCCTACCCGCACAAAGTACTGACTGGCCGGCGCGAACGACTGCACACAATCAAGCAGCATGGTGGTCTGGCCCCGTTTCCGGCGCGCGCCGAAAGTGAGTACGACACTTTTGGTGTGGGACACGCCGGCACTTCGGTCAGTGCAGCGCTCGGTATGGCCATTGCAGCAGCGCGCAAAGGGGAAACGCAGCGCGCGGTCGCGATCATCGGCGACGGCGCGCTGAGCGCGGGCCTGGCGTTCGAGGCCCTGAACCATGCCGGCAGCCTGCCGGTGGATCTGCTCGTCGTGCTCAACGACAATGATATGTCGATCTCCGAGAACGTCGGCGCGCTGTCCAATTACCTGGCGCGGGTCATTTCCGGGCGCCTGTATTCGCACTTGCGCGAGGGCGGCAAGCGCGCGCTGCGCCACACGCCGCATATCCGCGAATTCGCCAAGCGCTCCGAAGAGCACATGAAAGGCATGATGCTGCCGGGCACGCTGTTCGAGGAGCTGGGTTTTAACTACATGGGGCCGATCGACGGCCACGATTTGCCCAAGCTGGTGCGGGCGCTGCGCAACCTGCACACGCTGCACGGGCCGCAATTGCTGCACATCGTCACCCGCAAGGGCAAAGGCTACGCGCCGGCGGAGGCCGACCCGATCACCTGGCACGGGCCCGGGCCCTTTGATCCGGTCAGCGGCACGCTGCTGAAGCAGCGCGCGAGCGGCCCGAGCTATTCGGCGGTATTTGGCCAGTGGCTGTGCGACGCAGCGGAGCGCGACCCGCGGGTGGTCGGAATCACGCCGGCCATGCGCGAAGGTTCGGGCATGGTGGAGTTCTCGCAGCGCTTTCCGGAGCAGTACTTCGATGTCGCCATCGCCGAGCAGCATGCGGTGGCATTTGCCGCCGGGCTCGCCTGCGAAGGCTTAAGGCCCGTGGTCGCGATTTACTCAACGTTTCTGCAGCGTGGTTACGATCAGCTTATTCATGACGTGGCCTTGCAGCGGCTGCCCGTGCTGTTCGCGATTGACCGCGCCGGCCTGGTCGGTGGCGATGGGGCGACACATAATGGCAACTTCGATTTATCGTTCCTGCGCTGCGTACCTAACCTGACGGTGATGGCGCCGGCCGATGAGAACGAGTGCCGGCAGATGCTGCACACCGGCAGCGTGCTGGACGGCGCAGTCGCGGTGCGCTATCCGCGTGGCAGCGGGCCGGGCGCGAAAATTGAAGCGAAGCTGACCGCGCTGCCGGTGGGCAGGGCCGAACTGCGCCGGCGCGGCGGCAGCGGTCTGCTGCTGCTGTCGTTCGGCACGATGCTCGCCGCCGCCTTGAGTGCAGGAGATGCGCTCGATGCGACGGTGGTCAACATGCGCTTTGTCAAGCCGCTCGACGAAGCGCTGCTGCGGGCGCTGGTAGCGACGCACGCGGCTATCGTAACGCTCGAGGAGAACGTCGTAGCAGGTGGTGCCGGCAGCGGCGTGGCCGAATTTCTCGACGCCAGCGGCTTGGCGCAGCCGCGCTTGCACGTCGGCCTGCCGGACCAATTCATCGGCCACGGCACGCGCGAAGAGTGTCTGGCTGAAGCAGGCCTTGATGCGGCCTCGGTCCAAGCGACCATCGAGCGCTGGTGGCGGCCGCTACTCGCCGGCCTGAACAGCGCGCGCGGTGGCGCCAAACTGGTTGCCGGCGGCCGTGCCGGGCCTGGCGAATTTCGCTGACGGCCGCCATGGACACTGTCATGCCTGCCCGCGGCGCGCAAAGTGGCGCGATTGAGGACGTGCAAAGCCGTGCCGACACGCGCCGGCTGCCCATCAACCGCGTCGGCATCAAGGACATCCGCCACCCAGTGCGGGTACGCGACCGCAGCGCCGGCGAACAGCACACCATCGCCAGTTTCAACATGTACGTCAGCCTGCCGCACGATTTCAAGGGCACGCACATGTCGCGGTTCGTGGAGATTTTGCACCACGCCCGCGAAATCTCGGTCGACTCGTTCCGTTCGATGTTGCTGGAAATGACCGAGCGGTTGAACGCCGACGCCGGCCACATCGAAATGTCATTCCCCTATTTTGTCAGCAAACAAGCGCCGGTCTCGGGGGTCGAAAGCCTGCTGGATTATCAAGCGTCGTTGATCGGCGAGGCGGCCGACGGCAAGACCAGCATCTGGGTCAAGGTGGTCGTCCCAGTGACCAGCCTTTGTCCCTGCTCCAAGAGAATCTCCGATCGCGGCGCCCATAATCAGCGCTCGCATGTGACCATCAAGGCGCAGCTGCGCGCCCATATGTGGATCGAGGAGCTGATTGATATCGCCGAAAGCGAGGCGTCCTGCGAGCTGTACGGCATC
>DASWBL010000135.1:0-4622 GCA_036390615.1 Steroidobacteraceae bacterium | reverse complement strand
GTGTTCTCGAAGGCAATGGCACTGTGGTCAGCACGGCTGCCGACCTGGCAGCGGGACTGGCGCTGCTGCGCGCCGAGCCCGCCGACCTGATCATTCTCGACCTCATTTTGCCCGGAGTTAACGGCGTCGACGCCATCGCCGAGCTGCACCGGGAATTTCCCCGGGCGCGCATCGTGGCAATCTCCGGCGGTGGCGCTTTTGGACTCGACGGTTATCAGCCGGATTCGATTGCGACGCAGGCCTATCTGGCGGCAGCCACCGCTGCGGGAGCGGCAGCGGTATTGGCCAAGCCGTTCGAATTGCAACAGTTGCGGGCGACGATGGCCCGTGTAGAGCAGCAAACCGCGCCATAAGCGTGGCGCATTTCAGACCGCCGGCCCGTCGTCCTTGCTCACCAGGCCAAAGCGGATCGCAAACATGGTCAGTGCCGCCGTATTGTGCAGCTGCAATTTTCGCATCAGGTTCGAGCGGTGCTTCTCCACCGTCTTAACCGACAGCCCGAGCCCGCGGGCCGCTGCTTTATTGGATTGACCCAGCGCTATTCGCGCCAGCACTTCGCGCTCGCGCGGGGTGATCCGCGATCCAAGCGACCGGCCGGGTTCGCCTGGCGTTTCGGAGTCGACCAGCGACAGCAAATTGCCGACCACCGCTTCACAGACATAGGTTCTTCCGGCCGCAACGGCGTGGATGCCCCGCAAGAGCTCGTCGTGCGTGGCGTCCTTCAGCATGTAGCCGCTGGCTCCAGCCTCCAGTGCCGAACGGACGTACTCGGCGTTCTTGTGCGTGGTCAGAATCATGATTGGCGCCAGCCTGCCGCGGGCTCGCAACTCAGCGAGTAACTCAAGTCCGGAGCGATCCGGCAGCGTGATATCCGTGACGATCAGCCCGGGATCGCTCGCCTCGATCACTGCCTGCGCCGCGGCCGTCGTGCCGGCCTGGCCGACAACTTCGATGGTCGGGTCGGCCTCAAGCAGCTTTTTCAGGCCGGTGCGCAGCAATTCATGGTCATCGACCAACACTACACGCAATCGGGAGGGGCTCGCCGGCCGGACCGCTGGCGCCGGCGCGGCGGCTGGCGTGGTCGGGTGGCTGGCTGCCGTGGGGTGGGCACCTTTGAGATCGTTGCTCACGCTCTCCGGGCTTCCTTATCAATTAAGTCAAATCCGCCGGCTAATAACCTTCACCAAGCGTCGCGCACGGGCGGCAACGCTTGTTGACGGCGCGGATCATACCAACACCCGCCACAGGCGGTTTCCGCCGCTTACCGGGGCCTAGAACGTCAATCCCTTGGGCAACACCGGCATTTGGGTCAAAGGCGAGCCCTGCGTCCGTAATGCCTTCCGGCCGTGGCAGTGGCGGGCCATGGCGACATCGGCCCAGGCCAATACATTGTGATTTCTTCTCTGTTTCTCTTTTATATCAGTTAGTTAACAGTCTTATTAAAAGTCAATTCCGAGGTTTTCAGAGCAATCATCGGCGCCAGGCCCGCGCTAAACAGGCGAAAAGCGGCTTACCCGAGCCCCGGACGAAGTGCCAGGCTATCGAAATCGTACCGGCCACAGGGGCCCCAAGCCCGCTAGCCCCTGCCCGGACCCCGCACGCCTTGCCAGGTTTCGCTTTTACCCCTGTCAGAGCAGTTGGGCCGCGGCGGCTGCCATAACGCCATCAGGGAGCTCCCTTATGGCAAGCAGCGGAAATTAATCGGGATTTTGTCAGATCCGCAGGCCAATCTACTATGTTTTCCTACCTTCGCTACGGCAAGGGATTGCGTACAGTCGGTCGCATGGAAGCTGCCCGCGCGCGATTCTGGGGTCAATCCCTGGGCAGTGCAATTGGCACGAGCGCGCGCCTGCCGATAAGGGTTTTAGGTCACCGGGGTTTCATCGGTCACACGGCATGAAGCGGCGTTCACTAAAGGGCAAAAAAGCCAAGGGCACCGTATCTGTGGATATGGAAGTAGAAACTAGTGCTGACTTGATCAGCCTACAGAGCATCGCGCGCGCCAAGGCAGAATGGGAATGCACGGTGGATGCCGTGCCGGCGCTGATCTGCCTGCTCGACACGCAACGCCGCGTCACGCGCATTAATCGCACTGTCGAACGCTGGGGCCTTGGGCCGTTGCGCAAGGTGCTTGGCCAGAATATTCACCGCGTTTTTCATCCGAAATGCAGCGGTCGCGGCTGCCAGCTCGCTGGCGGACTTAGGGGACTGTGGCGGCACGCACTGCTCGGCGGCAGCGCGACGCTGCAGCTTGAAGACAGCAAGCTCGGCAAAGTATTGACCATGAAACTGCAGAGTCTGCCGTTCCCGGATCATTTGCGGCCGGCGCAATCCAAACGACAAATGCTGTTTGTCGCCTCCGACGTTTCCGAACTCACGCGCACGCAAAAGGATTTAGAAACGCTCAACGAGCAGCTCGAACAACGCGTGGCGGAGCGCACCCTTGAGATCGAGAGGACCAACGAGGAGTTGCGCGCCGAAATCGAGCGGCGCAGCGAGGCCGAGGAAGCGCTGCGCGCGTCGCGCAATGAGCTGAGCCAGTTGTCGGTACAGCTGATGCGCGCGCAGGAGCTCGAGCGCAAGCGTATCGCACAGGAGCTGCACGATTCGGTGGGCCAGTCCTTGTCGGCCATCAAGTACACGCTTGAACACACGGTGCAGCTGGCCGACAACCCGCAGCTTGGCGACTCATCGCGCACACTGGCGATCGCCGTCGGACAAGTGCAGCGGGTGATCGGCGAGGTGCGCTCGATATCGAGCAACCTGCGGCCACCGGTGCTGGATGATCTCGGCGTGGCCTCTGCGGTGCGCGGCTTCTGCCGCGAATGGTCCGACGTGTACAACAACGTTACGCTGAACGTGCGCGTTCTGGTCAGCGATGCTGATGTGCCGCAACGGCTTGGCACCTCGGTGTTCCGAGCCGTGCAGGAAGCCCTTAATAATGTCGCCAAGCATGCCAAGGCCACGCAGGCGCTGGTATCTCTGCATAGGGAAAATGACACGCTGATCGTGGAGGTCACCGACAACGGCGCGGGCGTTCAACGACAATCGGCGCTCGGCCCGACAAAGCTGGGCTACGGGCTGCGCGGCCTGCGCGAGCGCGCCGCCTTTCACGGCGGGCGCATGCGGCTCATTTCGCGCCCGGGCAAAGGCACGATGCTGCGCGTGGTCTGGCCGGTTCAGGAGCTGGACGAACGCCGGGGGGCCGTCGCATGAACACCGCGCTTCGCTTTCGGCTGGCGCGTGGCTTTACGCTTCTCGAGCTGCTGGTCGTGATGGTCATCATCGGCCTGCTGGCCGGGTTTGTCGCACCGCGCTATTTCTCCCAGGTCGGAAAATCGCAGGTCAAGGCGGCGCGGGCGCAGATCGACGCGCTGGACAAGGCGCTGGAATCCTTTCGGCTGGACATCGGTCGGCTGCCGACCACCGAAGAGGGCTTGGCCGTGTTGAACGTGGCACCGCCGAATGAGCCGAACTGGGCCGGCCCGTACCTCAAAAAAGGCGTGCCCAATGATCCTTGGGGGCACCCGTACGTTTACGTGCAGCCCGGCACGCACAACAACGACTTTGATCTGTCGAGCTACGGTAAGGGCGGTCAGCCCGGCGGCACGGGCGAGAATGCCGAAATCGGCAACTGGTAAGGTTTTTAAGTGGAATATCGCATCAAAGCTCTGAGTCCCGCGCAGGCCGTGCTGTCGCATTTAATTGATGCGGTCGACGAGGCGGACGTGCGCCGGCAGCTTTCACTGCAGGGCCTGCGGATCATCTCTGTGGCGCCGATCGGGCGGCGCAAGCTGTTCCAGCGTCGCGCCAAACTGCCGCTCGTAATCTTCAGCCAGGAATTGGTAGCGCTGCTCGACGCCGGTCTGTCGCTGGTCGAATCCGTCGAGGCGCTGACCGAAAAGGAGGGCAACGCGGTATTGCGCCGACCGCTCGAGCGGATCCTCGCCCGGCTTTATGAAGGTCAGACGCTGGCATCGGCGATGGCAGAGCATCCGGGCGCCTTTCCGACCCTGTACGTGGCAACCGTCCGCGCCAGCGAGCGTACCGGGGCCCTGCGCGAAGCGCTGACACGGTTCATCGCCTATCAACAGCAAATCGACGCGCTGCGTAAAACCCTGGTCAATGCTTCCATCTACCCAGCCGTGCTGCTGGGTGCCGGCCTGCTGGTGACCTTGTTCCTGCTTGGTTACGTGGTACCGCGCTTCAGCACGATTTACGAGGAACTCGGATCCAATCTGCCGCTGGCCTCTCGGCTGCTGCTGCGCTGGGGTCAGCTGCTCGAGGCCCATACCTTTGGCGTGGTGCTGGTGTTGAGCGCCGCGATCGCCGGCGCGGTTTATGGCCTGAGTCGCCCGCGGACGCGGGTGATGCTCGGCACATGGGTGACGCGCATACCGACGGTGGGCAAGCAGCTGCACCTTTATCAGCTCGCGCGCCTGTACCGCACGGTCGGAATGTTATTGCGCGGCGGCATGCCGGCCGTGACCGCGCTGCAGATGTCGGCAGGCCTGCTGGGCGAATCGCTCAAGCTGAAGTTCGCGCAGGCCACGCAGGCCGTGCGCGAAGGCCAGTCGCTCGCCGCGGCCATGGAAACCCACGGCCTCACCACTCCGGTGGCT
>DASWBL010000134.1:0-1791 GCA_036390615.1 Steroidobacteraceae bacterium | reverse complement strand
TCCGATCGAGCAGCCCGTCCATCGCGCGCACCGAATCGGTGGCGATGACGGCGATCAGATCGTGCATGCCGCTGATGGCATAGAGCTTGCGCACTTCCGGCAGCCGGCGCAGCTCGGCCTCGATCTTCGAGGCGAGCTTGGGGAGCGCTGTAATCATCACGTGGGCCTGAATCTGCCCGCGCTCGTACTCCTCGCCAGCGCGCACCGTGAAACCGGCGATCACGCCCCGGCTTCGCAGCCGCTCGATGCGGCTCTGCACCGTCGTGCGCGATAAGCCGAGCTTGCGTCCAAGTTGAGCCGTTGAGGCGCGCGCATCCTCGCGCAACAGCGCCAGGATCTTCTGATCGGTCAGGTCCAGTGCCATAGTGACGATTATGATCGTCATTTTGACGAAAATCTATCGTCTATTTGTCGTATCTGAGGGTTCTTTTCGTCGACAGACCGGCGATGATTACGGGCTGACCCAGGGAGTTTCCTGATGAAAAACATTGCCATCGTGGGAGCCGGCAAGATCGGCTCGATGATCGCTGACCTGCTCGGCAACTGCGGTGATTACCAGGTCACGGTCATTGACCAGTCCGCTGAGCAACTAAAACGGCTCGAGACCGCGGCCAAGGTACGCACGGTAGCGCTCGATGTCGGCGATACGGCGGCGCTGACTGCCGCGCTGCGCGGCCAGTTTGCCGTGCTCAGCGCCGCGCCGTTTCACGTGACCGGCAAGATTGCGCAGGCCGCGGCGGCGGCCGGCGTGCATTACCTCGACCTGACCGAGGATGTCGCCAACACCCGGCGCGTGAAGGAACTGGCTGCCGGCGCCCGGACCGCGTTCATTCCGCAATGCGGACTCGCGCCGGGCTTCATCGCGATCGTCGGCTACGACCTGTCCAAGCACTTTGACACGCTGCAGGAAGTGCGGCTGCGCGTTGGCGCCCTGCCGCAATATCCCTCCAACGCGCTTTATTACAACCTGACCTGGAGCACCGACGGCGTCATCAACGAATACTGCGAGCCGTGCGAAGTCCTGGTTGACGGGCAGCTGCGGGCCGCGCCGCCGCTCGAAGAGCGCGAGGAATTTTCCCTGGACGGCGCCACTTACGAGGCCTTTAACACCTCCGGTGGCGTCGGGACGCTGTGCGAGACGCTTAAGGACCGGGCGCGCAACCTCAACTACCGCACCATTCGCTACCCGGGCCACGCGGCGATCATGAAAGCCCTGCTCCATGACCTGCGGCTGCGAGAGCGGCGCGACGTGTTCAAGGACATACTGGAGCACGCGATTCCGGCGACGCTGCAGGATGTGGTCATCGTCTTTGTCACCGTAACCGGCACGCAAAAGGGCCGGCTGGTGCAGGAAACCTACGCCAACAAGATTTATGGCCAGACGGTCAACGGCACGGCGCGCAGCGCCATCCAGATCACGACCGCCGCCGGCATCTGCGCGCTGCTTGATATGCTGGCGGCGGGCCAGCTGCCGCAGCAGGGGTTCATCCGTCAGGAAGACGTGACGCTGGACGCATTTGTGAAAAACCGCTTTGGCAAGGTCTACGCCACCGCCAAAGCGCACAACCTCGAGATTCGCGCCCAATGAAATATCAGCCGCTACTGGCCGCCGCCGGCCTCGGATCGCAGCAGCTGGCGGCAACGGGGCTGCCAGTGCATACGCCTATCGACGGCACGTTGCTCGGCAAGGTCACCGCCGACTCGCCGGCAGCCGTGGAGGAAAAAGTGCAGCGCGCGGTGCGCGCCTTTGAGCAGTGGCGGCAGGTGCCTGCCCCGGCGCGCGGCGACCTC
>DASWBL010000133.1:0-7984 GCA_036390615.1 Steroidobacteraceae bacterium | reverse complement strand
CAACAGTGAAATTCACCTCGACCGGCGCATTGCTGAAAAGCGCGTGTTCCCGGCGGTGAATATCAACCGTTCCGGCACGCGCAAGGAAGAGCTGATCACCGATCAGGCGGAACTAGCCAAGATGTGGATCCTGCGCAAGCTCCTGCACCCGATGGATGAGCTGGCCGCGATCGAGTTCCTACTCGATAAAATGAAGGATACGAAGACCAATTCGGATTTCTTCGAGGCCATGAAGCGCTGACAACCTGCGCGACGCCGGCCCCGTGGCCGGCCGGCCGGAATGTGATCCGGCAATGATGCGCAGTTCTCAGATTTGCAACCGGTGCTCATGCCGCCACTTTCTGTGCGCTGATCCGTACCTGGCATCGATAGGATGTCTGGTTCGGCGGCGCAGCAAAAAGCGTCGACTCGTTCCCGCTGACGGACGGGGGCGACCTCCCCGCGGACAGGATGTTTCGGGCCGCGTTCACGTCCCGATCATGAGTGACACCGCATTCAGTGCACGTCCAGGTCCTTACAACGAGCATGTCCAGACCTGTGGGGCCAGTTAGGGCCCTGCAGCTGCTGCATGCGCGCGTGGTGTTTCTCTCATTGACGATTTGGACGCATCTGCCGGCCTGCTGGCCTTTGTACTGCAACTGTGTCTTGAGCATCCCCCAGCCGGCATCCAGCACGGACTTGGCCATCCGCGTCCGGGCCAGTTTATGGCTGCTCACATCGCCGATGACTATCGTTTGATACTCCTTCACGATCTGGCTCGAAAACTTGTGTAAGGCATCTTGCCTGCGTCGGGCAGCTTTACGGTGCAGGCGCTTGGCTTGATGCTTGTGACCCCGGCGCTGGGCTTGTGCGATCTTCTGCTCAATGCCGCGGTAGGAGTGACCGGCCTCGAGCTTTACCCCATCGCTAGTGACCGCAGTTCTCTTGAGGCCTAAATCGATCCCGACCGCAGCTTTCGGGGCTGGAACCTGAGCGATTGCATACTCCACGGGCATGCACAGCCACCAATCCCCGACCGCATCCTGGGCAAAGCAGCCACACTTCCAGCGTGTTCCCGAAAGCTTCTGCAGCTCAAAGACCCGAAACGCCTTACCCGAAAATCGTATGTACTGGCCCTTGAGCTTCAGCTGCTCCGCCTTGAAGGGGACCCACCCGAGGGAGCGCCTCGAGCCCTTACTAACTCGCCATCTGAGCTTGGGTTTCCCGGCCTGGTTACGTTTAGCCGCAAACTCGGCATTGACCCGTTGGATGGTGCCCGAGCCGATGTGATCAAAATCTTGGGCCGACCCAGCGGTCAATTTGTCCAGATCGTAGGCGCTTAACCACTTAGAGGGACCTGAAAAGGGCCTCGCCGCCTTGAAGCTGGTCTCGTTCGAGAAGTTCCAGACCTGATTGATCTCGATGGCTGCCGCATTGAGCCAGGCGCACCCTTCAGGCCTCACCTTCAGGCGCAGCGTGCGAATGCAGGGCAGAATCGGTATCGTCATGATTCAATGACCGAACGTACCAAAGCGCAGGCAGAACAATTAGTCGCATATTTAGTGCAAACATCAAGAAATGCGGGATCGAGGCCGCGGCATGAGCCAGTATCACTGCCAGCAGGCGGCTCTGCTCCACTTCATTGCGCAACCCGTCGCCGCAGGGTCGGGTCAACGATGACGCTTCGTCGCTGAGTGGCGACTTTAGCGACCTGCTGGCTCGGTAGTGGATCATCGCCGCCATGATCAATCCGCCCATCGTTTCCCGCTGCTCGTTGTTGTTGCTGCCGCTGCTCGCAGCCAGCAGCCTGGCGACGGCGCAACAGTCACCGGACAGTCCGGGGCCCTCCTGGAGCCCGATCACCGATCGCTTTGCTTTGAGTGCGATTTACTCCAACGGCCGGATCAGTACCGATGGGCACCTCGACCCGAGTCCGGCGCTGGCAGGCACGGAAGTGTCCATGGAGCATGACCTTGGGCTTACGCCGAACGCGCATCAGGGGCGGGCCGAGGTGATGTTTCATTTCGCTTATCGCTGGCGGGTGCGGGTCGATTTCCTGGATCTGTCCCGCCAGGCTACGGTGTCGCTCGCCAGGCCGGTCACCTTTGGCGCCGATCAGTTCAATGTTGGCGACATGGTCAGCACGAAATTCAACTGGCAGCAGATGAATATCACGCCGACTTACGCCCTGATCCAGAACGAGCGATTTGAATTCGGCCTCGGGCTGAGCATCCATCTTTTCGAAATGGAAATGCTCGGGCAGGTGCCCAGCCGCGGGCTGAGTCAGGACTTCACCGGTGCCGGGCCGTACCCTTCAGCGGCGGCCGACGGTGTGTGGCAAATCAGCCGGCGCTGGGCCGTGACGGCGCGCGCCAACTACCTGAATCTGACCGTCAACGGCTACACCGGCGTATACCAGGACTGGCACGGCGACGTGCAGTTTCGTGCGCAGGCCAATTTCAGCATCGGTGCCGGCTATGAAAGCACCGCCTTTGATTTTTCGGATATAAAAAGCACGCCTACCGGCGCGGCGCAAATGCACATCCGCGGCCCGGAGTTGCGGCTGCGCGCGAGCTTCTGAAGTCTTACGCTGGTCCCGGACCATCGGCTCGCGCTGCCGCCGGCAGTCGGCTGGCCAGAAAATCAGCCATCGCTTCGACTGTATTCGCATCGTGCAGCGGCTCGCTGTGGCGCAGGTCCGCAAGCACGAGCAGCTTGCCGTCAATGAGCTGTTCGCTCACCTCCACCGCCTGATCGGCGGGCACGAATTCATCGGCGCCGCCGTGAATCAGCAGCACCGGCATGCGCAGCTGGCTAGCGAGTGCCGGCGAAGCGTACTGTTCCGGGTAGCCCCCGTAGCGGCGCAGGAACAGTTCGCGGGCGTGCGCCACGACATCGGCTCGCAGTGCGAGCGCGAGCGCGAATGACTCAAAGATGTAACCGACATCGCGCGGCAGGCCGACGAGCACGACCGCCTTAATGGCTTCGGGTTTAGTTTCGGCCAGCCAGGAAACCGTCGTCAGTGCGCCGAAGGAGTGTGCAAGCAGGCCGCGGATCGGCCCGCAAGCAGCGCTGACCGCATTGATCGCTTCACAGAAGTCGTACAGATCAGCGCGCCGCCCGGCGGAACGGCCATGCGCCGGCGCATCAAAAGCTACGACGCGCAATCCCCGGCCGCGCAGCGCGTTTATCGCATCAGCCATCCGCGCGGCATGCGAGATCCAGCCATGAACGACCAGCACGGCGGGGCCGGTGCCGGCCCACTCATAAGCCTGAATACGGTTGCCGCTGGTGCGAAGCGGTACGGCTCTCGCAGTGGCGAGAAACTGCGCCTCCCGCGGATCGATCCGCCGCGAACCCGGCGTCATGAATAGCCTGAGCGCGAGCTTTGCCGCCAGTCGCGGATTGAAGGCGCTCAACAGTCGAAACGCTGTGCGCAGGCGCCGCTGCAGGCGGGGCGGCAGGCCGGGCATGGCGCGGACCGGCGCAGTAAGCATACGGCCTCAGCGCGCGCCGCCGGCGAGCGCGCGATAGCCAATGTCGTGGCGGTATTGCATACCCGCAAAATCGATGGCGTGGACCAGCTGGTAGGCCTCGCGCTGCGCCGATTCAAGATCGGCACCGAGGCCCACTGCACATAGCACGCGCCCGCCGCTGGTCAGGACGCGGTCGGCTGCCAGTGTCGTGCCGCCGTGAAAAACCTTGCCAGGCAGCCGCGCCGCCGCGTCAAGGCCGCTGATCGGATCGCCGCTGCGGGGCGCATCCGGATAGCCGGAAGCGGCCAGCACCACGCCGAGCGCCGCGCGCGGGTCCCATTGCGCGGTCTGTTGCGCCAGCCGTCCGTCCAGCGCCGCTTCGCATAGCACGGTCAGATCGCTTTGCAGCCGCATCAGCACCGGCTGCGCTTCGGGATCACCGAAGCGACAGTTAAATTCGATGACGTGTGGCGACCCGTCGGCGCCAATCATCAATCCGGCGTACAAGAACCCGCGATAGGGCGTGCCCTCGGCGACCAGTCCGCCAAGCGTCGGCCGGATGATTTCCCGCAGCACCCGCTCGTGTACTGCCGGCGTGACGACCGGCGCCGGCGAATAGGCGCCCATGCCCCCGGTGTTCGGACCACGATCGGCGTCAGCCAAGCGCTTGTGGTCCTGGGAACTGGCAAACGGCAGTAGCTGCTCGCCGTCGGCCATCACGATGAAGCTGGCTTCTTCGCCCGCCAGGAACTGCTCGATGACGACCGTGCTGCCGGCTGCGCCAAAGCGGCCATCGAACATGGCCGTGGCAGTTTCGACGGCTTCGGCCGTTGAGGCCGCGATCATCACGCCTTTGCCGGCCGCAAGGCCGCTCGCCTTGACCACAATCGGCGGCGGCTGCGCCAGCACCCAGCTCGCATCAAAATTCGCGCGCGTAAAGCTGCGGTACGCGGCAGTGGGGATGCTGTGGCGGCGCAGAAACTCCTTGCTGAAGGCCTTGGAGCCTTCGAGTTGCGCGCAGGCGCGGCTCGGGCCGAAGCAGCGCAGACCCGCGGCCGTGAACTCATCGACGACGCCGGAAACCAGCGGCGCTTCGGGGCCGACGATGGTCAGATCCACGCGCTCGTCGCTCGCCAGTCGCAGCAGCGCGGCGATATCGGTGGCCGCCACCGCCACATTGCGCACGCGCGGTTCGGCGGCAGTGCCGGCGTTGCCGGGGGCGACCAGCACTTCGCTGACGCGCGGCGAGGACGCGCATTTCCAGGCGAGCGCGTGCTCGCGCCCACCCTGGCCGATGATCAGAACCTTCATCAGTGGCGGAAGTGGCGCATGCCGGTAAATACCATCGCCAGCCCGTGCCCGTCGGCGGCGGCGATGATTTCCTCATCACGCAGCGAACCGCCGGGCTGGATCACGGCGCTGATGCCGTAATTGGCCGCGACGTCGATGCCGTCGCGGAACGGGAAAAAGGCGTCCGAGGCCAGCACCGCGCCGCGCACCTCGAGATTGGCGTCGGCCGCCTTGAGCGCGGCCAGCCGGCTCGAATACACGCGGCTCATCTGCCCTGCGCCGACGCCGATAGTGCGCTGGTCGCGCGCCAGCACGATGGCGTTGGATTTGACAAATTTTGCGATTCGCCAGGCGAACTGCAGATCGCTGAGTTCACGCGGTTCCGGGCGGCGGCGCGACACGATGCGCAGATCCCGCTCGGCGACCGTGCCGTGGTCTCGATCCTGCACCAGCACCCCGCCGCCGACGCTTTTGAGTTCGTAATCATCGCCCGTGTCGGCGCGCAGATCGCCGGTAGCGAGCACGCGCAGATTCGGTTTCTCCGCCAGCACGGCGCGCGCCGCCGCGGTGAAATCCGGTGCGATGATGACCTCGGCGAATTGCTGCTCGATGATCGCGCGTGCCGTATCACCATCCAGCGGCCGGTTGAAGGCGAGGATCCCGCCGTAGGCCGAAGTCGGATCAGTGAGGTAGGCGGCCTGGTAGGCCTGCTGCAGCGAGTCGCCGATGGCGGCGCCGCAGGGGTTGGCGTGTTTGACGATGACGCAGGCGCTGCGCTCGAATTGCCTTACGCATTCGACGGCCGCGTCGGCATCGGCCAGGTTGTTGTACGACAGCTCCTTGCCCTGCAGCACCTGCCCGGTGCCGACCGAGGCGCCGCGCGCGCCAGGGCTGCCGTAAAAAGCGGCCCGCTGATGCGGGTTCTCGCCGTAGCGCAGCTCGAGCTGCCGCTTAAGCACCAGTGGCAGCCATTCCGGAAACCGCTCGGTCGGCAGCTGCTCGCGGCTGCCGAGGTATGCGGCAATCATCGCATCGTACGCGGCAGTATGCGCGAACGCCTTGGCGGCCAGCCGCGAGCGCGTATCAATCGAAGTCGATCCGGTCGCATCAATTTCGGCGAGCACGATCGGGTAGTCGGCCGGATCCACCAGCACCGTCACGTCGGCATGGTTCTTGGCCGCCGCGCGCAGCATGGCCGGACCGCCGACATCGATCTGCTCGATGGCTTCGGCAAAGCTGCTGTCGGGCCGCGCAATGGTCGCGGCGAACGGATACAGGTTGATGACCAGAAGATCGATAGGCTCGATGCCATGTTCGCGCATGACGTCATCGTCAATGCCGCGTCGCCCGAGCAGCCCGCCGTGAATGCGCGGATGCAGCGTCTTGACGCGCCCGTCCATAATCTCGGGAAAGCCGGTGTAAGTGGCGACTTCGCGGACCGGGATGCGTTCGCCGAGCAGCATTCTGCCGGTACCGCCGGTCGACAGCAGCTCCACGCCGCGCGCGGCCAGTTCCCGGGCAAAGTCGGCGAGGCCTTGCTTGTCGGCAACGGACAGCAGGGCCCGACGCACTGTCATTGCGCCTACTCGGCGAGGCCCAGCTGGCGCAGCTTTTTACGCAGCGTGGCCCGATTAATCCCCAATATGCCTGCGGCCCGGGACTGGTTGCCGGCGGAATAATCGAGCACCGCGCGAAACAACGGCTCTTCGACTTCGCGCAGTACCAGATCGTACAGCCGCGCCGGCCGATGCCCGTTGAGGCTCGAAAAATAATCGCTGAGGACCCGCTCCGTGTGGTTACGTAGCGGCAGCTCCTTGCCGTTAGTTCGAATCATCCGTCGCCGCCCGCTCGTGCGTGTTCTTATCTCTCTGTTTGCCTACGTCCCGCAAACGATTGGCTCCACTGCCAGCCAGCGACCGAAGCCACGACGCGCCGCTGCATACTGCGACGCCGAATCCGTGGCGGCGAGTAACTCGCGGCGCAGCGCGTCGGCACCCGATTGCCGCAGACAGTACCAGCCAAGATGTTTGCGAGCCATCCGAACCCCGGTGTACTCGCCGTAGAACGCGTACAGGGATTCGAGGTGTTGAAGAATGATCTGACTGATTCGCTCGTGCAAGAGCGGCGCGGGAATTTTTTCATTCGCCAGATACGCATTGACATCACGAAAGATCCATGGTGAGCCCTGCGCGGCGCGACCGAGCATGACCCCGTCAGCGCCTGTCAAGCGCAAAATGGCCTGCACTTGAGCCGCGGTTCGCAGATCGCCGTTGGCAATGACCGGAATTCGCACCGCCAATTTAACCGCGCGGATCGTATCGTACTCGGCTTCGCCGCGGAACATATCAGCGCGCGTGCGCCCGTGAATGGCTAAGGCACTGATGCCGCAGGACTCGGCCAGGCGCGCAATCGCGACTGCATTGCGCCGTGTTGGATCCGGGCCGGTGCGGATCTTGACCGTGACCGGTACCGCGACCGCGTTGACCACGGCATCAAATATCCGGCCGACCAGCGCCTCGTCGGCGAGCAGCGCCGATCCACACAGTCGGTTGCAGACTTTTTTGGCGGGGCATCCCATATTAAGATCAATGATCTGCGCACCCAGGGCCACATGCGCGCGCGCCGCCTCGGCCAGCGTTTGCGGGTCCGCGCCCGCCAGCTGCACCGCACGGATCCCGGGCTCGTCGTCGCGGAGCATTCGCAGCCTGGATTTAGACGAATTCCATAAATTCTGATCGCTGGTGAGCATCTCCGCGCAGCACAGCGCGGCCCCGAACTGGTGGCACAACGCGCGAAACGGACCGTCGGTGATGCCGGCCATCGGCGCGAGCAACACCTGCCCGGGCAGCGTATGCGGTCCGATCCGCAGCGTCATGAGTGCGTTGTAGCCAGCGGCGAATCGTTGGCGCAGTGCAATGTGCCACCGGTACCGCTGAGGCAGACGTCGACTTCAAAGCTCGCCGCATCGGGTCCGGGATCGACGACGCTCACGTCCGCATCGATGCGCTGGCTCGGCGCAAGAAAGCCAAGGCCGGCGAGCGCCGGCGGCAGATATTCGTCGGGCTTCAAATCCCGTGCGGCCACCCGCTTGCCAAAGCGGTCCAGCAGCGTCAGGCGCAGGGCGGGTACGGGCTGCGCATGCAGGGCACGGTTCAACACGCTGATTCGCACATGGATATTCGCGCCGCCCGCCGCGTCCGTGACGGCTCCGAGCTGACGCACGTCGTAGGCATGCAAAT
>DASWBL010000132.1:0-6301 GCA_036390615.1 Steroidobacteraceae bacterium | reverse complement strand
GGCTGTGTCGGCGGTAACGGCACCCAGGCGGTGGGCACCAATCCGATGCCGACGATGAATACGCTGACCCTTACAGTCGACGGCGGCCCGACCGGCGCGACAGGCTCCATCAACCACGCCTACGTGACCGTGAAAGTCTGTGCCCCAAACAGCACAACCCAGTGTGCCATCATCGATCACGTGCTGCTCGACACCGGTTCGTGGGGACTGCGACTGGTCGGTTCGGTCCTCAGCGCGAAGGGCGTAACGCTGACGGCTGAATCCGATGCGTCCGTCCGCGCGATCGAGGAGTGCGCCACCTTTGCCGGCGGACAGACGTGGGGGCCGGTAGCCTTGGCCGACGTGTCACTGGCTGCGGAGCTCGCCAATAACGTACCGGTGCAGGTCATGGATGACGCGGGCACCAGCGCGCCGCCGCCAGCGACCTGCGGCGCCAACGGTACGCTGATCAATTCTGTGACCGGATTTAACGCCAACGGTGTACTCGGCATCGGCGTATTTGCCCAAGATTGCGGCAACGCCTGCGTCAATGCGGCCGTGCCGCTGGCGATGTACTACGGCTGTACCAGCGGGGCTGCGAGTGTTTGCACGGCGGAAAATATTGCCCTGGCCGCGCAGGTTACCAATCCGGTGGCGGCGCTGACCACTGACAACAACGGCGTTGTTGTGAATCTTCCGAACCTGGTCAATGCCAACGGCGACGTGTCCGATACCGGCGAACTGTATATTGGCATCAACACCCAGGCCGATAATGCGCTGCCCGCGACTGGCCTCACTGTGCTCGGTACAGACATGAACGGGGACTTCACTGCCACCTACAACGGCGGCACTACCGTCCTGCCGGCACTGATTGATTCGGGCGCCGATTCCTTTGACTTCGCCGATCCGACGATCGCTGTGTGTTCCTCCGGCGCGTTTGTTGGTTATTACTGTCCGGCCGGCGGCGTCGTGGCGCTGTTTGCCGTCAACACCGGCGTCGGCGCCTACACGAACACATCGACCGTAAACTTCGCTGTCGCCGATCCGAATATCTCCTTTGTCGCCGGCGCCGCTTCCTTCGCCGATCTGGGCGGCGGCGCTGGGGAGAGCAACTTCATTTGGGGCATGCCATTCTTCTACGGCCGAAAGGTCTATGTCGGCCTTGAGTCACGAATCGCCGGCGTCTATACCGGACCTTACTTCGTCTATTAATTTTCTGTGGTGCCACCGGCGCCGTTAGTTTGTCGGCGGCGGCACGAAGGCTTTAAGGTAAGGGCCGGGAGGCGGAAGGAAGATTGCTGTCGAACCGGCTGTCACCAGGATCATGCAATATAAATAACATTAATTTTGTTTTATATCTATTTGAATTTATTATATTATTAAGTGGCTAAAACGGCGTTCGCGTGGCGGTTTGACCGACCGTGAATTTCGCAGCTCGAACGTATTGGGAAAAGTTTTCATGCCTCGCAAACCCCAGAAGACAAGAAAAAATTACCTATAACGGTAGCAACCGTTCAGAATTCGAGCGTGACATCATCTTAAAATTACTGCGTGACTCTGAAGCATGCCGTCGCCGCGAACGCTATGAGTTGCACGCGAACATAATTGGAAGTTGACGGTTACTGCTTTGAGCGGAACCACATGCGCGCAGCCGTCAGGCACAGGGATGCCGAAATGAACGCTGAACCAGCACCGTTGCTGCCGGGCGAGCATCATCACGTATTTCTCGGGGCCGGTCACGAGGCCAACGAGCGTCGAGCGTGGGCGGTCATCGCCCTTTGCTCTGCGATGATGATTCTGGAAATCGGCGGCGGCCTGATTTTCGGATCGCTCGCGCTGGTCGCCGACGGTCTGCACATGTCGACCCACGCGGCCGCGTTGCTGATCGCGGCGCTCGCCTATACGTATGCCCGGCGCCACGCCGCGGATGGCCGCTTCGTATTCGGTACCGGCAAGCTTGGCGATCTGGCCGGATTCACCAGCGCCATCGTTCTGGCAATGATCGCATTGCTGATCGGATTCGAAGCGGTCTGGCGATTCACGCATCCGGTGCACATTGATTTTGGGCAGGCCATTCCCATCGCGATCCTCGGCCTGATGGTCAATATCGCCAGCGCCTGGCTGCTGAGCGGTGGCCATGAGCACCATCACGGTCATGCACCGGATGAAGCGCACAACCACGGCGAGGAATCACGGACCGTTCAAACCTCCTACGGCCGCGTGGCGTTGTCGATATTCGAAAGCGGCTCGCCGCCGCATTTCCGACTGTCCGGCGAAGTTATTAGCCGGCCGGCATTCGTCGCCGCTAACAATGTCATCTCTGTCGAAACGGTGCGGCCGGGCGGTGCGCGCCAGAATTTCCAGTTGCGCTGGCAGGGCAGGCTCTGGCAATCGGCCGACGTAATCCCCGAGCCGCACGAGTTCAAAGCGTTGCTGTCGCTCGGCCCGCCCGGCGCCGCGAACAGTTTCGAGGTGGCATTTGTCGAGCACGATCACTCACACGCAGGTGATGGCAATGCGGCACACCGCGATCACAACCTGCGGGCCGCTTTCATCCACGTCCTGGGCGACGCTTTCGTCTCGGTGCTGGCCATCCTTGGCTTATCGGCCGGTCTTTACCTGGGATGGGCTTTCATGGATCCGGTCATGGGTATGATCGGCGCCTTGGTGATCGCCGCCTGGGCCTATTCGCTGGTGCGTGCCACCAGCCGCATTCTGCTGGACATAAATCCGGATGCAACGATGGCGAATAAGATCCGCTCAATAGTCGAAGCCCAGGGCGATCGGGTCGCGGATCTGCATCTTTGGCGCCTGGGTCCAGGCCACTTTGCCGCGATCCTGTCAGTGGTAAGCAACGAGGCGGGCGCGGTGGATTATTATCACAACCGGCTGCGCCAGTTTGCAACCCTATCGCACATCACGGTCGAGGTGCTTTCGCCAGCGCCCACAGGCTCCTGAGAGAATTTGGCGCGGGAATCCGCGGTGCCAAGGGCACTGGCTTGGGATCTACGTGCGGCTCGATGTTGCCTGGGACCGCCGATGTGGGCGCAGCCGCAATGGAGGAAGGGTAATGCAACTGGGGATGATTGGATTAGGACGGATGGGCAGTAACATGGTGCGCCGGCTGCTGGCAGGCGGGCATCAATGCGTCGCCTTCGACGTGCGCCCGCAAAGTGTAGCCGCCACGGCGGCATTGGGTGCCGTTGCCGCAGCCTCCCGTGAGCAACTGGTCGCCCAACTGGCTCCGCCGCGGGCGATCTGGCTGATGGTTCCGGCCGCGGCTGTCGACGCAGAGCTGGCCAGCCTCAGCCCGCTGCTAAAGGCTGGTGACATCATTATCGACGGCGGCAATTCGCATTACCATGATGACATTCGCCGCGCCACGCAACTGACGAAACAGGGTCTGCATTACGTAGACGTTGGCACGAGTGGCGGCGTAGCCGGTCTGCAGCGCGGCTATTGCCTGATGATCGGTGGCGAAAAGACCGTCGTGCAGCGTCTGGAGCCGATATTTGCAGCGCTGGCGCCGGGCGCCGCCGCCGCCGCCGCGACGCCTGGTCGCGGCGCGCGCGAAGGTACCGCCGATCGCGGCTACCTGCACTGTGGCAGTTTCGGCGCGGGGCACTTCGTCAAGATGGTCCACAACGGTATTGAATACGGACTCATGGCCGCCTACGCCGAGGGGCTGAATGTGCTGAAGCACGCCAACGTGGGGGGCGTGCCAGCGGCTGCCGATGCCGAGACCACGCCCTTGCGGCATCCGGAATTTTTTCGCTATGACCTGGATTTGCCGGAAATCGCGGAGCTGTGGCGGCGGGGCAGCGTCGTCGGCTCCTGGCTGTTGGATCTGACCGCTGCCGCGCTGGCGAATGACCCGGAACTGGCCGGTTATGCAGGACGCGTATCGGATTCCGGCGAAGGCCGATGGACGATTGCCGCGGCGATCGACGAGGCAGTGCCGACGCCGGTACTGAGCGCAGCCTTATATCAGCGCTTCAGCTCGCGTGATCAAGCCGCGTATGCCAACCGGCTGCTGTCGGCGATGCGGCACGAGTTTGGCGGCCACCAGGAAAAATCGGATTGACCGTCATGGTGGACGACAACGCCGTCAGGTCCGATGCCTTGGTATTTTTTGGCGCCACCGGTGATCTGGCGTATAAGCAGATCTATCCCGCACTTTACGGACTGACCCGACGCGGCCAGCTGGAAATGCCGGTCATCGGCATTGGCAAATCAAACTGGGACTTGGGCCGCCTTCGCGAGCAGGCGCGCGCCAGCATTGCCGAGCACGGCCCGGTGGACGATCCGACGTTTGAGCGGCTGTCGCAGCGGCTGCAGTACATCGACGGCAATTATCTGGATCCGGCCACCTACAGCAAGTTGCGACAGACCCTAGGTCAGGCGGCCGCGCCACTGCATTACCTCGCGATACCGCCGAGCCTGTTCCCGGTGGTGGTGCAGGGACTGGCCAACGCGGGCTGCGCCGGCCATGCGCGCGTCGTGGTTGAAAAGCCCTTCGGCCGCGACCTGGCTTCGGCCCGCGCACTGGACCAGACGCTGCACGCCACTTTTCCCGAGAGCAGCATCTTTCGCATTGATCATTATCTCGGCAAGGAGCCGGTTGAGAACCTGCTGTATTTTCGTTTTGGCAATTCCTTTTTTGAGCCGATTTGGAACCGCACCTATATCGCCAGTGTGCAGATCACAATGGCGGAAAATTTCGGGGTGCAGGGCCGCGGGCGGTTTTACGAGGAAGTGGGCGCCATCCGCGACGTCGTACAGAACCATATGCTGCAGGTGCTGGCGCTGCTCGCCATGGAAACGCCGCTGAATAGTTCCGCCAACGCGCTGCGCAATGAGAAGTTGCGGATATTCAATGCCATGCGCCCGCTGGCCCCGAGCGAAGTGCTGCGGGGTCAATTCCGCGGCTACCGCGTCGAACCAGGCGTTGCCCCTGATTCCAGGGTCGAGACCTTTGTGGCGCTGCGCCTGCATATCGACACCTGGCGCTGGGCGGACGTGCCGTTTTATATCCGCGTCGGCAAATGCCTGCCGGTCACGGCAACCGAGGTGTGGGTGCAACTTAGGCGGCCGCCGCAGATGATCTTTGATGAAGTCAGCGTGCGCGACTCCAATTATCTGCGCCTGCGACTTGGCCCAGACGTGCTGATTGCGCTCGGCGCCCGCGTCAAAACCCCCGGCATTGCCTTGGTGGGGCGCAATGTTGAACTTGTCGTTCACGACGAGTCCGCCAGCCTCATGCCGCCCTACGAGCGGTTGTTGGGCGATGCCATCCGTGGCGACGGTTCGCTGTTTACACGCGACGACTGCGTCGAGGCGGCCTGGAGCGTCGTGGAGCCGATCCTCAATAGCGACTCGCAACCCGAGATTTACGAACCAGGTTCCTGGGGTCCGGCCACAGCCGGTCTGATGATCCAAGGGGAGGGCGGTTGGCATGATCCGCTCGCCGCCGGCTGATCGGCTGCTGTATCGCCGGCGGTGGGAGCCCCAGCCGTAGCGCGGCGCGCTGCCCGGCGCGCCCGGACCGTAGTAATCTTAGCCACCAACAGCCCGTTTGCTGCATCGGAGTCCATCCATGCCTATCGACCGCACGGCGTCCCTCATGGAGAATCCCATGGGCACCGACGGCTTTGAATTTGTGGAATACACGGCGCCTGATCCGCAGTTGCTGCGAACCCTGTTCGCAAAGATGGGCTTCCCGGTCACGGCCCGGCACCGCAGCAAGAACGTGACCCTGCACCGGCAGGGCGATATCAATTTCATCATCAACGCCGAAGCGGCCAGCTACGCCCGCCAGTTTGCCGCCGATCACGGTCCGTCGGCTTGCGCGATGGCGTTTCGTGTCAAGGACGCCGCCTATGCCTTCAAGCGCGCGCTCGCACTTGGCGCCAAGGAGGCACCGAGCACCGTCGGCCCGATGGAGCTGAATATTCCGGCCATTGAGGGCATTGGCGGCAGCCGCATTTACCTAGTCGATCGCTACGGCCCGAGTACTATCTACGACGTGGATTTCCTGCCGGAGCGGCCGGCGGGCAACGGCGGCGACGCAGCGCTGGTGGTCATTGATCACCTGACCCACAACGTGCGACGCGGCAATATGGACGTGTGGGCCGGTTTTTACGAGAAACTGTTTAACTTCCGTGAGATTCGTTACTTTGATATCGAGGGCAAGAAAACCGGCCTGTTTTCCCGCGCACTGACCAGCCCATGCGGCAAGATCCGCATCCCCATCAACGAATCGCAGGACGAAAAGAGCCAAATCGCCGAATTCATTCAGCAGTATCACGGTGAGGGTATCCAG
>DASWBL010000131.1:0-1903 GCA_036390615.1 Steroidobacteraceae bacterium | reverse complement strand
GGCGTTAAGCCGGCAGATTTTAATCAGTACGGCGCTCGCCGCGGCAATCACGAGGTCATGGTGCGGGGTACCTTTGCCAACATCCGCCTGCGGAACCTCCTGGTGCCGGGCACCGAAGGCGGTGTCACAGCGCACGTCCCGAGTGGCGAGCAGATGAGCATTTATGACGCTGCCATGCGCTACAAGGCCGAGCACACGCCGCTGATCGTACTGGCCGGCAAGGAGTACGGCAGTGGTTCCTCGCGCGACTGGGCCGCCAAGGGTACGCTGCTGCTGGGTGTCCGGGCGGTCATCGCCGAAAGCTTCGAGCGCATCCATCGCTCCAATCTGATCGGTATGGGCGTACTGCCGCTGCAATACCAGGACGGACAAAATGCAGCCAGCCTTGGACTCACGGGCACGGAGAGCTTTGAGATTCTGGGTATCGACCATGGTCGAGCGCGCACGGTGCAGGTCGTGGCGACGCCGGCGAGCGGCGCCGCGCGACGGTTCGAAGCGCGCGTGCGCATCGATACGCCGAAGGAGCGCGAGTACTTTCAGCACGGCGGTATCCTGCCGTACGTGCTGCGCCAGCTCGCTGGGGCGGCCAAGGCCGCCTGAGTTGCCGCGCAGGGACAGCGCGCTGATCCACCGCCGTCCGGCTGCGGATACATGAACGCCGGTCGCGTGGCAGTGTTCGATCTCGATGGCACCATCACGCGCCACGACACATTGCTGCCGTTCGTCTTTGGTTACCTGTGGCGTCATCCATGGCGCCTGCCGCGCCTGCTCGCGGTGCTGCCGGCGCTGGTGGCATGGGCCTACCGTCGCACCGACCTGAGTGAGCTTAAAGGCGCCTTGATCAAGGCCGCACTCGGCGGCTTGCAGGAAGCGCAGCTGGCGCCATGGCGCGAGCGCTTTATCGCCCAATTACTGCGCCGTGGTCTGCACGCCGAGGCAGTGCTCGAGATTGCGCGGCAGCGTGCGGCCGGCGCGCACCTGGTACTGCTGTCGGCCAGCCCCGATATCTACGTCAGGCGGATCGGCCACTCGCTGGGATTCGATGAAACCATCTGCTCGGAGCTTTCCTGGCGCGCCAACGGCGAACTCGACGGCCGGTTGCGTTCGGCCAACCGACGCGGTGAAGAAAAGGCCCGTTGCGTTGCCGGCCTGCTCGCCGCCGGGAGCTATTCTGAAAGTATTGCCTTTGGCAACAGCTCGGCCGATCTAGCCCACATGGCCTTGACCAGCACTGGCGTGTGGGTCAATGGCCGGATCAACGCGCCGCACCCGCCGCAGGTTCGCATCGAGCGCTGGCAGCATGCCGGTGGCATCTGAAAGCTCGGGAAGTTCAGGCGCTGCGCGGTACGCGCAACCGCAACCATTGGCTGCTCGAAGCAAGTTTGAGAAAACCCTCCAGATCGGCAAGTTGCTCAATCTCCGAGGCCAGCACCGCATCTTCAGTTACATGCTGGTCGCTGTGCGTGCTGGAGCGCTGCCCGCGCCCTGGCCAGCCGCCCGAACGCGTCTTGGAGGTATGACGGCGAAGCACCTCACGTTGACCAATCAACTGTGACGCAAAGCGCGCGGTGCCGCCGTGCTCGGACGCCGAGCAACGCAGGATCAGGGTATTGCCGCAGTTTTCGACGATGGTATGGGCTTCCTGCACGCCATAAGTGCCCGATACCTGCGCGATGGACTGAAAGCCGAGCACGCACCGACCCTCGAATTTTCTAAGTCGCGCCAGCGCATCCTTCAGGCCGTCGATCGGCCCCAGCGCGTCGAGTTCATCGATCACAAACCAAAGTCGCGGGTATTGCGGCAAATCGCCTTCGCGCGGGTTCATCGCTTCGAAAATCGCGAGCCGCAGCCAAGCAGCAATAATCGGACCGAGCGCCGCGATCTGCCGGGCCGAGTACGGCAC
>DASWBL010000130.1:0-17501 GCA_036390615.1 Steroidobacteraceae bacterium | reverse complement strand
ACCGAGCTCACCGATCGCCCGGTCGATCTGACGCAGCGGCCGGCCGAGGCCCAGCGTCACCGCGAGAATGGCAACAGCAAAGATCGGCAACAGCAGCGTCGATTCCCATAACAGCTGGCGCTGTGCGCGCTCGGTGCGCTCTTGCAGGGCCGCGCGCCCGGCGTTGATCTGTTGTTCAATCAGCGCAGCGATGGGCTCGACGCGATCGGCGAGATCGGGAAACTCCACTGGAGCACCGGCCAGTGCCGCGGCGTCGCGCACTGTATCGCGAATTACCTGCTGACCGATGCTGAGCGCATCGAGTCGCGAATCGGCTTCAGAAGACTTCATGCGGCCGTGCAGCACGCGGATAATGTTAGCCAGCTGCTCGTCATTGTTGCGATAAGCCGCAAACAGCGTGCCGTCCCGCAGCACCTGGTATAGCCGCGCCGAGCGCTCGAGCGAGGCGATCTTCTCGTAAAGATCCTGGGAAAGCCCCGCCAGCTGTACGCTTTCCAACACCAGACGTTGACTGGCAGCGGTTAATTGGCGCTGCTGGAAGATGGCCAGCAGAATGGCAATCAGCAGCGGGGCGGCGATGGCGCCCAGCCCCAGCAACAGGAAGCCATTGAGTGATTTGGGCAGCAGGCGGCGCATCAGGCGCATTCTATGTCAGGGGGAATGCTGCATTACGTCCAAACCGGTCGCAGATCTGTCGCGCCGATCCGACAGGTACGGTATTGGGCCGGGCGCCCCTTGACCCCGCCTCCGGGCTGGGGCCCATGACTAAACCAGCGCTTTGTCGCCACGGGACCGGTATTCTGATGGATACACTGCGCAGCCGGGACGGCTTGGACGGAATGATGCAACCGGGGTTTTTTGCCGTGGCGGCAGCGCCACAGTGCCGCCAAAAGGTGCCGGCGTGAGCGAGCGGCAGCCATTTTCGGACCTCAGTCCCGATGCGGTACTAAAGGCCGCCGAGCAGCTCGGTCTCGACCCGGACGGCCGGCTATTTGCACTCAACAGCTATGAGAACCGTGTCTACCGGCTGGGTCGGCATGAGGCCGAGCCGGTGGTGCTGAAGTTTTACCGCGCCGGGCGCTGGAGCGATGCGCAGATTCTCGAAGAGCATGCCTTCGCCACGGAGCTCGCCGCCGCCGAAATCCCGGTGGTTGCGCCACTCGATATCCGGGGCGCGACGCTGGCGCACGTTGACGGTTTTCGGGTGGCCGCGTTTCCGCTGCGCCCGGGCGGCACGCCTGAACTTGATCCGCCTGGAGCGCGCGAACTCCTCGGCCGGACGCTCGGGCGGATTCATGCACTCGGCGCACGGCAGCGCTTTCAGTACCGTCCGGTGTTGGCGGGGGACCGCCTCGGCGCCAAGGCGCGTGCCACGGTGCTCGCCAGCGGCTATCTACCGCAACCCACCGAGGCGCGTTACGCCGAAGTTAGCGCGAGGCTCCTGGCGGCGATCGATACCGTCTGGCAGCAGGCGCAGCCGCTGCGCGCCATCCGTCTGCACGGGGACTGCCATCTTGGCAACATCCTGTGGCGCGCGAGCGGACCGATTTTCGTCGACCTTGATGATTGCATGATGGGCCCTGCGATCCAGGATCTTTGGATGTTCCTGTCGGGCAGCCCCGATGAGCAGCGCTGGCAGTGGAGCGGTCTGCTGGCCGGCTATGAGCAGTTCGCCACTTTCGATTTTACCGAGCTACAACTGATCGAAGCGCTACGCGCCTCGCGCATGATCAATCATGCCGCCTGGATCGCGGAGCGCTGGACCGATCCGGCTTTTCCACGTGCTTTTCCGTGGTTCGCCGAGCCGCGCTTCTGGGAGCGGCACACCAGCGACCTGGCCGAGCAGTGCGAGGCGGTCAGTGCGCCGCCGTTGCTGCTCCAGTGAGCGGCGCGGCGGGCTGAAGTAACGGCAGACGCTTCGTCGTGGTAGTGTTTCGCCTCAAGGGGGTACGATGCGACGGGGACGAGTCCAGCTCGACAATCCAAGCAGCACTCGGGCGGTGCGCTCATGGCACTACTTGGCGATGGCCACCTTGGCGACCGTGCTTACCGCGTGCGGCGGTTCGGGAAAACCGGCAGCCTCCCAGGTAGCCGGCGCAGCGAAGCCTGCGGTCGCGGAGGCGCCGATAGATCCGGATGAAGCTGACATGGTGAGCGCCGTATCCAACGCCAATTCGACCACACCGCTGACGCTCAAATTTAGGATAGGCGAGCAGCCGCGCAATGGCTCGCCAGTGCATGTGGAGCTTGCCGTGGTGCCGGATCCGGCGGTGGATATCGACGCGCTGCATATCGCGATGCAGGTCTCCGATGGACTGAAACTCGACTCGCCTTCCCAGGTCAGCTATGCCGAGCCGGCCCGTGGCCGAAACCAGCATTTCGAGGTTCTGGTGCATCCAACTAAGCCCGGCGTGTTGAGTCTTTTCGTCACTGTCCTGGTCGACACGGCCGACGCTTCCCTGACCCGCAATTACACGGTACCACTGATCGTCCTGGATTCTTCTCGCTGAATCTCAAAGGGCGGACCCGATTCCGGGATCTGCCGCACATGTAGCCTGCTAACAGACCCGTACCATGGGCGCCTATGGCTACGGCCTAGCAGAATTATGTCAAAGTTATTGCCCGTGTCGCGTCCAGTGCCGACGCTGCAACCGCTCAGTCCAGCGGCCGCAGGCGTTCGCGCGCCGGAATTCGGCGACCTGCATCCGCAGCTGAAGAGCCAGCTCGATGCGCTGGGGCCTTCGACCTCCGTCACCCAGACTCTGGCGCAGCTGCTGCCCCGCGTCAGCGACTACTACGCGCAGGTCGACGAGGAGCGGCGCGGCATCGTGCGCTCCATGCAGCTGATCGCCGAAGAGGCCCGCTCGTTTCGCGATGGCCTTGGCAACGCCGGGGCAGGGCAGCTGCAAGCAATTCTTGATCACATCAAGGACGTCGTAATCACCGTCGACGCCAAGGGCGCGATCAGCCTTTTTAACCCGACTGGCGAGCAGATCTTCGGCTACTCGCAATCGGAACTCATCGGCCGTTCCATCAGCCGGCTGCTGCCGGATCTGGCGAGCTACGGGGCGGTCGCAGCCGGGCTCGCCTCGATGGCCGGAGCTGGCAATGCCGGCCACATCATTGATGCGCGCGAAATGACGGCGCGGCGCAAGAACGGCCAGGATTTCCCGGCCGAACTGGTCGCGAGCCGCGTGCGCATCGAGCGCGAGGACATTTACGTCATCTGCCTGCGCGACATGAGCGAGCGGCGGGCGGTCGAGCAGGCCTTGCGCGACAGTGAGGCGCGCTACCGCACGCTAGTCGAGAGTGCGCCGGAAGTGATCGTGGTCATCGACCTTATGAGCAACAAGTGCACCGATGCCAATGAGAATGCGCTGCGCTTCTTCGGCATTGAGCGGATCGCGGTGCCGGAGCTTTCCATGGCGACCCTGACCGCGCTGGCACCGCCGCTTGAGCGGCAGGCAGGCCGCGCCGCTGGCGAGCCGCGCGTGTTTGAATGGAATTACCTCAATCCTGCCGGGGAGGAGACCGCTACTGAAGTGCGACTGATGTCGCTGCCCGGATCGACCGACCTGGTACGCGCGAGCATCACCGATATCTCAGCGCGCAAGAGGGCCGAGATCATCACCGCGAGCGAGCGCGACATGTTTGAGCGCATGGCCGCTGACGCACCACTTCCCGAGGTGCTCGCCTCGGTCGTGACCATGGCCGAATTGGTATTCACCGACTACGTGGCGGCGATCAGCCTGTTGAATTCCGACCTGCAGAGTTTCGGCGAGGTCATCGGCGCGCGTTTGCCGCAGCGACTGCGGGCCATGGAGGAGCGTACGCCAATCGACATTCGCAACGGCTCGAGCGCTGCTGCCGTTTACCTCGGCCGCCCGGTCGTGGTCGGCGATGTCAGCAAGAGCCCGTACTGGCAACGGCGCCGGGAGCTGGCTACTGAATTGGGATTTGCCGCGGCCTGGGCCGTGCCGGTCACCGCCCTTGGCGGGCGGGTGCTCGGCGCGCTGACCGTCTACCGGAACCGTCCCGGCATGCCGCCGCCGCGGGACCTGGACTTGCTGGTGCACGCTGGGCGGCTCGCGGGCATGGCGGTCGAACGCCGGCGCGCCGAAGAGGCGCTGCGGGCGAGCGAGGCGAAATTTCGCGGTCTGTACGAGAGCGTGCTCGAGGGCGTCTACAAATGCGCGGCCGACGGACGGGTGCTGTCCGTCAATCCGGGCTTCGTCAAGATGCTAGGTTACGACAAGGCCGAGGACATCTACGCGCTTCCGGGTGTGTCGACGCTGTTCTGGAGCCCGGCTGAGCGCACCGCGTTCGAACGCCGGCTTGATACCGAAAAGGAGATCCTCAACGCCGAAACCCGGATGCGCCGGCGCGACGGCCAGCAGCTTGTAGTGCAGGAAAGCGCCCGGGCGCAGCGCGACGAGCAGGGTCGCGTGGTTTCTTACGACGGCACGATCGCCGACATCACCGCCCGCAAACGGGCCGAGCAGGCCGTATTCGCTGAAAAGGAGCGCGCGCAGGTCACGCTGCAGTCGATCGGCGATGCGGTCATCACCGCCGACAGCGGCGGCCTGATTGAATACTTAAATCCCGTGGCCGAGCAGCTCTCAGGCTGGAGCGATGCGGAGGCCCGTGGCCTGCCGATCAACCGCGTGCTGCAGTTGCTCGATGAGGTCTCGCGCAACGAGATCGAAAATCCGCTGTTGCGCTGCCTACGTGAAGACAAGGTCGTCAATTTTGCCGAGCACAGCGTGCTGGTCAACCGGCTCGGCCAGGAGATCGCCATTCAGGATTCGGCGGCGCCGATCCGCGACCGCAACGGTCGCACCATCGGTGCCGTAGTCGTGTTCCGCGACGTGACCCAGGAGCGGCGCTTGAAGCGCGCGCTGTCCTATCAGGCGAGCCATGATGCGCTCACCGGGCTGATCAACCGGCGGGAATTCGACAACCGGCTGCGCAACGCAGTCGACACCGCGCGCCAGGGCGAAGGGCCGCACGCGCTGCTGTACGTGGACCTCGATCAGTTCAAAGTGGTCAACGACACCTGCGGGCACTCAGCCGGCGACCGACTGCTGCGCGATGTCACCGCGCTGCTGCGCCAGCACGTGCGCGCGGCCGATACCATTGCACGTTTAGGCGGCGATGAGTTCGGTATCCTGGTGCAGCACTGCTCGATCGAGCAGGCCGGGCAGATTGCCGAAGGGATGCGCCAGGCGGTGCGCGACTACCGCTTCAGCTGGGAGCAGAACACCACCAGCATTGGCGCCAGCATCGGCGTGGTCGAGATTACGCCCGATAGCGAGAGCGTCGCAAGCCTGCTCAGCGCCGCCGATATTGCCTGCTATGCGGCCAAGGATGCCGGCCGTAACCGCGTGCACTTGTACTCCTCCGGCGAAGTCTCGGGCCGCCACCGCGAAATGTACTGGGTCGGCCGCGTCACGCGCGCGGTGGACGAGAACCGGCTCGAGCTGTTCTACCAGCCGATCGTCGGCACGCGGCCAGATTCGCCAAAGACCGTGCCGTTCTACGAACTGCTGGTGCGGCTGCACGGCGATGACGGCACCCTGGTGCTGCCGGGTGAGTTCATTCCAGCGGCCGAACGCTACAACGTGGTGTCGGCTATCGACCGCTGGGTGGTGCACACCGCAGTGCAGCTGCTCTCCGAGCATTCCGTCAGTGGCGGCGAGCCGCCGTTTCTGCTGGCCGTTAACGTTTCGGGCACCTCGCTCAGCGACCGCAGCTTCCTCGAGGATGTGCTGGCGATGATCGGCGAGGGCAATGTCGCGCAGGGGCTGTGCTTTGAAATTACGGAAACCGCGGTGATCACGAGCCTGGCGCAGGCCGTGGATTTCATGCGCGAGCTGAAAGCGCGCGGCTGCCGCTTCGCGCTCGATGACTTTGGCAGCGGCTTGTCCTCGTTCCATTACTTGAAGACCCTGCCGGTCGATTACCTCAAAATCGACGGTCAGTTCATCGGCAACATCATCAACGATAACGTGGATCGCAGCATGATCGAGGCGATCTGCAAGGTGGCCAAGGCACTCGGGATTGCAACCGTGGCCGAGCGGGTCGAGTCGGCCGACGTCTACGACAAGCTCTCGCAGCTCGGCGTTGACTATGCGCAGGGCTTCTACATTGCCCATCCCGGACCGCTTGCGAACCTGAGCGTCGGCGGCGCCAAGACTTGAATCGGGGGGGCTCGCCAAGGGCGAGCCGGCTCAAAAGCTGATCTTCACTCCGGCAGAAACCGAAAACGGGTTGGACGGACTCTGGAAGCGATTGTCGACGCCGGGCCCATTGGCGACCCCGGCGGGCGGGATACCGGGCACGCCGATGCCGGTCGGGTTGCCCAGGATGCCGTAGTTCGAATAGCTGGCATCAAAGAGGTTGTTGATCGTGGCGAACAGCTCACACCCGTGCGAGATCGCGAGCGAGGCGTGCACTCCCACGACGGTGTAGCCAGCCATCGGCTGAAGCTGGTTTGATTCATCCCCAAAGTAATACTGCCCGCCCACCACACTCACCGTCGCCCCGGCGCTCAAGGCTGGCAGGAGCTTGTAGTCGACGATGAGTTTCAAGCGTTGTCGGGGGATGCCGGGAAGGTGATCGCCAGGCTCCACCTGAATGTTGCCGCTGGCATCCTGGAACGGGTTGGAGGGCGAAGGTAAGAGGATCGGGGACTGAAAGGTCGCGTCCACGAGGCTGTAATTGGCGATCACTGACCAGCCGCCCGCCTGGTATTTCAGTCCCGCCTCGACTCCCTGGCGGCGCGTGGCCCCGATATTCTGGAAAAATCCTTCCTTCTCAGAGGTCGCGATGCCATAGATATCATCGTTTAACTCAGTGCGAAAGATGCCCAGATTCCACGACCAGCCGCCCGCGGCGGCGCTGTCACGCAAGCCAAGCTCGTAGGTTCGCGCCACCACCTGCCGCAAGGTCGGCGGGTCGCCGGCGAGGTCCGCCGGCAGCAGGCACGGTTGCAGCGGATTGGAGCATTCAATTTCGCTGGCGGTCGGCGTGCGGGTGTTCTGCGAAGCGCCGGCGTATGCGGTCAATCCCGCGCGCACCCTGTACGTTGCACCGATCGCGGGATTGAAATGGCTGTAGCGATTGTTGCCGGTGAGGTCGGTGCCCAGCTGATCCTGAAGATCGATGTCGGCGACGTTATAGCGCCCGCTCGCGGTCAGTGCGAGGGCCGGGGTCAGATCGAGCGTGTCGGTCAGGTAAATGCCATAGTCCTTGGTCAGGGAGTGCAGGTTCACCGGCGTGGCGCCAAATTCCGTGCCGGCGGATGTGTCCTCTGGCGTATCGACAACAAGGCCGGAGGGCTGCACGACCAGCTGGGCGTTGAGGACGCCTACTTCGGTGCCGGAATAAAAGTTCACATAGGCGTAATCGATCGCGGCGCCCGCGGTGAACTGATTGGTGTGACCAAAAATCGGCTCGCCATCGCCGATCTGCACAGTCGCGCCGCGACCGTATGAGTTGATGCGCTCGGAATCATTTTCGCCGATCGGGATTGTGCCGCCCAGGGTGATGTCGGGAAGCGGCGCGCCAGCGGCGTTCTCAGCCGGCGTCAACCCGTCCGCCTGGCACAGATCGCCAAGGTAGGGGCCTGCCGTGCAGGCAGTGAAGCTGGTGGTATTGCCGTTGGATACGGACTGGGAGAACTGCCGGTAGTACCCAACGCCCTGCAGCGACCAGCTGCTGGTCAGCTGCAGATTGCCATTGAGCGTTATGAAATTCAGCCGGTCCTGGTACTGCTGCGGATTGGTGAAGACCAGCGAGCGGCTGATGGCGAGCTCCTGCACGGGCGCTGCGCCCTGGCCGGCAAGCGCATTGTCGGCCAGCGTGTAGGTCAGCTCGATGGATCCGCGATCACTGCGGGCGCCAAGCGCAGAATACAACTGGCGGACTTTGTCGCTGGAAAACAGCCGCCAACCATTGGAGTCGAACGCCCGGCCAGCGACGTAGAAGCCAAAGTGTTCGGAATCCACCCCGTACTGGGCGGTGCCGGATCGTTGCCCCCACGAGCCGCCGGCTAAGTCGAAGTCGGCGCCCTGGTAAGAGAAGCCATCTTTCATGCTGACGGAAATTGCTCCGCCGAGTGCGTTCAGGCCATAAACCGGGCTCGAGCTGACGAGTTCCACGCGGTTGATTGCGATGTCGGGGAACAGGTCCCAGTCAACCGTGTCGCCGAACGCCTCATTGATGCGCACGCCATTCTGGTAGACCGCCAGACCCTGCGGCGTGCCCAGTACCGGCGAGGCTTCAAAGCCCCGATACAGAATATTGGGCTGGAATGAGTCGTCGAGATTGTCATCGACATTGACGCTGCCAAGCTGCGAATTCATGGCACCCGTCAGGCTGGCAGAGCCGTCGCGGGACAGGTCTGCGGCCGAAAGCACCTGGAAGTTGCCGGGGAACTTATCGGCACCAATGGCCGGACCAGCGATGGCGGTCGCCTGAACGAGGACAGTGGGCGTCGGCTGCTCGCTCGGCACGCCAGCCGCTTCGTCGGCCGCGGAAGTGAGCGAGCGGCCGATCGCGGTGCACGCGAGCATTGCCGTCAAAAAAGTTCGCGCCACTGGAAAGGCACCCTTGATTCTCTTATGTTGATCCAAGTGTCCACAATCGCCGCTGGTTCGGCCAGCGACTGATTACCGGTTCAGGCGCGAATTATTCCCGCGCGCTGCAATGGAACTTTAAGGACGAGTCATGCCGGATTCACAGATTCTGCCGTCAACCCGACGCCCGCGGCGGGCGGGATTTCGCAACGTGACATATGGAAATTCAGAGCGGCGGCGATATTACGTTGAAATTGCTGGCGGGGGACCAATCGAGCATGTATCGAATCACGGCAGGCGCACCGAGATCATTGTAGAGGCGGGGCCGGCGGCTTGAGCAGCTATCCGATTTCGGTGGCTCCGATGATGGAGTGGACCGACCGGCATTGCCGGTATTTCCTCCGGGGTTTCTCCCCGCGGGTGCAGCTGTATACGGAGATGATAACGGCCGAAGCACTGCTGCGCGGCGATGCCGCACGGCTGCTGCGCTACGATCCGCGGGAGCAGCCGCTCGCGCTGCAGCTCGGTGGCAGCGATCCGCTGCGACTGGCGGCCGCGGCGCGCCTAGGGGCTGCGGCTGGCTATCAGGAAATCAACCTCAACTGCGGCTGCCCGAGCGATCGGGTGCACGCCGGTGCATTTGGCGCCTGCCTGATGGCAGATCCGGCTCGCGTCGGTGAGTGCGTGGCGGCGATGCGCGCGGCGGTCGCGGTGCCGGTAACCGTCAAGATGCGCATCGGGGTCCTGGGCGGTGGCGAGGCCATGGCGCGCATCGGGCGCTATGAGGAAGCGGATTTTGATGCGTTGCTGCTCTTCACCGAGACGGTACGTCAGGCAGGTTGTGACTGTGTCATTGTTCATGCACGCCAGGCCGTGCTCGGCGGCCTGAGCCCGAAGGAGAATCGGGAAGTGCCGCCGCTGCGATATGAGGTGGTGCAGCGGCTGAAGCGATTGATGCCGGCATTGCCTGTGATTTTGAACGGCGGCTTGCGCACGGTGGCCGAGATTCAGCGGGCCTTGGGCTGGTGCGATGGGGTGATGCTCGGTCGCGAGGCCTACCATCGGCCCTACCTGTTGAGCGATGCGCATCAGCTCATTTTTAATGACGGCTGGCACCGGCCCTCGCCGTCGGCGCTGCTCGAACGCATGGCTTCTTATGCCGACGAGCAACTGCCCGACGGCACGCCGCTCCCGGCTATCGTCCGGCATATGCTCGGGCTCCTGACCGGCGAGCCCGGCGCGCGGCAGTTCCGGCAACGCCTGTCCGAAGGCGCGCGCCGTCCAGGTGCCGGCGCGCGCGTGATTCGTGAGGCATTGCGGGTCGGATGAGCGCGCGATGAAAATACTTGCAGTATGCGGCAGCCTCAAGGCGCAGTCGGCCAACCTGGCGTTGCTGCGCACGGCGGCGCAGCTCGCCCCGCCGGGAGTTGAAGTGCAATTGTTTACCGGCTTAGGCGAATTACCGCATTTCAATCCGGACGCTGAGGCGCAAGGCATCTCGCCTTCGGTCACGCAATGGCGCCAGACGCTGGCCGCGAGCGATGCGGTGCTGATCGCAACCCCGGAGTACGGTCATAGCCTGCCGGGCGTGCTGAAGAACGCCATCGACTGGGTGATCGGTTCGGGTGAGCTGGAAGGCAAATTGGTGGCGCTGACTGCGTCCACCCCGGCACCGGAGCGTGGCCGCCGTGGACTCCGTGCCTTGGGCGATACACTGCGTGCGCTCAGTGCTCGTATTGTCGGTGGCGATCCCATCGTGCGAGGTCCGGATATGCCAATCGCGATTGGCCGCTTACTCGATGCCCTGATCGAGCAGGGTCGCGCCGACGGCGCCGTGGGACACCGGGCCCGATAAGCGCCCGCGTCGCGCCTCGCGCTCGCGAACAGTTCGGTTTGAGTTGCCGCCTCTCATTGTGGCCCCCCGGTTGCGGTGCAACGGCCACATGGAATCGTTTGCGCGGCGGCTAGTTGCGCTGTACTACGAATGTGGTTCAGCATGTAGGCATTGCAAGCGAAGATTCGCTGCCACCGGCGGTCGCCGGTGAGTGGCGCGCGAGGTCTAGGGGTAGCCAAATAGCCGTTGGGGGATGCTCTTGTATAATCTTTGGCGAGTCCGACATTATGTGAAGTCGGCCCGGCCTGGCACAGTGCGCGGCTGGTCGCCGGGGGCCGGATACCAATAAAACCTAAGCTATGGTCAAAGACATCGAGCTCGCCATCCTGTTTGCCGACGTGGTCGGCTCCACCCGGCTGTTTGAGGTGATGGGAGATCTTCGCGCGCGCGACATGGTGGCCACCTGCATCGATATCATGCGCACGGCCACGGACTCGCATAAGGGCACGGTCATCAAGACCATCGGCGATGAAGTGATGGCAACTTTTCCGACTGCCGACGATGCGCTGAACGCGGCCGGACAGATGCAAAAAGCCATCAGCGCCCGCAGCGATATGAAAGTCGAAGGCCAGCCAGTCTCGATCCGCATCGGCTGCCATTTTGGCCCGGTAGTGCTCGAGAGCCGCGATATCTTTGGCGCAAGCGTCCATACCGCCAACCGCATGACCAGCCAGGCCAAGGCCGGACAGATCATCACCACCTCGGCGATGGTGGAGCGTCTCTCGCCCGAGTGGCGGGCTTCGGTGCGGCAAATCGATGTCGCCAACGTTCGCGGCCAGAACGGCGAGATCGCGCTCTACGAAGTGCTGTGGCAGACCGAGGATGTGACCAGCATGCTGCCGGCCATCGCAATCGGCGGCCGCGATCCGCGGCACGCGCGGCTGCGCCTGACGGTGGCGGACCGGGAATACGTCGTCGACGAGCAGCATCCGCAGGCGGTGATTGGCCGCTCGGAAGACAACGACGTGATCGTGCGCGGCAACCTGATCTCGCGCATGCACGCGCGCATCGAACTCAACCGCAACCGCTTCCTGCTGACCGACCAGAGCACCAACGGCACCTTCGTGCAGGCCGATGGCCAGGAAGAGTCCTTCGTCCGTCGCGACAGTGTGCCGCTGAAGGGTGAGGGGTTGATCGGCCTGGGCCGGATCCCGGTGCCCGACGCGCCGCAGACAATCCATTTCGTCTGCGAGGATTCGGCCTGAATTGATTTGCTGGCCAGAGCGGCCCAGCGCCGACTGGAGAGATTCTTTAGCTCTTGAGACGCTGCTCGAGCGCATCGAGCTCGGCCAGCAATCCCGGCGGGCGGCGTTCGGCGAACGGCTCCAGATACTCGCGGAACGCGACGACCTCGCGCTGCCAGGCATCGCGCGGCACCGCGGTCAGCGCCTCAATCGTCGCTGGCGGCACGCCGAGGCCCGCGACGTTCAGGTCCTCCGGGCGGGGCAACTGGCCGATGGCGGTTTCCCGCGCGCCGGCCCGGCCGGCGCAGCGCTCGAGCATCCAGGCGAGCACCCGCAGGTTCTCGCCAAACCCGGGCCACAGGAAGTGGCCCTCGGCGTCCTGGCGGAACCAGTTGACGTGAAACAGCTGCGGCGGGCGCGTAAGGCCCGCGCCAACCTTGAGCCAGTGGGCCCAGTAGTCCCCGAAGTTGTAGCCGGCGAACGGTTTCATCGCCATCGGATCGCGCCTTACGACGCCCACCTGACCGACCGCCGCGGCCGTGGTCTCCGAAGCGACCATGGCACCTACCAGCACGCCGTGCGCCCAGTTTCGGGCCTGATAAACGAGCGGGGCGAGTTCGCGTCGCCGGCCGCCAAAGATGATGGCCGAGATTGGCACACCGCGCGGATCGTCGGCCGCTGCCGTGTAGCTCGGGTTGCGACGGATCGACACGGTAAAGCGCGAGTTGGGATGGGCCGCGGGTCCGTTGGCCGGATCGTAAGGCCGTCCGCGCCAGTCGGTAACCGGCACCGTATCCTTGCGGCCTTCCCACCAGGGCTCGTTATCGGCGGTCAACGCGACGTTGGTGAACAGCGTGTCGCGGTGGATCATGCTGAAGGCGTTCGGATTGGTCTTCGGGCTCGTGCCCGGCGCCACGCCGAAGTACCCGGCCTCGGGGTTGATTGCCCATAGCCGCCCGTCGGCGCCCGGGTGGAGCCAGGCGATATCGTCGCCGATGGTGGACACCTTCCACCCCGGCAGCGTTGCCGGCGGTACCAGCATGGCAAGGTTGGTCTTGCCGCAGGCCGACGGAAATGCCGCGGCAATGTAATGCGTCTGGCCTTCCGGGCTTTGCAGCCCCATCAGCAGCATGTGCTCGGCCAGCCACCCTTCGTCGCGGGCCTGCCAGCTCGCGATGCGCAGCGCATGGCATTTCTTGCCAAGCAGCGCGTTGCCGCCATAGCCGGAACCGAAGCTCTCAATCGCAAGCTCCTCGGGATAATGCATGATGAAGCGCCGCTCGGGGTCAAGCTCGCCGGTCGAGTGCAGGCCGCGCACAAAGCCGCCGTCGCAGGCGATACGCTCGAGCGCCTGACGGCCGCTGCGCGTCATGATCGCCATGTTCAGCACTACGTAGATGCTGTCGGTGATTTCGACGCCGCACCGCGAGAACGGGGAGTCGAGCGGGCCCATGCAATACGGCACGACATACAGCGTCCGGCCGCGCATGCAGCCGGCGAAAAGGGAGCGCATCCGTGCCCTGGCCTGTACCGGGTCCATCCAGTTGTTGTTGGGACCGGCGTCGGCCTTTGAGCGCGTGCAGATGAAGGTCAGGTGCTCGACCCGCGCGACGTCGCTGGGATCCGAGCGATACAGGTAGCAGCCCGGGTAGGTGGCCGGATTGAGTTCCCGGAGTGCGCCGCGGGCGGCAAGTTCGCCGCGTAGGGTCTTGAACTCGACATCCGATCCTTCGCACCAGTGCACGCGTGTCGGTTCACACAGGCGCGACACCTCGTTGACCCAGTCGGTGACCTTTTGTGCGATATCCGGCAGCGAACTGAAGGTATGGGGCGCAGTGGCCATGTCGTATCCTAGCGTGAGTGTTCGGTCCGAGTGTTTTTGGAGCCGGAGTCGAAGATCGCCGCCATGGTTCTTATTTTTGCTGTCGCGGATCCGTAAGGGCCGCCGCCGGATGGACTCATTATAACGACTCCGGTGGCCGATCAGATGTCTTAAGTGGTATCACGTTCTGGATAACTCTTTCAATTTGTCATGACGAATCTGCGTGAGCTGTTTGGTGCGGGCGGCGCGCTGCAGCGGTCGCTGACCGGCTTTGTTTCGCGTCCCGGCCAGCGCCGCTTGGCAGAACGGATTGCCGAGGCGTTGGCACTGCGCGAGGTGCTGCTCGTTGAAGCCGGCACCGGTACTGGCAAGACTTTTGCCTACCTGGTCCCGGCGCTGCTGTCGGGCCTGCGCGTGCTGATATCCACTGGCACGCGACCATTGCAGGATCAGCTTTACGGCCGCGATCTGCCGCTGCTCGGTGCGGCGCTCGGACGGCCGGTCAAGGTGGCGCTGCTCAAGGGTCGGGCCAATTACCTGTGCCGCGCGCGGCTTGTGTCGGCGCAGCAGGATTGGGTTCGTGGCCGCGGCGGGGCGCTGCGCGCCAGGATCCACGCCTGGGCCGAGGCCACCCGCAGCGGCGATCTGGCCGAAGTGGCCGAGCTCGGCGAATCGCACCCGCTGCGTGCGGAACTTACCAGCACGCGCGAGAGCTGCACCGGTGCACGCTGCGCCGAGTTTTCTCGCTGCCATGTTTTCGCGGCGCGGCGCGCGGCGCTCGAAGCGCAAATTGTTGTCGTCAACCACCACCTGCTGCTCGCGGACCTCGCGCTAAAGGAGGAGGGTTTCGGCGATTTGCTGCCAAGCGCCGACGCGCTGATTCTCGATGAGGCGCATCAGTTACCGGAGCTGGCCGCCGAAGTTTTCGGCATCGATGCGAGCAGCCGGCAGATTGAGCTGCTATTGCAGGTTGTGCGGCGCAATCTCGGCGCTGTGCCATCGGCAGGCGCGGCGAGCGAGGCCGCGCTCGGCGAGCTGCAATCGTCGCTGCAGGAAGCGATGCTCGGCTTGGGTCGCGCCGAGCGGCGCGTGGCCTGGCAGGATCTGGAGCAGCTGAATCAACGTCGCTGTGCAGCGCTCGCTCCGGCGCTCGCTGGCCTAGCAGTGTCACTGCCGGGCAGTACCGCTGAGCTCGAAGCGTGCAGTGCCCGGGCCCGGGCCCTCGCGCACGCGATCGCTACTGTGACCGATCCGACTGGCGAGCTCGGCGCGCGCACGCTTTCTGTCCACGCGCGCGGCTTTGCCTTAAGCCTGCTGCCGTACGACATCTCGGCGCGATTTTCGGCACTCGTCCGGCAGCGGCCCGCGGCCTGGATTTTCTGCTCGGCAACGCTCGCCCTCGCCGGCGACTTCAGTCATTTTGCCGGACGCCTAGGTCTGGGTGATGCGGCGACATTGTGCGTCGACAGCCCCTTTGACTACGAGCGTCAGTCGCTGCTGTATCTGCCTCTGGGCCTGCCAGATCCAGCCGACCCTGGCTATACCGATGCGGTGGTGGACTTTGCCTTGCCGCTGCTGCAAGCGGCCGGCGGCGGCGCGTTTTTGCTGTTTACCTCGCATCGTGCGCTTGGCCTCGCCGCCCGTCGGCTGCGGGAGGCGACTTCGCTGGAGATGCTGGTGCAGGGCGAGGCGCCACGGGAACGGCTGCTCGAGCGCTTTCGTGCCTCGGGTCGCGCGGTGTTGCTTGGCACGGCCAGTTTCTGGGAGGGCGTGGACGTCCAGGGCGCGGCGCTGCGACTGGTGTTGATCGACAAGTTGCCATTTGCCGCGCTGGATGAGCCGCAGCTGCGCGCCCGCGTGGAGTACATCAAGTCGCAGGGCGGCAACCCGTTTCGCGACTACCAGCTGCCCGAGGCCGCGCTGGCGCTGAAGCAGGGCGTCGGCCGCCTCATTCGCAGCGAGTCGGACCGCGGCGTCGTGGTCATCTGCGATCCGCGCCTGACGCAGCGCGGCTACGGGCGCACGCTGATCGCGGCTTTGCCGCCGATGCGGCCAACGCGCGAGCTGCCTGAGGTGCTGGCGCTCTTGTGCGACTGCCAGGGCGAACTTGACACGCCTGCGGCGGTGGAGCGACTGGCGTGAAAATCCTCGCGATTGACACCGCCACGGAGTGCTGCTCGGCGGCGCTATGGATCGATGGGCAGTTGCTCAGTCGCGAGGAATTAAGTTCGCGCGGCCACGCGCTGCGCATCCTGCCGATGGTGCGCGAGCTTCTGCGGGAAGGTGCGGTGGCGCTCGCGCAAATCGATCTGATCGCCTTCGGGCGTGGACCTGGCGCCTTTACCGGCGTGCGCCTGGCGGCAAGCGTCACGCAGGGCTTGGCCTTTAGCGCGCAGCTGCCGGTTATGGCGATCTCCGACCTTCGCGCCGTGGCACAACAGGCATTTGATCTGCCGGGTGCCGCTGCACATGTGCTTGTGTGCCAGGACGCGCGGATGGGCGAAGTCTATTGGGGCTATTTTTCGAGCGTCGCGGGCTTCGCCGCCCCGTGCAGCACCGAAGCAGTCGCTGCGCCGGAAAGTGTGCCACGCCCTGAGCCTGGCTGGCGCCCCTGCATCGGCGCCGGGTCGGGCTTCCAGGCCTATCCGGCGCTGGCCACGCACTTCGATGCAGAGCTGGCGGCGCTCAAGCCACAGTTGTTGCCGCGGGCGCGGGAGATCGCGCGGCTTGCGGCACACGATGGACCCGCGCGCGCGGTGCCGCCGGAGCAGGCCGTGCCGGTTTACCTGCGCGACAACGTCGCCGTTAAGGCGCCGGCAGCGGGCCATTTGTCATGAACCTGCAATCTCATTGCACTAACGTGACGGGAGTCAGAAATTGCCACGTAAATCAATGAGTACCAAGCAGATTCTGGTTGTCGAGGATGAGCGCCCGATTCGCGAGATGATCGCTTTCGGATTGCGACGCGCCGGTTTTGACGTGCGCGAGGCCGAGGACGCCCGCAGCGCACGTGCGGCACTCACCGATCAGCGGCCCGATCTGCTGCTGGTCGACTGGATGCTGCCCGAGACCAGTGGTCTTGAACTGACGCGGGCGCTCAAGCGCGAGCAGGCCACCCGGGATCTGCCGGTCATCATGCTGACGGCGCGGGCCGAAGAGGCCGATAAGATTGCCGGACTCGATGGCGGCGCGGACGACTACCTGACCAAGCCCTTTTCGCCGCGCGAACTTCTGGCCCGCGTTAACGCGCTGCTGCGTCGCTCAGGGGGCTATTCGGAAGAAGAGAGCATCACGATCGGTCCGCTCAATCTTGACCGGGCCGGCCACCGGGTCAGCGCCGGCGAGCGCAATGTCCCGCTCGGTCCGACGGAGTATCGGCTGCTGGAATTTTTCATGACGCACCCAGACCGGGTCTACTCGCGAGAGCAGCTGCTTGACCGGGTCTGGGGCGGCAACGTCTACGTCGAGGAACGGACCATCGACGTGCACATCCGGCGCTTGCGGCGTGCACTCGAGGATTACGGCGCCGAGTCGCTGGTGCAGACCGTGCGCGGCGCGGGCTACCGATTCTCAGCCCGCGCGGAGGCCTGACCCGCCGCGCAGATCGGCTACTATCCGCGCGCATGGATGTCCCGACCTGGTCGATAGCACTGCTCAAGGTGCTGCTGACAACCGCGACTGGCTGGCTGGCTGGCATGGCATTCGGTCAGCCGGCGGTGGGCGCGGTCGTCGCGCTCGCGGCGCTGCTGCTGTGGCAGTTCGTCAATATCCGCAAGCTGGTGCGCTGGGTGCGCTCCGACAATGCGGACCTGGCCCCGGAACTTGGCGGCGCCTGGGGCGAGGCGATCGCGGCGATCCTGCGGCTGTTTCGCCGCCGCCAGTTTCACAAGCAGCGCCTGCTGCGATTGTTGCGCGAGGTTCGGCAAGCGACGGCCGCGATACCCGACGGCGTAGTGCTGCTCAATCCCCAGGCCGACATACTTTGGTTCAATCGCACCGCCGGCCGGCAGCTGAAGCTGCGC
>DASWBL010000129.1:0-4359 GCA_036390615.1 Steroidobacteraceae bacterium | reverse complement strand
GACGGCCCTCAGTCAGGAAGGCGATGGTATCGTCACCGGCGGCAAGACCGCATTCGTCGGCGGCGCGCTCCCGGGCGAGACGGTCTCGTTCCTACGCCGGCGCCGGTTCCGCCAGTACGATAAAGCCGAGCTGCTGGAACGCCTTTCCACTTCGCCGCTCAGGGTCACCCCGCAATGCGCACACTTCGGCTTGTGCGGTGGCTGCGCCCTGCAGCACCTGGACAGCGCGGCGCAGCTCACCGTCAAGGAGCAGCAACTGCGCGAGGCGCTTGAGCGCATCGGGCGCGTGACACCCAGGCAATGGCTCGCGCCGCTGGCCGGGCCGATTTGGCACTACCGGCGCCGAGCACGGCTCGGCGTGCGCTTCGTGCCGCGCAAGCAGCGCGTCGTGATCGGTTTTCGCGAACGTTATTCGAGTCTGATCGCGCTGCTTGAGGGCTGCGAGGTGCTCGCGCCGCCGGTCGGTGCGCTGTTGATTCCGCTTGGCGAGCTGGTCATGGGCCTGTCGGTGCGCGAGCGGCTCCCACAGATCGAGGTGGCCGTGGCGGAGTCGGCCACCGCGCTGGTGCTGCGGGTGCTCGATCCGCCGACGGTCGCGGACGAAGCGAAGCTTCGCGCCTTTGAAGCCGCACACGAGGTGCGCTTTTACCTGCAGGCGGCAGGCCTTGAGAGCATCCGGCCGCTAAGCCTTCCGGCACCGGAGCTCAGCTACACGCTGCCCGAGTTTGGACTTACGCTGCAGTTCGAGCCCGCCGATTTCATCCAGGTCAACGCGCTGTTGAACCGCGCCCTGGTCGGCCGCGTGGTTGAACTGCTCGAGCTCAACGAGCACTCCCAGGTGCTGGATCTTTTCTGCGGGCTCGGCAACTTCACGCTGGCGCTCGCGCGGCGGGCGGGCGCAGTCGTCGGCGTGGAGGTCGATGCCGGGCTGATCGCCCGCGCGCGCGCCAATGCCCATCGCAATGGCCTTCCTAATGCCGAGTTCTGCTGCGCGAACCTGGCTCCCGAGGCGCCCGACTTACCGAGCTGGCCGCAGCGCCGCTACAGCCACGTCCTGCTCGATCCGCCGCGCGCAGGGGCCGCCGAGGTGCTGCCCGCCCTGGGGCGGCTTGGCGCCGACCGCATTATGTACGTTTCCTGCCACCCCGGGACCCTGGCGCGGGATCTCGGGGTCCTGGTGCATGAGTACGGCTACCAGCTGCAATGCGCCGGGGTGGCCGACATGTTTGCGCAGACCGCACACGTTGAATCCCTCGCCCTGTTGACACGCTCCTGAGGCCAGAGGCGTGCGTGGCCGTTGAAATAGAACGTAAGTTCCTGGTTCAGGACGACTCCTGGAGGCAGCAGGTGCGTTCCCGCAGGCTCCTGCGCCAGGGGTATCTGGCGGTAAATGAGCGCTGTTCGGTGCGGATCCGGGTGGCCGGGGCCGCCGGGTGGCTCACGGTCAAGTCCATGAACGTAGGCCCTTCCCGGGCCGAATACGAGCTGCCGCTGCCGGGCGCGGATGCCGAGCAGATATTGCACTCCCTTTGCCCTAGGCCATGGATCGAGAAGTGGCGAAATGTCGTTGTTTATGAGAACTATGAATGGGAAGTCGATGAATTTCTAGGGGACAATTTGGGCCTCGTGGTGGCCGAAATCGAGCTCGATATGCCGGATGAGGGCTTTACGAGGCCCCCCTGGCTTGGGCGGGAAGTGACTGGCGACGTGCGTTACTACAACTTCAGATTGGCCACGGAGCCTTATAGCAGCTGGGCGCCCGGTACCACCGGAGCGCCTGGATGACGCTCGGGCCCTTGATGGTCGACGTGGCCGCCCAGCGGCTCGGCGCTGAGGACCGCGAAGTGCTCGCCCACCCGTTGGTGGGCAGCGTGCTGTTATTCACCCGCAACTACGCCGATCCTGCGCAGCTTACGCAGCTGACCGCAGAGATTCGTGCGCTGCGGTCCCCGCCACTGCTGATTGCGGTTGACCACGAGGGTGGACGCGTGCAGCGCTTTCGCGACGGCTTCACGCTGCTGCCGGCCGTGCGCCGCATCGGTCACCTGTACGATCAGGACCACGAGGCCGGACTTGAGCTCGCGCGCCGTCACGGCTGGCTGATGGCCGCCGAGCTGCTGGCGAGCGGCATCGATTTCTCTTTCGCCCCGTGCGTCGATCTGGATTACGGCCTGTCGGAAATCATCGGCGACCGCGCGTTCCATCAGCGCGCCGAGGTGGTGGCGCAACTGGCGATCGCCTACATGCACGGCATGCGCGCCGCCGGCATGGCGGCCACCGCCAAGCATTTTCCCGGGCACGGTGCGGTCGTGGCCGATTCGCACCTGGCGCTGCCAGTGGACCGGCGTGAGCTCGCCGACCTGAGCGAGGAGCTGACGCCGTACCGGCGGCTGATCGACAACGGCCTGCCGGCGGTCATGGTCGCGCACATACAGTTTCCGCAAGTCGATCCGCGGCCGGCGAGTTTCTCGCGCCGCTGGGTCAGCGGCGTGCTGCGCGGCGAACTTGGATTTCAGGGTGCGGTCTTTGCCGACGACCTGTCGATGGCCGGCGCGGCCAGTGCCGGTGACATCACGCAGCGGGCCGAGCATGCGCTTGAGGCCGGCTGCGATGTGCTGCCGGTCTGCAACGACCGTCCGGCGGTGCGCCTGCTGCTCGGTAAGCTGCGCCGCCAGCCGGATGCCGCCACCGGCATGCGGCTCGTACGGATGCGTGGCCGGCATGGCCTGGATCGCGCCCGGCTGATGGCCTCGGCGCAATGGCAGGAGTGCCGGGCGACGATCGAGAGCAGCATGGCGGCACCGGCGCTGCGGCTCGATTCGGGCGGTGAGGCCTGATGAACGCGGCCGTCGAAAAGGCCTTGCTGCCGTGGCCGGATCTGCTGGCAGGACCCGTCATCGATGCGGCGCCGATGGGCATCGCGATCTGCGCAATACGGGGTGCCGATTGTCCGGTGGTGCGCGTCAACGCGGCCTTTGAACGCCTGACCGGCTACAGCCAGGCCGAGCTCCTCGGCACGGACCTGCGCCGGCTGCAGGGCGTCGACCGCGACCAGGAGCCGCGGCATCAGCTGCGCGCGGCGCTTGCTGCCGGTACCAGCGTGCGCGTGACGCTGCGCAACCAGCGCAAGGACGGCACGCGCTTCTGGAATGAGATCAGCCTCGAGCCGCTGCGCGATGGGCACGGCACAGTAACGCATTACGCGGCCTACTACCGTGACGCCGGGGAATGCGGCCGCGACACTGAGCGGCTGCTGAGCGGCCTGCCATCCTGGATGCACGAAGACCGGCTGTCGGGTCTGCGCTCGCGTGCCTACTTCGAGGAGCTGTTGCAGCACGACTGGCTGCTCGGCCAGCGCGACGGGCGCCTGCTGACCGTGTTGATGTTCGATATCGACGCGCTCGGCGCCTATAACGGCACCTTCGGCCGCGCCTCCGGGGATGCCTGCATCCGGCGCGTCGGCGGACTGATCGCCGCCTCATTCCGCCGCGGCAGCGACATTGTTGCCCGCTGGGAAGGTGGCACGTTCTGCGCACTGCTCAATCACGCCGACGCCGCGGCAGCGCTGAATTACGCCGAGTCCATCGCGCGGCGCATTTTTGACCAGCATATCCTTCACCCGCGCTCCTCCAAGCAAAAGTTCGTTTCCCTGAGCGGTGCCGTCGCCAGCGCCGTGCCGCTCGCCCACCAGAACGTCGAGCTGCTGGTGCGGGCTGCCGCTCGCGCGCTCGCCCGCGCCCGCCAGGCTCAGTCGGGCAGTATCGTCGTCGCCGAAGGCGAGGACTTTGCCAGCTAAGACGGCGGCACCGGCCCGCGCGGCAATTAATTTCTAAATTCGAAATGCCGGGCAGCCGCATCAAGAGTGCTGGCTCAGGTCGAGGACTCCCCGTTTCTGATAGTTGTTGCCGGGAGCGTCCCAGGTATCGTTAACTTACGCGGCAGGCTGCCATCGCGGCAAACGACGGGGGATCGGCGATGACCTATAAATTAAATTCCGCCACTGTGGCGCTGGCGCTCGGGCTGCTGGCCTTTGCACGCTCGGGCCTGGCAGCCGACGATATGGCGAGCCGGGTGCTCGGCAACTGGCTGACTGAACCGAAGACCGGCATCATCCAGATCACGCAGCGCCCGGACGGCAAATACGATGGACGGATCGTTGGCGGCACGACGCCAACAAAAGTGGATCAGAAAAACCCGGACCCGGCCCGTCGCGCGCTGCTGCTGAAGGGCCAGCTGATATTGCACGACATGGGCTATGACGGTCAGGGCGCCTGGTCGGGCGGCACGATTTATGATCCGGACAGCGGGCACACTTACAAAGCGCTGCTGCAGCTCAATGCCGACGGCACGCTGAAAGTG
>DASWBL010000128.1:0-9461 GCA_036390615.1 Steroidobacteraceae bacterium | reverse complement strand
TCAAGTGGACCGCGCCAGCGGCAAACTGACTGCCGACCTTGCTGTCGGCGGTACCGCCGGCGCACCGCAGTTTACCGGCGCACTGAAGCTGGCTGATGCGCAGCTCGACTTTTACCAGGTCAACCTGTCGCTGCGCGATCTGAACCTCAACGCCCAGCTGAGCGATAACGCGGTGACGCTGGATGGCGGGGCCGCCGCCGGCGCGGACGGACACGCCCGTTTCAGGGGCCAGATCGCCTGGCGCGATGCGCAGCCCTACGGGACGCTGCATCTCGAGGGTGAGGATCTGCAGGTGGTCGAGATCCCCGAGGCCAAGATATTAATTTCGCCCAAGATTGACCTGCAGATCGCCGGGCGACGTATCGACGTGACCGGGACCATCGATCTGCCCTACGCCCGACTGGTGAGGCCCGAGCAGCTGACCAACGCGGTACTCACTTCCAGTGACGAGAAGATCGTGTCCGACCAGCCGGTGGCGCCGGGTGATCAGTACCACGTCTTCACTACCATCACGGTGCGGCTCGGCGATCGCGTGACGATCAACCTGCTGGGACTGTCCGGCCGCCTGAGCGGCAATCTGACGGCAAGCACCGACGACACTGGCTTGAGCCGCGGCAGGGGCGAGCTGAAGGTCGAGGAAGGCAAGTGGCTCGCCTTTGGCCGGCAACTGGATATCGAACGTGGCCGCCTGATCTTCAATAACGTCGCGCTATCGGATCCGGCGCTCGATCTGCGCGCGACCAAGGCGTTCCCCGACATCACGGCCGGCGTCAACGTGCGCGGTACCCTGCGCAACCCGCGTATGACGTTCTTTTCCGACCCGGCGGTACCGCAGCAGCAGATTGTCTCGCTGCTGCTGGCCGGTGGCTCCCTCGACACGGTGCAAAGCTCCAGCAGTTCCAGCACGCAGCGCAACTACGCGCTGATGCAGGGCGGTGCGGTGCTGGCTCAGGAGCTGGGCAGCAAGTACAACATCGCCGATGTCGGAGTTGAATCCGACCTAAACAACGACACTTCGTTCGTGCTAGGCAGATACCTGTCGCCACGCATCTACGTGAGCTACGGCGTGAGCTTGGCCGAGGCCATCAATACGCTGAAAATCCGCTACACCCTTGGCGATCACTGGACCGTCAAGATGGAACTTGGTGACGCGCGCAGCGCCGATCTGGTGTACACGATCCATAAGTAGGCGCCGCGCCCGCGAGCCGCCAGCACCCGGCTCCGATCCCGATCCGCTCACAGTTCCGCGCCACCGGCGCCGCTCGGACTTGAACCCGATTGCATGTTTATGCATAATAAGTGGGATTTTATGCAAGCGAGCTTATGCTGACCGAACGCCACACCGACCGCCTCGATGCCATCGTGCGCCTGCTGCGCGGCCAGGTCGTGCGCCGCCAAAGCGAGCTGGCGCGGCTGCTGCGTTCGGCAGGTTTTGACGTCACCCAGTCGTCCGTGAGCCGCGACCTGCGCGAGCTCGGCGTGCTCAAGGCGAGCGGCCGCTACCTGCCTCCCCCTGATGAAGTGGCCCGCGCCAACGGGGATTTCACCTCGCTCGCCCGCTTCGTGCGCGGCATCAGCCCGGCCGGTCCGGCCATCACCGTGGTCCGCACGAGCATCGGTGCGGCCGCCAGTGTCGCGGTCGCCGTGGACAAAGCCGACTGGCCCGAAGTGGTTGGCACGATCTCGGGCGACGACACGATCTTCATCGCGACACCGGACGCTCGCGCCCAGGCCCGGCTGGTCGAGCGGCTGCACTCCCTGTTCCGGATCTGAACTCATGAATACGAACCTCCCAGCGGGCGCTGAGCCCATCGTGCTTGCCTATTCGGGTGGGCTGGACACTTCCTTTCTCGTGCCGTGGCTGGCCGAGCATTACCAACGGCCCGTCATTACGGTGACCGTCAACACGGGCGGCATTGATGCAGAGGCTGGCGCCACGCTTAAGTCGCGGGCGCTGGCACTCGGGGCTGTGGCGCACCACCTTATTGACGCGCGCGCGGATTATTTCGAGCAGGTGCTGCGGTATCTGATCTTCGGCAACGTGCGCCGCGGCCAGTTATACCCGCTGTGCGTCGGTGCCGAGCGCGTCATGCAGGCGCAGCAGATCGCGCTGATGGCCCGCAAGCTCGGCAGCCACTCGATCGCCCACGGCTGCACCGCGGCCGGGAACGATCAGGTGCGCTTTGAGGTCGCGCTGCGCACCCTCGCCCCGGAACTCGAAATCATCGCGCCGGTGCGCGACCGCGCCTTCAAGCGCCAGGAAGAGCTCGAATATCTGCAGCAGCGCCGGCTGCCAGTGCCGCCTACCGGCGCAGCGTATTCGATCAACCGCGGCTTGTGGGGCGTGACCATCGGCGGCGCGCAGACGCTCACTTCAATGGGCAGCATCCCCGAGGATGCCTGGGTACTCTCGCCTCAGGCCTTCAGCGCACCGCGTGCGCCAGAGCGGCACACAATCTCCTTCGAGCAAGGCCAACCAAGCGCCATCGACGGTAAGTCGATCTCGCCGGTGGCGCTGATTGAGCAGCTGGAGCAACTGGCGGCACCGTTTGGCATCGGTCGCGGGATTCACCTGGGCGATACCATCATCGGCACCAAGGGCCGGGTGGCCTTTGAAGCGCCGGCCGCCGAGACCCTGCTCACCGCGCACCGCGAGCTCGAGAAGCTGGTCCTCACGGCCAAGCAGCAGCGGATCAAGGACAGCGTCGCCGGCTCCTACGGCGACTGGGTGCACGAAGGCCAGCTGCTCGATCCCGTGTGCCGCGACATCGAGGCGCTGCTGCAAAGTTCCCAGTCCCGCGTGACGGGCGAGGTGCACGTGCTGCTGCGTCCCGGATCGCTGTTTGTCGAAGGCATCGAGTCCCGCTACTCGCTGATGGCCGCGTCCAAGGGCACCTACGGCGAGTCCGTCGGCGAGTGGACCGCCGCCGATGCGCTCGGCTTTTCGAGGATCGTCGCGCTCACCGGCGTTTTCCACCGGCGCGCCGGGCAGGCGCCATGAAAAGCGTGGTCGTCGACAAGATCGGTTCGATCACCCAGGCGCTGGGGCTCAGCCACGAGGTGCGGGTCGCCGAACAGATTCCGGCCGAGGAAGGCGTGGTGCTGGTGGTGGAGATCCTCAACAACAAATCCACCTACAACACGCTCGAACTCACCAGCGGCCGCATGGCCAAGCTCGGCAAGGGCGACATCGCGGTCGGCGCCCTGGGTACGCGCAAGGCGCTGTTTGGCTACTCCGGTTATGTGCCGCCCACCGTCAAGCCCGGCGACGTGATCCAGATGCTGAACATCGGCGGCGTGCTGGGCGTATGCGAATCGGCGACGCCGGATAAAGGCAAGCCCTTCGATTGCCGCGTGATCGGCGTGGTGCTGCAATTTCCGTATCTTGGCGAGCGCATCGGCGTGCCGGCGCGGGTTGGCTTCCGGCCGCTCGACCTGCAGGCCACCCTCGATGTTCAGGGGGTACCGGTGGTCGCGCTGGCCGGCACCTGCATGGAAGCGGGCAAGACCGCGGCGGCCGCGGCCATCATCGCCCGCATGCGCCACCGCGGCCTGACCGTGGATGCGTTCAAAGCCACTGGCGTCTCGCTGCGCCGGGACATCATGGCCTTCGAGGACGCCGGCGCGCGCAAGACCATGATCTTCACCGATCTCGGCGTGGTAACCACCACGCGACGCACCGGTCCCGCCCTGACCCGCACCATGCTGACGGAACTGGCGACGGGCCGCCCCGATGCCATCGTCTTCGAACTCGGCGACGGACTGCTCGGCACGTACGGCGTCGATGCGATCCTCGATTGCGCCGACGTGCGCCGCGTGCTGACCGGCGTGGTGCTGTCGGCGAACGATCCGGTAGCGGCCTGGGGCGGCGTCAAATTGCTGCGCGAGCGTTTCAGTGTCGAGCCGTGCGTGGTCACGGGACCTGCCACCGACAATCAGGTCGGCGTCGACATCATCGTGCAGCAGATGAACGTGCCCGCCTTTAATGCGATCAGCAGCCCGGCGGCGCTGGGCGATGCGGTGATTGACGCGATTGGTCTGGGCGCGCGCGCCCGCGTGGCCGGAGCGGCAGAGTGAACGGCGCAGTTCCCACGATCGTGCTTGGCGGTACCGGCTACGTGGCCGGTGAACTGCTGCGGCTGATCCTGGGGCACCCGCAGCTCAAGCTCGCTGCCGTGCTTTCCGACAGCCAGCCGGGCGCATCCGTGGCGCAGGCATTCCCGCATCTGGCCGCCGTGTGTGGTGATCTGGTGTTCAGCTCGCAACAGCAGGTCGAGGCCGTAGTGCAAGCCGCTACGCGACCGGCCTTGTTCGGCGCGGCGCCGCACGGCGCCTCGGCGCCGCTGATCGATAAGCTGCTGCGCGTAGCTGAGGCAGCCGGCAACCGGCCGGCGGTGGTCGATATCTCAGCCGATTTTCGCTACCGCGATGCCGCACAGTACCAGGCCGTTTATGGGCACCCGCATGGCGCGCCGGCGCGGCTGGCGCAGTTTTCCTGCGCGGTGCCCGAGCACCTGGCGGCAGCGGCCACGCCGCACATCGCGCACCCCGGCTGCTTCGCCACTGCAACGCTGCTGGCCGCCGTGCCGCTGCTGGCGCTCGGCATCAGCGAACCGCAGCTCTACGTCGCGGCCGTCACCGGCAGCACCGGCTCAGGTCGCAAGCCAATCGACGGCACACACCATCCGCTGCGGCACAGCGATCTGTACGCCTACAACGCACTGACGCACCGGCACGTCGCGGAGATCTGCGCTGGCGTGCAGGCCGCCGCTGGCGTGGCCGCGCAGATCGCGTTCGTGCCGCACTCCGGGCCCTTTGCCCGCGGCATCCATGCCACGGTGCAGGCAGCGCTGAAAAAACCGCAGTCCGCGGCCGAGTTGAATGCGAAGCTTCGCGCCTTTTATGCGCACTCGCCGTTCGTGCGCGTGCTCGATGCGCCGCCGCGCGTCAAGGATGTGGCCGGCAGCAACTACGCCCAGCTGCACTGCGCGACCGACGGACGCACGGTTGCCGTGCTCAGCGTACTCGACAATTTGAACAAGGGTGCCGCCGGCGGCGCCGTGCAGTGGATGAACCGACTGCTGGGGCTTCCCGAAACCGCTGGCCTTACCGCGCCGGCGGCCGGCTGGACCTGAACCCATGAACGCCCGCGCCAATGAAATTGTCGCGCCGGCCGATGGGCTGGCCCCGGTGTTTGCGCAGTACGCACTGCCGGTCACGCACGGCGAAGGTGTCTGGCTGTACACCGCCGATGACCGGCGGGTGCTTGATTTGTACGGTGGGCACGCGGTCGTGGCGCTCGGCTATGCGCACCCCGGCTGGACCGCCGCGTTGCAGCGCCAGGCGCAGCAACTTAATTTCCAGAGCAACGCGGTTCCGCTCGCGCTGCGCGCCCGCGCCGCGCAGCGCCTGATCAGTTTTTCGCGGCTTGATTTCAGCAGCGTGTTCTTCGTCAACTCCGGCGCCGAGGCAAACGAGAACGCGCTGAAGATGGCTTTCACGGTCACCGGCCGCTCTGAGGTCATCGCGCTCGAGCACAGCTTTCACGGCCGCACGGCCGGCGCCGGCGCGCTGACCTGGGGCGCCGCCGGCAAGTGGTACGGTTTTCCGCGTGCGCCGTTTGACGTCACGTTCATTGCGCGCCGCGAGCTGGCCGCGCTCGCGCAGATCACCGAGCAGACGGCGGCGGTGATCGTCGAGCCGGTACAGGGAGTCGGCGGCGCCTTCGATCTCGGGGCCGAGTACCTGGTAGCACTTGCGGCGCGCTGTAAGGCAACCGGCGCGGTGCTGATCTTCGATGAAGTGCAGTGCGGGATGGGCCGCACCGGCGAGCCCTTTGCCGCCAACCTGTACGGCGTGCAGCCGGACATGATTACGACCGCCAAGGCGCTCGGGAATGGCTACCCGTGCGCGGCGCTGCTGATGCACCCGCGCATTGCCAAGGCGATCAGGCTCGATGCGCTCGGCACGACGTTCGGCGGCGGGCCGCTGGCCTGCGCGGCCATCGAGGCGACCATCGCGGCGATTGAGGACGGGCAGCTGCTGGCACAGGTGCGCCGCGTGGGCGCCTATATCCGCGAAAGCTGCGTCATCGGACCGGTCACCGGCTACCAGGGCGCGGGGTTTCTGGCGGGCCTGCGCACGGCGCGCCCGGCGAAGCAAGTGCATGCGCAGCTGCTCGAGCGCGGCATCCTCGCCGGCACCAGCGCAGATCCAAACGTGCTGCGGCTGTTGCCGCCATTCATCCTGAATGAATCGCACGTCGACCTGCTGCGCGACGCGCTGCTGGCGATCGGCGGTTGAGAACGCTGCCGTGGCTCGCTTCCTGGATCTGGCGGATTATTCCCGCGACGAGCTGCTCGAACTGCTGTCGCTCGCGCGCCGTCTCGAGTTGCATCCGGAACCGCGCGCGCTTACCGGGCGCATCCTCGGCCTGCTGTTCATGAACTCGTCGATACGCACGCTCGCATCGTTCCAGGCCGGCATGTCGCGCTTAGGTGGCCACTCCTTCGTCATCACGCCTGGCCAGGGCTCGTGGCTGCTCGAGAACCGCCCCGGCGCGGTAATGAATGGCGCGGCAGCTGAGCATGTCAAGGAAGCCATTCCGGTGCTGGCCTCCTACTGCGATGCGCTCGGCATTCGCGCCTTTGCCGACGGCCAGGATCTGGCGGCGGACCTCGCCGACCGCAAATTTGCCCAGCTCGCCGCACTCACAGACAAGCCGCTGATCAATCTTGAGTCAGCCATCAATCATCCGTGCCAGGCACTGGCCGACTGGAAAACGATGAATGATCTGAACGTGCCGAGCCGCGGCCGGTTCGTGCTGAGCTGGGCGCAACATCCGCGCCCGCTGCCGCTCGCGGTGCCGGCGGCGATCGTGCACATGGCGGCGCTGCGCGGCATGGAAGTCATCGTGCTGCGTCCCGATGAATTCGCGCTGCCCGGCCCGATCATGGCCCGGGCTGCAGCGGCGGCGGCCGCCTCCGGCGGCTCGGTGCGCGAAAGCTCCGATCGCACCGAGGCACTCGCGGGCGCGACAATCTTGTATGCCAAGGAGTGGGGCTGCACCAGTGCGTACGGCGATGCCGCTGCGGACGCTGCCGCAAGGCAGCGCTACCCAGACTGGTGCGTGAACGACGCCTGGTTCGCCAACACGCACGCATCCTGTCGCCTGATGCATTGCCTGCCGGTGCGCCGCAATGTTGCGGTGAGCGATGCGGTGCTCGACAGCCCGCGCAGCATCGTGCTGCAGCAGGCCCACAATCGACTCAGCGCGCAGATGGCCGTACTGTTCAGCCTGTTGCGCCACTGATGCGAACCGACCGACTGTCACGGAGTGTGAACCGCCCATGATCCTGCACCGATCCGACCAGACCGCGACCATCCGCGCGTTGCGCAATGCCTCGCCGTATGTGCGCCTGTACAAGGGCAAGATTTTCGTCGTCAAGGCCGGTGGCGCGGTGTTCGGCGATCCGCAGGCGACGCGCGCGCTGGTCGAGCAGATCGCCGTGCTGCACACCTTCGGCGTGCGCGTGGTGATGGTGCACGGTGGCGGCCCGCAGCTGACGGCACTGACCGAAGCGCTCGGCGTGCCGACCCGCATGGTGCAGGGCCGGCGCATTACCGATGCCCATTCCATCGACGCGACCGCGATGGTGCTCAACGGACTGATTAATACCCGGATTCTTGCCATCTGCCGCGAACTGAGTGTCGATGCGGTCGGCTTATCTGGCGTCGACGCCGGTCTGGTGCGGGCGCACCGGCGCCCGCCGGTGCGACTGCAGCCGGGTGATGCCGACATGGTGGATTTTGGCTTCGTCGGCGATATCGACGGTATCGACACCAGCGTAATAAGAAAGCACCTGGACAACGGCCTGATGCCGGTGATCAGCCCGATGTCGGCCGACGAGCAGGGCCAGCTGCTGAACATCAACGCCGACACCGTGGCGGCGGCGATCGGCGCGGCGCTGCAGGCCGAGAAACTGATTTTGTGCACCGGGGCGCCGGGGATTCTCGATAACGTCGCCGATCCCGGCTCGGTGATTTCATTCACCGATCTTGCGGGACTGAAACGGCTGCGCGAGGCCGGCAAGATCATCGACGGCATGCTGCCCAAGACGAAGGCAATCGAGGATGCCATCCGTGGCGGCGTGCGCCGGGTGCACGTGATCTCCTACAGCGCGCCGGACAGTATTCTCTCGGAAGTTTTCACCAACGAGGGTACCGGCACGCTGATCGTCGCTGACGTCAAGGAAATCAGCCCGGCCGAACAGCAGGTCGGCAGCTGAGCCGCGGCCGGACAGCCATCGAGGTCGCATGACACGACTCTGGGATAAGGGCGCGCCGCTCGATGAGCGGGTACTTGAGTTCACCGCTGGCGAGGATCACGCGCTGGATGAGCGGCTGGTCACTTATGACGTGCGTGCCTCGCTGGCGCATGCGCGCATGCTCGGCGCGCAGGGCCTGCTGTCGGCGAGCGACCTGCAGGCAATCTGCGCCGCCTTGCAAAGCTTAGGCGACGAGCACGCGCGCGGGCAGTGGCGCATCGAGCTCGCCGATGAAGACGGGCAGACGGCGCTCGAGCGGCGGCTCACTGAGCGCATAGGCGCAGCGGGCGAGCGCATTCATCTCGGCCGCTCGCGCAATGATCAAGTACTCGCCGCGTTGCGGCTTTATCTGGCGGAAGTTATCGGCCAGCTGCAGGAGGGGACGCAACACGTCGCAGACGCGCTCGAACGGCTGGCCGAGCGCCAGGGCAAGCTCGCACTGCCTGGCTACACCCATATGCAGCAGGCCATGCCAAGTTCAGTTGGCCTATGGGCGCAGGGGTTTGCGGCCGAACTGCGCGACGACGCCGAAGGTCTCGCTGCGGCACAGCGGCGCGTCGGCAAGAATCCGCTGGGTTCGGCGGCCGGTTACGGCACGCCTGGCCTCGCGCTCGATCGGGCCGCCACCACCCGGGAATTGGGCTTTGCCAGTATCCATGAGCCGGTCACTGCGGTGCAGCTCGCGCGTGGCAAGGCCGAGGCCGAGGTGTTGTTTTGCATTGCGCTGCTGGCGCAGGACTTGGGGCGGCTGGCGGCCGATCTGCTGCTTTATTACACACAGGAATTTGCCTTCATCGAGCTGCCAGATGCCTTCACGACCGGCTCCTCGATCATGCCGCAAAAGCGTAATCCGGACGTGCTGGAACTTGTCCGCGGGCGTTCGGCGAGCGCGCTGTCGTGCCTGGTCGAGGCGCTCGCCATCTGCGCGAAACTGCCTTCCGGCTACCAGCGCGATTTGCAGCTGCTGAAGGCACCGCTGTTTCGCGGGATCGATCAATGCGAGCAGAGCCTTGAGATCATGGCCGCCATCATCGATGCGCTGCGCTTCGCGCCCGAGCGCATCCGCCTCGACCCGGCGCTGCACGCGGCCGAAGAAGCGTATGCTCTGGTGCGTGAACAGGGATTGTCGTTTCG
>DASWBL010000127.1:0-3959 GCA_036390615.1 Steroidobacteraceae bacterium | reverse complement strand
CTTGCAAAGCGCGCATGGCGCGTTCCGACCACGCCCCACACGATGCGCGCGGCAACCAGCACCAGCACCACATAGCCGCACCAGACGTGCGCCGCGTACCATCGCAGGCCAAGCTGATGCGTGATATACGCGCCGACCACGGCCGCCACCAACGCCCAGTGGCAGATGCGCACCGGCAGGTCCCAGATTAATTTGGCATGGCTGCCCGGATCGGCCTGCTGGCGATCCGGCGCGTGATCGGCACCGGACGGCGGTCGCAAGGCTTCAGTCCCGCCGATCAGCGGGAGCGGAAATCATCGTGACAATCCTGGCAGGCACCGCCGAGCGCCTGGACGGCGTGCAGGAAATTGTCCGACTGCGTCGGGTCGGTCTTGAGCAGATTTGCCAGCGCTTCGGCACGGGTGACCAGGTCCTTTGCGTGCCCGTCAAAGCCGGCCCGATTGGTCCAGATCTGCGACCGGGCTTTGCTCTTTTCGTCCCTGGTGATATCGACAAAACCGTCCGGGACCATTGCGGCCAGCATCGCCACGCGATCGGCGCGTAGCTGCGCGGCGACCGGGTCGAAGGGGATCTTGCCCAACGCCATGCCACCGAGCGGCGCAAAATTGCTGCGCAGGATGATCATCACGGCCTGGCGGTACTCAACCATCTGGCGAGCCGGTGACGGTCCGTTATCCCGTGCTGGTGCAGCCGGCTGCGCGGTGGTGGTGGGCGGCGGCGGCGGATACGGGGTCATGCTGCCGGCGGCGGCCGGCAGCGTCGTCACCAGGGCCGCCACAGCGGCCAGCGGCAGACGCAGGCCGCCCCAAGCTCGCAACGATCGACTAATCATCAGCTCACTCCTCGGGTGACTGCTCAGCAACCGTGCGGGTTGCGGCTCGGCCATGCTCGAACGCTAGCATAGCAACGCAGGTTGGGCGCCACCACGGCGAGGCCCCGGGCTCAAGGATTGTCCGGGCCCAGGTAATCGCAGCCGCTGGTGCAGGTCTCGCGGATCAGCAGCCGCGACAGGGCGGGCAGCCGCGGCTTGAGCCGGGCCCAGATCCAGACGGCCAATTGCTCGCTGGTTGGGTTCTCAAGCCCCGGGATGTCGTTGAGGCAGCGGTGATCAAGCGCCTCAATGACCGGCCCGGCTGCCGACTGGATGTCCGCAAAATCACAAACCCAGCCGGTCTTCGCATCGAGCGGGCCACTGACGTAGACCGTAACGCGAAAGGAATGGCCGTGGAGTCTGGCACATTTGTGGCCGGCCGGGACGTTGGGCAGGTGGTGCGCCGCCTCAATCCGGAAGTCCTTAAAGATAACCATTATCCAAGGTATCTTACCGGGCCTGACGAGCTTCGCACCCCCCGAAAAAGGAATCCACCATGACGATTTCGATGTACCAGGCGTCTGTGCCGGTGTTTCAGCGGATGATCAAGAATCTCGACGGCATACTCGACAAGGCCGCGGCCTGGGCGCCGACGCGCAAGATCGAACCGCAGGTGCTGCTGCAGGCGCGACTGGCGCCTGACATGTTCGCGCTGGTACGGCAGGTGCAAGTCGTCTCCGACAACGCCAAAGGTGCGCCGGCGCGGCTGGCCGGGGTCAAGCCGCCGGCTTTCGAAGACAATGAGACGAGCTTTGCCGAGCTTAAGGCGCGACTGCACAAGACGAAAATCTTTCTGGATACCCTCACGCCGGCGCAGATCGACGGCTCCGAGGCAAGGGACATAGTGCTCAAGCTCGGGCCACGCGAGGTGCAGTTCAAGGGTCAGGATTACCTGCTCGGCTTTGCGATTCCGAACACTTTCTTTCATTACGCGATGAGCTACGCGATCCTGCGGCACAACGGGCTGGATCTGGGCAAACCTGATTTTATCGGGGCGAGCTGAGATCCTGGCCGGCGCGGTTGCCGGGCAGCCAATGCGGCGCCCTTCAGCCGCGATTCAGGTTCACTTTTGTACCTTGGCGCCCCGCTGGCGCCTGGGTGCAGTCGCCGCGCGGCAGCGGGCCGCTCTCATTGAGCAGCGGCCCGCCGCCTGATACTGCATCCCAATCGTGCGGGTAGAATCGCGGTGATGACCAGCAGACTATGGATTGTCGGTCTCGCGCTTGCGCTGCTGGCCTGGTTCGCACCGCTCGGCGCCTATGCGCTTTTCAACCCCGATGAAGGCCGCTACGCGGAAATCCCCCGTGAGATGGTTGCCTCGGGCGATTGGGTGACGCCGCGCCTAGACGCCATCAAGTATTTTGAAAAACCGCCGCTGCAATACTGGGCGACGGCCGGTGCCTTTGAGGTCTTTGGCGCGCATGAATGGACCACGCGCCTATGGGGCGCGCTGTGCGGCGCTGCAGGCATAGGCCTGGCGGGCTGGCTCGCGCGGCGACTTTACGGGCCTTTGGCCGGCGCGCTGGCCGCGGCGCTGCTCGGCGGTTCGCTGCTGTACGCCGGACTCGGGCATCTGGCAACGCTCGACATGGGGCTGTGCTTTGCGCTGCAGCTGGCCATGACCGGCCTCGCGTTGCTGGCGGCACCGGTGGGTGCCGGTGGCGCCCCCCGAGCCGGCCCATGGCTGCTGGCCGCAGGCGTGACAGGCGCGTTCCTGGCCAAGGGCCTTATCGGTTTGCTGATTCCGGGAGTCGTGGCGCTTCTTTACATTTTAATACGCCGGGACTGGCGCCTGCTGTTGCGCGCGCAGCCATGGTGGTCGGTACTGGCGCTGGCCGTGCTGGCAGCGCCGTGGGTGCTGCTGGTATCCCATCGCAACCCGGAATTTGCTCATTTCTTTTTCATCCATGAGCACTTCCAGCGCTACCTGAGCACGATCCACGATCGCTACGAGCCGCCGTGGTTTTTCGTGCCGATACTGCTTGCCGGCGTCCTGCCGTGGACCACGTTGCTGCCGGCCATCGGCGCCGATGCCTGGCGCCATTGTCGGCAGGGCGAGGGCCCAACTTGGATGCTCGCGCTGTGGGCCGTGTTTGTATTTGTATTCTTCAGTGCCTCGCAGTCCAAGCTGATCCCGTACATCGTACCGATGCTGCCGGCGCTGGCGGTGCTGGGTGGACGCACGCTCGCAGCGCTGCCGGCGCCGCGCGTGAGCCGCCATCTGCTGTTTGCGTGCGTGCTCTGGATGTCGCTCGCGTTGCTGATCGCTCTGATCCCGAAGGCGGCGCCCGGGCTTTGGGGTCGGCTTGAACCGGGGTCGGGACGCGCGCTCCACGGCCTGGAGGAAGCGTTTCTGGTCGGCGGCCTGCTCATTTTTTGGGGCGTGTGGCTGGGGATGTATCGCGGCATCGCCGCTGCGGTCATGGTGAGCGCCTTTGGCACGCTGGTGCTGATGTCGGGTTCGTTGATCGCTGCCCAGTGGCTGCCGCGCATGCAACGCACCAGCGCGCTCATCGGGCAGCTTGAGCCCGTCCTCGATGCCGACACCGATCTGTATTGCGTCGGCGATTACGAGCAATCGATTCCGTTTTACCTGCGCCGCCCGTGCACGCTGGTGCGCTATCGCGGCGAGCTCGATTTTGGCCTGCAACAGGAGCCGCAGCGCTGGCTGGCCGATCTGCCGCAGTTCGTGGCGCGCTGGCGCGCGGAGCACGATGCAGTGGCGCTACTCACGCCTGCCGACTACTCGCGGCTGCAGGCCATGGGCGCACCGATGCACGTGATATACACTTCGGCCACCATGGTCGCGGTGTCAGCCCAATGAAAGGCGTGGAACTGGCGCTGGTGCTGACCGGCGTACTGCTCAATGCGGCCGCCCAGCTGCTGCTCAAGGCCGGCGCCCGCACGCTCACCGGGCTTTCCTTCACGGCCGGCAACGCGCTGCTGATCGCCGAGCGGGCAATCCTCAGCGTGCCGATCCTCTGCGGACTGCTGTTGTATGCAATAAGCGTGGTGGTGTGGGTGCTGGCGCTGTCGCGCGTGCAGGTCAGCGTCGCCTACCCGATGCTCTCGATCGGCTACGTCGTCA